>RGVZ01000435.1 GCA_010029825.1 bacterium | reverse complement strand
GGTTTGCATGGCGTACAACATGGCGGCCCTTCAATGTGGGGAGGCGCAGTGCGCGACGGGCAGCGGTGTTCCTCTTTCGACACTGTGGATACTTCTTGGCGCGTTGTTTCCCTTTCTTTCCTGGCTTGTCGTGACGCCAGTCTCCCTGGCATTTGGAGATGACCTTTACTCGGGCGGTCCGGTGTTGGCCACAAGGCGCCTGGTCATGCGGATTCCGGGGGCGATGCTCCTCGGAGCCATGCTCGCGATGGTTGTTTCCACGGGACTCCATCCGGTGGATTCGAGTTTCGATTTCCCCGTCCTTGCGACTTCGCACCTGTTCCTTGTTCTTGTGCTGGTCCACAGTGCGGCAATGGCGGCCAACAGGGGTAACAGGGGAAATCTGTCGCTCGTGTTCGCGTGGAGCGTTTACGGTCTGTCGCTTGCAGTGGCGCCAGACTTGTGGCTCTTGCCGCCGCTGATGGCCGCGTTGTTGCCGGTAGCAGGAATTGCCCGGGGGATGGTCGCGCGGCAGGCCGGCGGCCATGCTGCCATCGAGCGTCGTGTGCGTGGCGACGGATTTCAAATGTTCTGCGCGGGGCCGTTACTCAGTGCCACTGTCACCGGAATGCTGTTCTGGGGCGACAAGGTCGCGATGACACACTTGTTCGCGGAACAGGGACCTGCTGGACCCGGAGGGGCTGTGTTTATCGGAGCGGCCATTCCCGTAGTCGTTGTTTGCGCATGGTATTTCGGTCGGCTCGGGCCGTCGCTCTCGCGCCTGTGGAATGTTACGGCGGAAGTGATGTGCGAAGGCAGCGTGCCTGTTTTCAACGCGTCCAGAATGTTGATGGTCCCTCTGCTGAATCTTGTGATTTGGGAGCTGGCGCTGGTGACGCAATTTGGTTGGCTGGCCGCGATGGGCTTTTTCATGGTCGCGTATCCGGGTGATCTCCAACAATATCAAGCCATGATCCACGCGTCTGGATTGTGCGCGGTGTCATTTGTGCTCGGTGTGTGGTTGATGGCGATGAAATCCTGGCATCCGGTTGTGTCCGCGATCATGTTTCTTGCGGGAAGTGTCGCGGCGGGGATATGGTTTGCGCTCCGTCATCACATGGAGATCACTTTTGAGTCATTCAATTTGATTTTGCTCGTGTCGGCGGGCATTACCGCGCCGTTGCTGGCATCTTTCGCTAGACGGGTCGGATCGTTGCCGCAATATCCGGTATTCTGGCGTCGTGTGGCCTCCTGGTAGAGTTCCTGGTATTGCGCCATGATCTTGTCCGCCCGGTGGTTGATTTCAATCCGCTCCGGCCCATTCCGACGGCAGGCATCGTAAAGTCTCGTGTCGGTCACAAGGTCTTTGATCGCTGTTGCCAACAAGACTGGTATCCTTGGTGGGACGACGATGCCGGCTGGTCCGACGGAATGGGACGGGTCTGCCGGATTCACTGCCGGATTTGCGATCACTTCCATGATCGCGCCGACATCCGTGGCCACAACCGGCACTGATGATGCCATGGCCTCAAGCAACACAATGGGAAGCGCGTCCGTATGCGTTGGCAACACGAGGATATCGACGCCTCCGAGGGCTTCACTGAGGTTTCGCGGACCAGTGAACTCGATGACATCGGTCAATCGAGGATCAAGTCCATTACTCTCGGACTCCCGGGCGTTACGCTCAAATTGATAAGTCGTGAATACTGCCTCCTCGTAAACGATGCGCCCGATATGCCGGAACCAGGCCTTCCATGCGTCCTTCTCGATCGGGTGAAGGTCGCTGTCGGTGATGAAAGCGAGGCTGTCCCGGATGTTCAGCCCGTGCTCGGTCAGAACCATGGGTCGTCCATTTTGCGTCGCTGCCATGGCGGCAACCAGTCCAGCATAAAGTTGTGTCTGCGCATGGTAGATCGCTCCATCAGGATAAACCTCCGTGGCCAGCATGGTCAGGATTGACAGGAAGTTGTCAAATAGCCAGAAGGTCCGCGTGAGGGACATTCCCAGGGACCCGTATCGCGCCTCAAATGCCAGCATGGCTTGTCGCGAACGGAGTATGCGCCTCAGGTCGTGTATCCGTGTCCGCGGATTCAGGTAATCTCGATACATCCGCCGGACGCCGTCATAGTTGCCTTGGGTGGCCGCGTCGATGGCGTCCATTACCGTTCTCAAGTCTGCCGGACTGCGGGATCCTCTAAAGGCCCGGTGGATCCATCCGGCGAAGGGTTCGCCGCGCCAACTTGCATTCCTTCTGCGGGGCTCGAGGTAGATGTTCTTGATCCAGCTCAGATTGGCCGGGAT
>RGVZ01000434.1 GCA_010029825.1 bacterium | reverse complement strand
GATGCTCAAAAGGCCCGATTTGACCGAGGTTTCCGGTCGCTGCAAATAGTAAGCTCCACGGAAGTTTGCAGGCACCGTGAGGCTTTGGATCTCATTGTACAAAACGTCGGAATCCTCTCCGCCTTCCCGAATTGACGCGATTGCAGGCGGATCTGGAGCAACTCGAGCCCAAATGTCCGCGAAGGCGATCGGCGATTGGGTCAATCGAACTTCCCAGTTGGCGTCAGTCCCGCCCATTGAATAGGCGCGGACCCATGAAGACGGCTCAAGCGTATTTGCCGCAGCAGACCAACGAACGGCCTCGGTAAAGGGAGCTCCGTTGCGAAACAACCGAATGACGTAGCTCTGGTCTACCAACTCGACCGTTGCAGAAGTTGGCGGCGTGGCGGTATCCCAATCCAAGCCTGCCGTGATCATGGCGTTGATGGCAGTTTGCATCGCAGCCGCCGTTACGTTATAGGCTAGACTGGCGGTATCGTTGGAGTCGTTGGTATTCGCGGGCCTCAACCGGAGAGCGAACGAGCCAGCAGTCGGGCGAGCATCTACGCGGCCAAGCGAGAGCTTGACCGTGTTGACCGTTGGGTAGACCTCTAGCTCGCTTTCGTCCACGCGGGCCACCAACCGAAGAGCCAATTTGACCGTGTCGCCCTCGGTCAATACAGGCCAATCGAATGCAGTCCCTCCGATCGTTTCGGTCAGGCTGCCGTTAGTGAGGTTTCCGTAGAGGAGGGCTTCCATGCTTGTGCTTTTTAAGTGTCAACGGTCCGGCAGAATAAACGGTAGAATAGCGTAAGGAAAGGGCGGATTGAGCGGTGCAGGCTTTTCGACTTTCGCCCGTTCATCTTTTCGCTTTTGCTCCAATCGAGCGCCTTTGTCGAGTCCTGTCATACCGACCAATACTTCGCCTCTACCTTATTGGCATTCAAAAACTCCTGAAGCTGATCGTTCGTGTCGTTGATCCGGCTTGCGAGGTTGTTGATGGTAACGTCCGCCACGCCGAGGCCCAAACCTCGCGGCATTCCCAAACCGTCGGCCTCATCGAGCCGAGGAGCTACGTTGATGTCGCGGAACAAATTCCAAAAGAGGTAGTATTGCACATGGATGGCCCAATCAGGACCGGGCATCTCATCCGCCTCATAGAGTGGAGGCGAAATCGCGTAGATCGTGGCGAGCGGAAGTCGATCGATGCCAGTATCCTGCGCCGCTCCCAGAAGCGTCGCGATCGGATCATCCGGCGGCGGAAGTGTTGGTTTGCGTTCGGCCCGGATCGTTGGCCTTTCGTCGCCAGCAGGTTCGTAAAATACATCAAACTGGGCGGCGGTCTCGTCGGTGCCCTGCCCAAACCTCCACTGCGTTCTGGTCGCGATGCGCCGCTGGAAAATGACCAATTCGGTCGCCCGAACGAACCGCTTTCTGCCAACATCCGCGCCCGTCGGAGAGGACGCTTGGTTGCCGGGAAGGCTGGCAGTTGGAGGCGGGCTAGCTCCCAGAGCGATCAGCGCAGGCGGGAGAGGCTCGTAGGCCGGCTGGCCAGTTGTCGAAACTCCCGCCGCGCCGTCTGCTCCGATCGCCCGCCACAAATTGAGCGGCATCCTCGGCCCTTCGGTCAGGTATGCATCAAGCCGGAGAGACCTGGCGGAGATTGAAGTGTGGCCGAGTCGCTCCAATGTTTTCGCCGGAGCGAACCTTCCTCCAACCGAAACCGAGGGATCCAGCGCACCGATGAAGCCGGGCAGGATCGACGCGGTCCAGCCAAGCTGCGTATCATCGTAGGAACAGGTGACGCTCCAAGGATGCTTCCATTGACTTGCGAAAACACGACCGCCGAGGACCTGGTTGCGAACCAGCATATCGCACATGCGGTTCCATTTGCTCGCGGGAATGGTGTTGTCGAAGGTCATTTTGCGAAAAACAAATGCCTGCTGCCTCGGGCCTCGGTTTTAACGACGTAGTAATGACCGAGGTTGTGATGCACGATCTGGAAGACTTCCGGCGTCCCAGATCGCCATTTGAGCATCGCGAGCGGTTGGAGGCCCTCCTCTTCTTTGCGCCTGGCCAGCTCGCCCACATGGACGACCTCGGCGGTTTCGCTGTTTTCGGGATCGAGCCCGCCCATCGTTGTCGTGACCCGGAGGGCAATATAACTGACTCCATCTTTCGCATCCTTCTCCGAGATCCGCAACCTCGGCGGAGTCGGAGCGTCGAGCTTGAGCCCGCCGCGCTCGGCGTCTTTTGCGAACGGCACGATGCCCTCGACGGTTCCAAGTTCGATGGTTGCATAATTTC
>RGVZ01000433.1 GCA_010029825.1 bacterium | reverse complement strand
CCGTATCACGGTCCCGGCCAGGCGCATGGCCTTTGTTTTTCCGTGCGCAAGGGAGTGCCGCCGCCATCCCTGCAGAACATCTTCAAGGAACTTCAGTCAGAATATGGGATCCCCCCGTCAAAGGATGGCGACCTCACCTCGTGGGCGCGGCAGGGAGTACTTCTTTTGAATACCGTCTTGACCGTGGAGGCCGCGCAACCCCAGAGCCACCGTGGACGGGGCTGGGAACAATTCACCGACAAGATCCTTGAATGCCTGAATCGCGAACGTGACGGACTGGTCTTTGTTCTGTGGGGTTCTCCCGCGCAGGCCAAGTCCGGTTTGATCGACACGAAACGCCATCTCATCTTGAAGGCGCCTCATCCTTCGCCACTCTCCGCGTATCGCGGATTCTTTGGTTGCGGCCATTTCAAGAAGATCAACGAGTGGCTGGATTCCCGCGGCGTCACGCCAATCAACTGGAAAGTTTGACGTGCTTCACAGATGGGTGGTTTAATATCGGCAACCAGGAATACAAGGAGTAAGGATGTCTGTATTCAGAAGGCAAGGTCACTTGTTCAGGCTTGGCGCGCTGATTGTACTGGTAACCTGCGTGGCATTCAAAGTCGTCGCGTGTGGAAATGACGGCAAAAAAGGCAGCTCAGGTTCCGGGTCCGGCAACGGCGGAAATGTCAACGTCAAAGTCACCACCGCAAACGCGGTCATGCTGTCGCAGGCGCTGGCTCCGTCCGTGACTGAAGGTTGCGATTGCTCCACGCCCGGCACTTCGATGGGGGGGGCTGTATGTGGCGGCAATCCGCAAGGCAAGTGCTACACGCCGTCAGCCATTCGCGGGCATTTCAACCAGTTGAACGCCGGATCCCGTCTACTCGGCGGGGGCGACAAATATCACGGACTCGAAAGTGTTTTCCGGACGGGGTACTTCGATTTGTCCAAACCCGTGTTTCTGGACGGGGACGACAATATCCAGGACGGAAGTGTATCGCAGTTCAACATCCTGACGATGAGTGTCCAGTCCCTCGAGTACCAGTTCCTCGCGGCAGGAAAATACTTCAATGTGCGGATCCCCATGGTGACGATGCCTGCCGCGCAGGATCCGCAATTTCTTGGTTGCATCGACGAAGGTGGCCTCGGTGAATCGGCCAAGTACACGAAACTATACGCGGACGGGATCACCCTCGCCGCGGGTGACATCGTGGTCTGTATCACGGACACACCGGCCGCGGTGTGCAAGGACGCGGATTACAACTGGGTCGACAGCAGCGGGAACCTGACGCCGATGTCAGGAACACGTCCGGCGTCACCGCTGCGTTTGACGGGTTCATATGCCTTCAACAAGTCGTCGTGCGTGGCCGGTGCGGATCATCCTTCGGTGACTTGGGGCAGCATGGAGATCAACGCAAGTTACGCGACGGCGCTGGGAATCACGGCATCAATCGAGGCCGGCAAGAAGATTTACAAGAAGGGTACCGAGACTGGCAACACGCTCGACGTCACCGTGGCGTTTGACATGAGCAACCAGTTGTTCGTTCCGAATGCCGCGGCCGCCGCATTCGCTAGTTCCGACTACGCGGCCAACGGCGCGACCATTCGTCAGAATCTCGACAAGATCATGTTGCGTCAGGTGTACCAGTACAACACCCGGGCTTCGACAAGCGTGAACATCGACAGTGACAATATGGGGTCCGCGACAATCACGACGGTGATTTCGACCAAAGAGGAAGCCGAAGACAACGATGTCGAGGACCTCAGTGAGACTCTTCAGCCCAACGAGTGAAAATCTCCCATTCGAATTTTGGTTTATTGACAAAAAAAACGGCCCTGCCCCATGATTCCGGGGCAGGGCCGTTTTTTTTGCAGACTTACCAAGTCGCGGGTGTAGGAAACCCAACTCGCGTGTTCAAATCTTGGTCGGCGTATAAGTGTAACTACCACCATCCATGGTGCCGCAAGTTCCAGAATGGTTCTCAAACTTGAACACGTTGAAATGCACCGAAAGGCTCCCGGTGATGGGGTTGCGGTGGAGGCAGACGCGGATTGGAGGCAATTACGTCAGGGATCCAGACCAAAGATCCTTCAGAAAAATTTGCCATGGCATGACTCGAATGCCGTCAACATCCCGTGAAACCGGCTCGTTACTCACGATGATGTGCAATCTCATCGAGTTTTCGGCCTGTAATGCACGCATCCCTTTAAAGTCCTCTTTGCTTAATCGAGAGGTCCCTTTCACTTCGATGGCGATGGATTCGTCCAGGATAAAATCGACTTCATATTGATCTTCAGATCGCCAGTAATGGATCGTGCCCCGCG
>RGVZ01000432.1 GCA_010029825.1 bacterium | reverse complement strand
GCTCCGATCCAGGCTCCTGTAAAAGGCGGCAAAGTCGTCCAGGCCCCGATCCAGGCTCCGATCCAGGCTCCTGTAAAAGGCGGCAAAGTCGTTCAGGCCCCAATTCAGGCACCGTATCAGGGTAAAGTCGTCCAGGCCCCATACCAGACCCCTCATCAGGGCAAGGTCGTCCAGGCGCCAATCCAGGCTCCTGTCCAGAAGTGCTGCCTCGCCAAGCACGACAAATCCAAGCCCTTCTTCAACCTGTTCCAGTCGCGCAAGCAACGTTGCGGCGCCCTCGGCCACTTGTTGCACCCGCGCCGTTGCATGGCGGTTCCGGCCCAGCAGATCCCGGTTCTCCCGGGCGCCCCGGTCGTGATCGAGCAGCCGATGATCGTCGAGCAACCGTCGATCGTTCCTCCGGGACCGGCAACGCTGCCGAGCTACAACAACACCCAGTTCGCGACCTTCCAGCCGCGCGCGTTCTCCAACGTAAACGACAACGGCTACTGGGGTTACGAGGCTCCGGTCGCGGCAACCTACGGCCAGACCCGCTTCTACGCTTACCCGCGCCCCGCTTGCGAAGGCGCTGACTGGTGCGCGCTGGTCAACAACTGATGGCGATTCACGGGTCCATGAGACCGGTGATTGGGATGACCCTGGTGCTGCAACTGGCCGCCGCGTGCGGCCAGCTGACCGGCACCGGGGTCAAGCCATTTCAGACGGGCAGCGACCCGGACCTGCGCGACGAGACAAGTCGCCAAACGAGCCATGAGTCCCTCCTGCGTCTCGATGACCGGGAGCTCCCCCAGTTCGCCGACGCGGCAACCAGCAGTGACACAACCGCCGGCGTCGCCATCGGCAACCTCGAGGAACTCGCCACCGCGATCGGGGTCTCGCGCCTCCGGCAATCCGGATACCGTGGCCAAGGCCAGAGGATCGCGATCCTCGACAACGGGTTTTCCGGCCTCAAGAACTCTCTCGATTCCGGCCGCCTTCCCCCGACCATCGTTTATGTCCCGGGCCGCGAAGGCAGTGCCTCCGCCGACACGGCACACGGCACCAAACTGGCCGAAGTCGTGCACGCATTCGCGCCCGAGGCCGAGATTGTCCTGATCAACAGCAACGGTTACTCGAATTTCATTCGCGCCATCGACCAGTGCCTCGCGCGCGGTGTCACGATGGTGCTCTACGCGCAAGTCTGGGAATACGGCGGCAACTTTGACGGCGCCGGTTTCATCAACCGCGAGGTCAACCGGGCGACATCGGCCGGCATCTTGTGGGTGAACGCCGCGGGCAACTATGGCCTCGCGACGTGGGAAGGCCAGTTGCGCGCCATTGAACAAAACGCGACGGGAGACAACCCCTCAACGAACCCCGCCGCCGACCAGGCGTTGATGGACGGGGCGTGGGAACAACGCTACATCCGGTTTCACATCCCGTCCCCGAGCCTCGCGAAGATCGTCCTGACGTGGGACGACTTCCGTGACGAGAAAACGTGGCGCACGCGCGAGGATTTTGACCTGGTGATCGAGGACGCGTCCCATCGCCCGATTGCCGCCAGCCGCATGATCCAGGACGGCGAGGACCACGGCCTCGATGAAAAGTACTCGGCCCACGCGCGCGAACTGATCCGCGCGCAGTTGCCGCAAGGGACTTACTACGCCCGCGTTGAAGTCAAAAATTCAGCGACCATCGCGCGCCTGCCGAAATTCAGGTTCTCCATCGACGCGTTTGGCGCGCAAGTGCTCGACGCGCGTTCGGTGAACTCCATCATGATCCCGGCGGACAACCCGAGCGTCGTCACCGTCGGCGCGTGGGACACGGCCATGTCTGGAACCGGCCGCGGCCAGTTGTGGATGAAACCGGACATCATGGCACCTTCGCGACTGACTTTCGCCGACGGGCAATCGGTCCTTGGCAGTTCCTCGGCGGCGGCGGTAACCGCCGGCGCCCTGGCCGCGTGGCAGAGCCGGCATGGGCGCATCGACCACAACGGGTTCAACGCCCTGCGCGGGTCGGATGCCATCGCGAATCCCGCGACCCGCAGACTCTTCGTTCACTGACATCGTCATTCTGAGCGCAGCGAAGGATGACGTCAGCTCCGTCATTCTGAGCGCAGCGAAGAATCCTTTCTTTGAGGAGAAGATCCTTCGGCTTCGCCTCAGGATGACGGGAAGAGAGGATCCTTCGGCTTCGCCTCAGGATGACGCCAGCTCCGTCATTCTGAGGCCGCAGGCCGAAGAATCTCGACTGTAAAGAGAAGATCCTTCGCTCCGCTCAGGATGACGGGAAGAGAGGATCCTTCGCTCCGCTCAGGATGACGGGGGG
>RGVZ01000431.1 GCA_010029825.1 bacterium | reverse complement strand
GCGGCCTACTCCAGCGCGAATGTGGGAACGTACAACAATGTGACGATCACCTACACCTTGGCCAACGGCACGGGCGGTGGATTGGCAACGAACTACACTCTTGCTAACGGCACTGGCAGCGGATCGGTCACGGCCAAAGCCCTGACGATTACCGGACTGTCGGCTTCGAGCAAAGTCTACGATGGAACCACCAGCGTGAGCGTCACGGGCACCCCGGTCTATTCGGGGCTCGCCTCGGGCGAAAACCCTTCCGTCACCGGAACTGTGACCTGGGCATTTCCTGATGCGAGTGTGGGAAACAATAAGACCTTAACCCGCACGGGAGCCTATGACGTGCCTTCCTCCAACTACACCCTTACCCAGCCGACCCTGCAGGCGAACATCACCCAAGGAACCACTCCCACGCTAACGGCTGCCCCGGGTGCAACCGTGGACAATGCTTTTGACGTTACCTTCACCGAGACAAGCAGCTTGTGGAGAAATTCTATCACATCCATTACAGTCGGAGGGACGACTTTGGTTTCGAGCGCGTATTCCCTATCTTCGGGAAAAATTACATTCACGCCTTCTCTCTCCACTCTTTTGCAGTCGTCAGGGGCAAAAAACATTCAAGTTATCGCCACGGGCTTCAGTAACACGTCTATCGCGCAGACTATCGGCGCGGGCGCGCCAGCCAAGGTTGTCATCACCACGCAACCGACGGCGCCGACGGAAAACGGCGCGGCCTTGGCTATCCAGCCTGTGGTGGCGATCCAAGACCAATATGGGAATGCCACTACAAGTACCGCCAGCGTGACGGTGGCGGCTGTCCAAGGAACCTGGGTGATCGGGGGAACGACCACCGTGGCTGCTGTTGGTGGAACGGCGTCTTTCAGCGGGCTTAAGGCCACGAGCGATTCAGCGGTGGCTGGGGCGACGATGACATTTACCTCGGGGAGTTTGACCGCAGCGACTTCTTCGGCCTTTAACATCCCCGCACCGTACCGAATAAACCTGACGGCTGCTGGAACGCCGGTTACAGAGAATTTTGACTCGCTTGCAAGCACGGCAAGCAGTGTTCTGCCGACTGGTTGGTATATATCGGAAAGTGGTAGCAATGCAGACGGTGCTTATGCTCCAACTGACGGTAGTTCTAATACTGGCGATACCTTTAGTTTTGGAGCTTCCGGAAGCTCTGAAAGGGCTTTAGGCGGGTTAAGGTCCAACAACCTTCAAACCAAATGGGGTGCCAAGGTGGTTAACAATACAGGATCTACCGCAACATCATTGGCGGTGAGTTACGTTGGCGAGCAGTGGCGTTTGGGAAACACCGGTCGAAATGATACCTTGACGGTGGAATACAGCCTCGATGCCACCTCCCTATCTACAGGCTCGTGGACTACAGTGGCTGGGTTGGCGTTCACCGCTCCGATCAGCACGGGGAATGTAGGACCTTTGAATGGAAATGACGCTCCCAATCGGACCACGGTTAGCGCGAGCATAACCGGTTTGAGCTTGGAGAACGGTGGAACAATCTGGATCCGTTGGGTTGATAACGACGTCGCGGGTGCCGACGACGGACTAGGCATTGACGATTTCAGCATCGTTGTCCCGGTGGCTCCGACTATCGCGACAGGGACTGCAGGGTCGTTTACATCCACCGGTGCGACGATCTCCGGGAACAACGCCTCTGCGGATGGCGGCACGACGATCACTGAGCGGGGCGTCGTTTACGGCACATCCGAAAATCCCACGACCTCCAACACCAAGTTGACTGCCGCGGGGACGACAGGAAGCTTCAATTCGATCCTGTCCGGACTTTCTTCGGGTACGACTTATTACGTCCGCGCTTATGCCATTAATGCGATTGGTACCAGTTATGGATCCCAAGTGGCTGTCCTAACGGTGCCGAGTGCACCATCCGCTCCGACCGCCTCCAGTATAGGAACCGGAGGATTTACCGTAAATTGGCCAGCTACCACAGGAGCTACCGGTTACCGGCTAGACGTCTCCTCCGTATCGAACTTCGCAACTCTTGTTGGCGGTTACAGCGACCTTACGGTCACTGGCACAAGCCAGGTGGTGAGCGACCTAAACCCTGGCACCACGTATTATGCGAGGGTGAGGGCGGCGAACGCTAGTGGCACCGGGGCCAACTCCAGCACCCTTAGTCAGACGACCAAAGGAACCAGTTCCATCTCCGTCAACAGTGGAACAACAAGCCGCACCTACAGTGGCTCGGCTCAGGGTCCGACGTTCAACGTCACAGGTTCCACCGGTGCAGTCACCTATAGCTACACGGGGACAGGTGGGACGAGTTACGGACCCAGCTCCACCGCACCGACCAACGTTG
>RGVZ01000044.1 GCA_010029825.1 bacterium | reverse complement strand
GCCAGACCCGCCGGCAACCATACGGAGTCGGCGTAGCCGTGTGTCGGCGAGGCCCACGAGGAGAATACGCCGAGACAGACGTAGACAACGGCGAGGGTGGAATTTTCCGCGAGGACTTTCAAGCGGACCAAGGTTGAACTCCAGGGATTCTGGCGACAACGTCGCGCCCGCGGCCGTCAAACCCGGCCGAGAGCTAGCGAAATCCGGGAGCAAAGATCGGCCCAACCCGGCTCACTCAGCGCGGAGGGATGGCAGATCAAATGGCGGGGGGTGGTCCACCGGCGGTGCCAGTCGCGGACGTACTGGACTTCGTAGCTCGCCAGTCCGTTGCCAAAGACAGGGTCAACCAGTCGCCCCGCGTGTACCAATTCGTCGCGCGGATGGATGATAACGGTGCAGCGCGGACCGGCGTTACCGGCGGCAGACTGCACGGCAGACATGTGCGCGCGCATGAGTCCCGCGATGGCGATATACGCGTTGTGCGGGCAAAAGACCCAACGGCGCAGGCGACGCGGCGTAAAACTGAAATACGGCAACCACCGCGGCAGGACACCGAGGGGAAAACCAGTTCCAAGTCGCGGCAGGAAAGCAGGCGCGATCAGGGCAAGGGCTTTCCAGTCTTCACCTGGTCCCGATGATCCCGTTGGAATTGCCAGTTTGCGCACGTGATGCGACAACAACAGCCCACCGAGGCTGAATCCAACACCGTAGAGCGGTGTGGAACGGGCATCGGACTCGAGCCGGTTCAGCTTCGCGACAACTTCCGCGATATCCGATTCCCAGGATTCATGGCGGACGCGGACCAGCTCCCGAAAACTCTCGCGATGACCGGTCAGGGCCACGCGGGCCACGACAAACCCTTGCGCGGCCAGCCACTCGGCCAACGGATCCATCGTGACGGGAGCGAGATTGAGTCCGTGAACCAGAACAACACGGCCACGCGGATCACCGGAAAAGCCGGCACCAGGCCGGAACAGCCGTCCGTGAAACCCGCTCATGGCAGGCTCGACCGCAGAGGTCATCCGGGACATGTCCCGCGCCGGGGTGTTATCATTTGACATCATCGCCCTGATGATGGAAGGGACAGACGGGAGTATCAAGATGAAAAATTTTGGCGAGTTCTGGCCCTTTTACGTGCGCGTCCACAGCCACCCGTTCAACCGGAAACTGCACTTCACGGGAACGGGCCTTGTCATCGTGTGTTTCCTGTGGGGCGTCGCCACGTTGAATCCGCTGTGCTTCGCTCTCATGCCGCTCTTCGGTTACGGTTTCGCGTGGATTGGTCACTTCACGGTCGAGAAAAACACGCCGGCGGCGTTCCAGTATCCCGTCTGGTCGCTGATTGCTGATTTTAAAATGTTCGGCCTGATCTTGACCGGCAAGATGGACGAGGAAATCAAAAGGATCGGTTGAGGGGAATTGGTGAAAAGATCGGATTCTTTTCGCTGGTGCCACCTCCGAGGGTCGAACTCGGACGAGGGGTGAACCTCACTGGATTTTGAATCCAGCGCGTCTGCCAGTTCCGCCAAGGTGGCCCAGCGGCAGATGTGTTAACAGACCCTGCCGGAAGTGTCAAAGAGCGATCCGCAGCCACCCCGCCGCCGTGCGCGTGGACTGCCAGTGAGTGGCATAACCTAATGAATTTGCGACCAAATTTGAATTTCGCCCAAAAAACACTCAATTTTACCTTCGTTACGATCGAAACCTTCTGTGCCCGTAGACGACAAAGGAGGGCCCCATGGCCGCTGTCATGTCCCGCACACCAAGGGCACGCCGCAAGACGCGCCGGAAAAGCGTTCGCACGGAAGTTTCCTCCCACGAGGTCAAGGGAGTGTTGACGCGCGGCAAGGACCGCGCCCACGCGCCGTTCCTGATCTGGGACATCTCGGAGGACGGGATCGGCATCTGGCTGCCTCTCGAGTTGAATGAGGGCGAGGACATTGTCTTGAATCTCGGAAAACCGAAACCGATGACCGCCAAGGGGCGTGTCATGTGGTGCAACATGCGCCCGGGCAAACTCGGATATCATGCGGGAATCCTCGTCGAGGAAGGCAAGAACCGCCTCCTCTCCGTTTACCGCCATTTACTGGAAATCGAAACGTTCGCCTTTGAGCAAAAGATGGCGAGCGCCTTGAAGGACTTCAAGGCGAAGAAGTGATGCTCATTCGCATGGAGACGTCATAGCCCCGTCATGATCGCGCGGGCCAGGGTCTCCTGACCTTTTGCCGAAAGATGGAAGCAATCGGCGGCAATGTCATCGCCGGTCCACTGGATCGCCGCGGACGCGTCGATCAACTTGAACGATATCTTGCCCTCAAGTCCGGAGCGCGAAGCCTCCTTGGTGGCATCGCTGACCGCCTCTGCCAGCGCGTCGCGCAGGGCGCGCAGGCGGTTGCCGATCTTCGCCGGACGATCGCCCGCGTCAGGAATACGGCCGAATAAAGTCGGGCACAAGAGGGCCGGGTTCGGCGGCAGGAACTGGGAGATCAACGCGACTTGACGCGCCTCAGGCCCGTCACCCAGGTCCAAGGCCTGTTTCGGCAGGAACATGCGCGATTGCAACTCGCGACACGTCGTTTCCTCGCCGAAAGCGACAATTTTCTTGCCCAATACCGATTCATTGGCAACTAGTTGCACCATCGGAAGGGGCTGCATCACCACAACTTCCAACAGTGTGGACGCGTGGCGCTGAAGTTCATTGAACACACGAAACCCATCCAGCGCCGCATGGCGGAACTCTGCCGGGGCGGTCATGGCCTCAAATGACGAGGCGCACACGTCGTTGTTGCCCAGGAGCATCAACACGCGACGCAATGGCGCGCGCGCACCGGATCCCGTTTCACGAGCGACCCGCCACGCCAAGGCAGCCGCGTCCTCCATGCGGGCGCCACTTTTCGCCGCCAGCATGATATCCGCCGGATCGTCGCCCGACTTTCGCGCCAGCAAATACCCCCAGGCGTACTGCGGGGTCGAGAAAAACAAATTTGACCCGGACTGGATCAGCGCGCCAAGCACATCCATCCACGCCCCGCGATACTCGGCCGGACCCGGCCCCAGGATTTTTGGCGCGCGCGGATTTTCCTCCGCGATGTTCCATGACTGCGCGCCGGGAAGATCCGACTTGCGCCCGGCAATGGCGACTTCGCCGCTCATGATTTTCCAAATGACGCGCGGGTCGTAAGAAACGGCCGGATGCGCCGCGCTGCCACCCGCGACACCGTCTCCGACGATGGCTGTCGCGGCCGCCGCGTACCCGGGAAACAGCGCGCTGGAAATCACCCCAAGGCCCGTCAGCCCCGCCGTGAAAAGAACGATTTTGGAAAACTGCCGCAAAATCGTCGGCAACTTGCCGGCCAGCTTGATCAAGTCCCCGATTCCCGGCCGCGCCACGCGCAGCAACACCGGGGTCGCCGCGTAAGCCAACTTGATGTCCGGGTCGATCCCGCGCGCGAGTCCCTCGACCGTAACGAGTGTCTTCGCCATCATCAGCAGTCCCGACGGCACCGGGATGCCCAGACGGTCCGCGGCACGCAGGCTCTGGTCCAACAGCCGGTGCAGTGAAGCGCTTTTTTGTGACGGGCTCTTTTGCGAAGAACTCTTTTGTGACGGGCTCTTTTTGGTGTTCTTTTCCTGTTTCAAGCCATCGGCAAATCCGCGCAGTTCCTTGGCGATCTGCTTGCGGTCAACCTCGCGCCCGGCATCCTCGGCGATGCCCGCCAGAGCGTCCACGAGCCCGTCAAAGTCAACACTGATCACGGACCGCAAGACTGCCGCGATGTGACGGCGATCCGACGGCAGCAACTCGCCAGTGAGCCCCCAGTCGAACAAACCGACCGTGCCGTCTTCCATGAGGATCAAATTGCCCGCGTGAGGATCGGCATGGAAAAGGCCCAGCTCAAAAACCTGCACGAGAAGATCCTGGAGCACCTTGCGCGCCAGCAGCGATCTCCGGGCCGGATCGATGGTCGCGCGTCCGCTGACCACATCCGACAGCAGCGTGCCGCGAAAACGCTCGACCGCGAGAACCCGGTCGGATGAGCACTCCTCCATGACGCCGGGAACCCGCAAGAGTTGCTGCTTGCGGCCATCATTCATGGCCGCGCGGACTCGTTGAATGGTGTCCAGTTCGCGCCGCAGGGAGAGCTCACCGCGATACGACTGACAGACCTCGCGCGCCTCCTCGACTGCCTTCCGCGCGGCACGCGTGACCGCCAAGGGATCGATCAAACCCAAAACCTGTTCCATGGCGTCAACCGTTGTGGTCAAACGGCGATGGGCATCCGGCTTGATGACCTTGATCACCCAGTCCCTGCCATCCTGGCCGACCGCCGCGTGCGCCTGGCTGATTGACGCGACGCCAAGCGGTACCGGATCGATGCGTCTCAAGTGCTTGCGCCATTCCGGGACCTCGCGGTCGAGGATGTCCATGACCTCGCCGGGCTCGAGAGCGGGCCACTGGCCGTAGAGGCGGTCCAGCTGCAACGCTGCCGCCAGTTCCTGCTGCCGCGGATCGAGGCGGCTGAGCGCCATCTGGCCTGCCTTGCCGTAAATCGGGCCCAGTTCATTGATGTAATCCAGAAGGGCCTTGCCAACCACTTCCAGGGCCCGGGCCCTCGTCGCCGTATTCTCGAGGACTGGATCCGCGACCAGAGACTTGCCGACGGCCAAAGGCAACCGGACGTACGCGAGGCGGGTCGTGGCGCGGGCAACAGCAGCAAGTTCCCTGATGAACGCCAGCGGGCGCGCCGAACGCTCTTTGTTCAATTCCGCGCGCATGGAGGCGCGCAGGGACCGTTTCTGCATCAACTTCGTCCGCAAGTCCCCGTTTCCACCAATAACCACGCCGACCCCACCTGTCAGAAATGACTGATATTGTGATAATATATGACGAAAGTTTTCGGACCGCCACAAAACGGATGGATTTCCATGCACGACAAAGAATCGATCGTTAAAAATTGGCTGCCCCGTTACACCGGAACCCCGCTGGAAGAGTTCGGCAGACACATACTGCTGACCAACTTCCACAACTACGTCGAGAAATTCGCCGCGCGGTTCAACGTACCGATGCGGGGCAAGGACCGCCCCATGCAGACGGCCACCAACAAAGACGGCCTGACCATCATCAATTTCGGGATCGGATCGGCAAACGCGGCAACCATCATGGACTTGTTGACCGCGATCCGGCCCGAGGCAGTGCTGTTCCTCGGCAAATGCGGCGGCGTCAAGAAATCAACCGAGATCGGCCATTTCATCCTGCCCATGGCCGCCATCCGCGGCGAGGGGACGTCCAACGACTACGTCCCGCCTGAGGTACCGGCCATGCCGTCGTTCAAACTGCACAAGTTCGTGTCGGAAAAGATCCTGCAAGCAGGCCTGGAATACCGCACTGGCGTGGTTTACACGACCAACCGCCGGGTCTGGGAGCATGACTCCGCGTTCCGCGAGCGCCTGAAAGACCTGCGGGTCATCGGGATCGACATGGAGACCGCGACGATCCTCGCGGTCGGGCTCGTGAACGAGATTTCCCGGGGCGCCTTGCTGCTTGTTTCCGACGTCCCGATGACCCCGGAAGGCGTCAAGACCGAGGAAAGTGACCGCAGCGTGACCGCCAACTACGTCGACTTGCACCTTGAAATCGGCATCCAAGCCATGACAGAAATAGGGGCCAAGGGCGAGAAGATCAAGCATTTCAGGTACTAGTGTCGCTCCCCGGGGGAATTTGTCGTGGCCGGTCACAGTAAATGGAAGAACATCCAACACCGCAAGGGCGCGCAGGACGCCAAGCGAGGGAAGATGTTCACCAAGATCGCGACCGAGATCACGGTGGCGGCGCGTCTGGCCGGCGGAGACGCGGACACCAACCCCCGTCTGCGCACGGCCCTGATCAAGGCCCGGTCCGCCAACATGCCGAAAGACAACATCGAGCGCGCGATCAAGAAGGGCCTCGGCAACCTTGAAGGCGTGAACTACTCTGAGAAGGTCTACGAGGGATACGGTCCGGGGGGCGTGGCTTTCGTCGTGGAGTGCCTGACAGACAACGTCAACCGCACCGTGGGTGACGTCCGGACCATGTTCAACCGCGCAGGCGGCAATCTCGGAACGGACGGGTCTGTGGCCTGGCAGTTCCACACGAAGGGGATCTTCGTCTTCGAGAAATCAAAGATCAAAAGCCAGGACCAGTTTTTCGAAACGGCCCTGGAACACGGTGCAGGTGATGTCGAGGATACGGGCGAAGCCTGGGAAGTGACTTGCGGGATCGACGCGTTCCCGGGGCTGCGCGACGTTTTCGAGAAGGCCGGGCTGCTGGCGGACGTCGCTGAAATCACCCGCATCCCGGAAAACCAGACGCGCGTCGACGGCAAACAGGCCGAGGCGATCCAGAAACTGGTTGATGGACTCGAGGACAACGACGACGTGCAGAACGTTTACCACAACGCGGAATTGCCCGAATAAGACCAGCCGCGCTGGCCTTGCCCATGGAGGAACCCGAACATGAACGCATCCACCTTGTCCCTGTTGGCGATTGCCGTTGCTGGCGCTGCCGTCGCGATCGCCATCTGGATGTGGCGCCGGGCCGACGCCAATTACACTTTACTGGTCGAGAGCGCCGGGTCATTCGACGTGTTGCGCCGGGAGAATGAGCGCCTTCGCGAGGCCGCGCGCAGTCAGTTTGACGAAGTGAAACGCATGCGTGACGGCATCATGATCGCGCGTGGCGACGCCGACGCGGCCCGCCGTGACCAGGCGGAGAACATGGAACGCATCCGGAACCTGGAATCGGAACTGCGGTTGACCAGGGAGAAATTGGCCAACGAGCGCCAGCAATTCATCCATCAACTGGAGTCCGCCCGCGCGGAAATCGCGCGTGAGAAGTCGGCCAGCATGGCCCAAAAACTCGAGCATCAGGAAGCCGACGTTCGCGCCGTGCGCGGCGAATTGGGCGAAGCGCTTGAGTTGTTGCACAAGGTCAAGCGTCGCAACGCGCAACTTGAGCGCCTTTACCAGAGCATGCGCGGCCTGAAGTTGATGGCCGAGGAGCGCAACGCCAACTGGGAAAACGCGTTGAAGGACCTGTCCTCATGGACCCTGGAGCAGAAGTCAAACCTGCCGGCAGTAAAGATCAAGGAACTCCCGATGGGAGAGCTTGTTGGCGGGGCGCTGGAATCCATCGGAAAGTCGCTCGTCGAGGTCGAACTCGAAACCGGCATCGAGCCATAGAGCATGACGCATCACGAAAACTCCGGAGAGAGTCCGGAAGGGAAAATCGGAGTGGACCCGGCGCAATATCCGGCGGACGCGTGGGAATTGCTCTCGCCATCGATGACGGAAGCCCGGCGCGAACGATTGCTGCGCGCGGCCAACAACCGCACGGGACAAATCCGCCTGGTCGTGCAGGACATCCATCATCCCCACAACGTATCCGCGTGCCTCAGGTCTGCCGAGGCATTTGGGGTCGCCGACGTTGATGTTGTCTGCCTGAAGGAAAAGTTCCGTCCATCCACTGTGGCCAAAGGCGTCGCCGACTGGCTTCGCATCCACAAATTCGACAGCATCGATGCCTGCGTGGCGCATCTCAGGGCCAAGGGGTATGTCCTGGCGGCCGGTTATCCGGACGCGAAGGTTTCCATGTTTGACCTGCCGGTCGACAGGCCCGTTGCCGTTGTGTTCGGCAACGAACACGAAGGCGTCGCGCGCGAGTGGCGGGATCACATCGACATTCCTTTCACGATTCCGATGGTGGGCCTGGTCGAGAGCCTCAACATCTCCGTGTCCGCGGCCGTGACGCTCAACCAGCTGACGCGCAAGGCGCGCCAGGAACTGGGCGACGGGCGGTACCTGCTCCCGGAGGCGGAGCGCAACGCTCTATTGTCAGCCTGGGCCTGCCGCCAGTTGCGCTCCTGGGAAACCCAGATCGAAAACCTTCGCGCGCGGAGGATTCCGTGACCATTCCCCGCCTGCTGCCTTTCGTGCGTGTCGCGACCCTGTCGATCGCGGCGTCATTCGCCACATCCTCTTGCGCGACTTTGATGACCAGGGAAAAAGACGGGCTGCAGCAGGAATTCGCCAGCCACATCCCGGCGCGGACAGCAGTGCTGCCCTGCCAGGTCTGGATGAACGTCCGCCTTTCATCACCCGACCAGAAACTCCTTTGCGACAAACTGGACGAAGCGGTCACCGACGGGTTCCGCACGCAGCCATACATGCGCGGGTTTTCGCCCAAGGTCGTGGCGCGCCTTCTCGACCAGGCAAAATGGCCAGAGGCCGTGAAGGAAGGATTTGAAATCGTCGAAACTGCCGCGACCAACGCGGGCTGCGTGACCGGGGCCAATCCGTTTTGCGCCAGCGTTGCGTCTCTGTACTCAGCCAGCCTCGCGAACAACCCCGCGTGGCAAATGTGGCTCGCTCGGTTCAGTGACACCCAGAAGCACGCCGACGCGGTTCTGGTCCCGATCCTGGCATCGGCAACGGACACCCGCGGCAACGATCGCGGGTTGGTGGCCATGTCGCGCTCGGTCAACTTCTCGTTGTGGCTGGTCGACACGAATTCAGGCAAACTCATCTGGGCCCGGACGAAATCCGGCAGCGACACGGTCAGGGCACTGCCGGAAAAATCAGCGAGCCTGACGGTGCCCGCGTGGGACGTTCCGGTGAAACGGGCCCTGACGCAAGATTTCTGGCGTGATTATCCCGGGCGTCTCGTCCTGGATTAGAACGCCAGCCCTGATTGAAAAACTTGCATCGGTTGAATCAAATCGGTTGAAACAACCGGATCTGACAGGAGCCATGACGATGGCAAACGAGACACCAGTAAAATCCAGCGCGAAACCTGAAAACAACCCGGGAAACACCCCGCGCGCGCGCCTGGTCGCCATGCGCGAGGAATCACGCCTCGGCGGCGGCGCGGACCGGCTTGCGGCCCACCGCGCCAAAGGCAAGTTGACGGCGCGCGAGCGCATTGATTTGCTGCTGGACCCGGGGTCGTTCATCGAGACTGACGCGTTCGCGACGCACGATTGCCAGGATTTCGGCATGGCCGGTAAAAAAATCCTCGGTGACGGCGTCGTCACCGGCCACGGGATGGTGGACGGACGGCTGGTGTATGTGTTCTCGCAGGACTTTACTGTCTTCGGCGGCAGCCTGTCCGCGACCTTCGCGCGCAAGATCTGCAAGATCATGGACCAGGCACTGAAAAACGGTGCCCCGGTCATCGGCATCAACGATTCCGGTGGGGCGCGAATCCAGGAAGGCGTCGCCAGCCTTGGCGGATACGCCGAGATTTTCTACCGCAACGTCAAATCATCCGGGGTCATCCCCCAGATTTCCGTCGTCATGGGCCCTTGCGCGGGCGGCGCGGTATATTCCCCGGCAATGACCGACTTCATTTTCATGGTGGACCAGAGCAGCCACATGTTCATCACCGGACCGGACGTCATCAAGACGGTCACCGGCGAGCAGATTTCGTTCGATGACCTCGGCGGCGCCCACACGCACACTTCCATGAGCGGCGTTGCCGACGCGCACTACCCGAACGACGCGGAAGCCCTGCTGGCTGTCCGCCGGCTGTTGTCTTACCTGCCCGCCAACAACCTGGACAACGCGCCCGCGGAACGGATACGCGAGGACCAGCCCGGCTCCGAACGGGACCAGCGCATTGAATCCGGGGCGAAACGCCTGGCCGCAATCATCCCGGACAACCCGAACCAGCCCTACGCGATGCTGGAACTCATCCAGTGCGTGATGGATCCTGACAGTTTTCTCGAGATGAAACCGGACTTTGCCCCGCACATGATCACAGGTTTCGCGCGCCTCGGTGGCCAGGTGGTCGGTGTCGTGGCCAATAATCCGGCGCATCTCGCGGGCGTCCTGGACATCAACAGTTCCGTGAAAGGCGCGCGTTTTGTCCGGTTCTGCGACGCGTTCAACATCCCCCTGATCACCTTTGTGGATGTCCCGGGATTCCTGCCCGGCAGCGAGCAGGAGAAAAACGGCATCATCCGCCACGGCGCGAAATTGCTTTACGCGTACTGCGAGGCCACCGTGCCGAAGTTGACCGTGATCACGCGGAAGGCCTACGGCGGGGCGTACGACGTGATGAGCAGCAAGCATATCGGGGCCGACCTCAACCTCGCGTGGCCGACGGCCGAGATCGCGGTCATGGGCGCGCAGGGCGCTTGCAACATTGTTTTCCGGGGCGAAATCGCTGCCGCGCGGGACCCGGAGGCACGTCGCGCGGAACTGACCAGCGAATACGCGGCGAAGTTCGCGAACCCTTACATCGCGGCATCAAAAGGATATGTTGACGCCGTCATCCTGCCCGAGGAAACTCGCGGGCAACTCATCGCGGGCTTGAGGGCCTGCCGTGGCAAACGCGAACGTGGACCGGAGCGCAAACATGGCAACATCCCGCTTTAAGCGAGTCCTGGTGGCCAACCGCGGCGAGATCGCGGTGCGGGTCATCCGCTGCCTTAAGGAACTCGGGATCCAGAGTGTCGCGGTCTATTCAGACGCGGACGAATCCAGCATGCACGTTCGCCTGGCGGACATTGCCTTCAGGCTGCCGGGCCGTGTCTCCGCGGAAACGTACTTGAATATCCCGGCCCTCGTGCGAGCCATCAAAACAACTGGCGCCGACGCCGTGCATCCGGGATACGGATTCCTGTCGGAAAACGCCGACTTCGCGGAGGCCGTCGCGGCGGCCGGCGCCAGGTTCATCGGACCGACGCCCGAGTCCATGCGCCTCATGGGCGACAAGATCGCCGCGAAGAACTTGATGAAAAAAACCGGAGTCCCCGTCGTCCCGGGTTCGGATCACCCGATGGAATCCGCGGATGAGATCAAGGCGATCGCCCGGCAGACCGGATACCCGTTGATCCTGAAAGCCGCCGCCGGTGGAGGCGGACGCGGCATGCGCGTTGTGCGGCGTGATGAGGACCTTGGTCCAGCCCTCGACGCCTGCCAGCGCGAGGCCCTCGCGTGGTTCGGCAATCCAGCTGTTTTCTGCGAGCGTTACATCGAACGGCCACGGCATATCGAGATTCAGGTCTTGTTCGACGAGCACGGCAACGGCGTGCACTTGTTTGAGCGCGACTGTTCCGTCCAGCGCCGTCACCAGAAACTGGTCGAGGAGTCGCCAAGCCCGTTCCTGGACCAGAGTCAGCGTGAGAAACTTGGCGAGACGGCGGTAAAAGCCGCGCGCGCCGCAGGGTATACGAACGCCGGAACCATCGAGTTCATCTGCGAGTCGCCGGAAAAAATCTACTTCATGGAGATGAACACTCGCATTCAGGTCGAGCACCCGGTCACCGAGACCGTCACGGGAGTCGACCTGATCCGCCAGCAAATTCTGGTCGCCAGCGGTGAAAAACTTCCGTTCTCGCAAAAAGACATTGTCCTGCGCGGTTGCGCGATGGAATTGCGCATCAACGCCGAGGATCCGGCCAGGGGATTTGCCCCCGCGCCTGGTCGCGTGCCGCAACTGGTATTCCCGGCAGGTGGCAACATTCGCGTCGATTCCCACATGTACCCGGGATACACGATCCCCCCGGAGTACGACTCGATGGTGGCGAAACTGATCGTGAGCGCGCCGACGCGCGCGGAAGTCATCGCGCGCGTTCAACGCGCCCTGGGCGAGATGCAAATCGCGGGCGTCCCGACGACGGCGAAGTTCCACGAGGCGTTGTTGCGGCATCCGGCTTTTCTGAGGGGGGACGTCACGACCAGGTTCATTGAAGAGGAGCAAGGTTGGTTTGACGCGATGTTCGCCGGACCGGTGGAAGGCGGGCAGATCGCGGAGGACGCGGCAGCGATTCTGGCTGCCCTGGCTTTCCGGGCGACGACCAACACTGGCCCCGCGGCCCCGGAAACCGCTCGCGACCCCCGCGCGCATGACGAAGCCACGACGCGCAGTCGCTGGGCCGACGCGGCCCGCCTTGAATCCATGAGACGTTGAAGGGCATTACCTCCCATGAAGATACAGATCCTCGCAGAAAGAAAAGGCGCCAAACCCGTCGTCGTCGACATTCCGGATGACATCACGGACGGCGCGCCGTTCCACGTCGATGTCGACGGCCGGAAATATGTCGCGCGTTGGAGTCAACGGGCATCATCCTTGGTCATTGCGCCGGTGACGGACCCGGCACGGGAGCCGTCGGACAACCCGGCGGAGTATTCCATTCCCGTGCGCTTGATGCGGACGACACGGTTCCCCGGGGAATCAGAGGCCACTTGCGATATTGAATGCGTTCTGCCTGCCGGATCCGGCCCGGGACGTGCCACTACCCTTCGGTCGTCGGCCCAGAGGTTCATCCCCGGCCTCGGTCACACTGCGGGCGGCCCTGGTGGGCGGCCCGCCAAAGGAATGCGCAATCCGGTGCTCAGGTCGCAAATCACAGGCAAGGTCCTGAACATCCAGGTTGCCGAGGGCGCGATTGTGGACGAAGGCGCGCCACTGCTGGTCATCGAGGCCATGAAAATGGAAAACCGGATCGTGGCACCGGCCAAGGTCAGGATTGCCACCATCAAAGTCAAACAAGGCGCCAATGTCTCTGCCGGCGACGAGTTGATGCGTTTTGAGGCCGCCGAGGCATGACGCTCACGCGGAGAATTGGCTGGGCCGTCGCCACGGCTTGCGGCATCGGCCTGTCCCCCGTCGCCCCGGGCACCTTTGGCAGCGTGCCGGGGCTTTTTCTCGGATGGTGGCTGGCGCGCGGGATGCAACAAAACCCGCTCTTCTATTCCACGGTCTTTGTCGGTTTGCTGGCTATTGGGTTATGGTCAGTCATCGTTTTCGAGGCCGCGACGGGCTCTCATGACGACCAACGTGTTGTGATTGACGAGGTCATGGGTCAGTCGTTAGCTTTTCTGCCACTCCCATGGTTGGCGCCGAACCTCTTCGACCCGGCGACGCCTGCCCCCGTTGCCGTTGCCGTTTTCGCGCTCGCGTTCGCGTCCTTCCGGCTGTTTGACATCTGGAAACCAGGCCCCGTCGGCTGGATTGACCGCAACATCCACACGCCCCTCGGCACGTATCTTGATGACCTCGTGGCCGGAGTGATGGCAGCCTGCCTGCTGTGCCTGGTCTTGTCCGCTTATTTCCTCTGGAGTTGAGCTATGAAGAAAATCGCTGTAATTCTCAATGGTTGCGGTCACCGCGATGGCTCTGAAGTTCATGAGGCCGTCTTGGCCCTGCTGGGCATCGAGGAGGCCGGGGGGCACTGGGAATGCCTTGCGCCCGACCGCGACCAGGCCGCCGTTACCGATCACTTGACGGGCCGGGACATCGACGGCGCCCGGCGCAACATGTTGCACGAGAGCGCCCGGATCGCCCGCGGACGCATCAAGGATTTGGCCACCGCGCGCGTCGCGGATTACGGGGCCGTGATCCTCCCGGGTGGCAGCGGCACTGCCCGCAATTTGTGCAACTTTGCCAGCGCGGGATCCGGCATGTCCGTCGATGCCGCGGTCGAGCGCTTTGTGAACGATGCCCACGCCGCCGGACTTCCCATCGGCGCCGTCTGCGTCGCGCCTGTCATCCTGGCGCGCTTGTTCGGCGCGAAAGGCGTGGAACTAACCCTTGGCTCGATCGACAACGACGCCGCGCGCGCGGCGAAAAAATGGGGCGCGAAAATAGTCGCCTGCGAAGCGTCCGGCTGCGTAGTGGACGAACGCCTGAAGGTCGTCACCACCCCGGCCTACATGTGCGACGCGGGAGTCGCCGAGGTCGCCCAGGGCATTCGTAAATTGACCAACAAAATTGTCTCGTGGGCCTGACCTGTGAACCGTGTCGATACTGGTCAATATGACGAGAAACTCAACCTGATCACCCCCGCGGGCTACGAGAGACTCGTCGCGGAACTCCGGCAGCTTGCCGACGTGGAGCGCCCGCGCCTTGTGGACGAGGTGCATCAAGCGGCCCTGCAAGGCGACCGGTCGGAAAACGCGGAATACATTTATGGCAAGAAACGCCTGCGCGAGATCGACAAGCGCATGGGGTTCCTCAAACGCCGCCTCGACGCCGCCAAAGTGATCGACCCTGTCCGCCAGTCAGGCGACCGGGTCCTGTTTGGTGCGCTGGTCGAGCTTGAGGACGAGGACGGCACGGTAAAAACCTGGCAAATCGTTGGCGAGGACGAAGCCGACCCGGGTAAAAAGAAAATCAGCTGGAAATCCCCGGTCGGCAGGGCCGTCATGCGCCGGCAAGCCGGGGACTCCGTCACCATCCTGACACCTGGGGGCCCGAGGGACATGGTGATCCTGAGCGTGAACTATCCGGGCTGAACTTGTGGTAACATGGGATCATAGCCCACTTCCCCACGGACGGAGGATCCCGGTGATGAAAGTCACAAAAGGCGCCTTTTCTGCGAAGTCCATGCTCGTGCGTTTGGCCGCTTTGCTCATGACCACGGCCACTTTGGCGACCATCACGGCGTGCCACGGCATGCAAGTTGCCGGCAACGACACGGGATCGGAACCGGTCAACGCCGAAGAAGAACGTCAGTACATGAAGGAAATCCGCCGTTGTCACAAGATGGGCGGAACGAGGATCGTAAAAGTCCAGGGCGAATTGCGCTGCTTCTGAGTCGCTTGAAATCCTCTCTCCAGCCTTGCCAAATGGCATGAAACGGCTATGATCCTCCCAAATTATTTTTGGCGAGGATCATCGTGGTCGAACGTACGCTTTCCATCATCAAACCAGACGGCACCCAACGCAACCTGATCGGCAGGATCATCACGCGCTTCGAGGAAGAAGGGCTGAAGATCGCCGCCATGGAAATGAAGTGGCTTTCCCGGCGTGAAGCTGAAGGCTTCTACGCGGTTCACAAGGCACGCCCCTTCTTCGGCGAGCTCGTTGATTTCATGACGTCCGGACCGGTCGTGGTCATGGCGCTCGAAGGCGAGAACGCCGTCGCCAAGAACCGTGAGATCATGGGCGCCACCAACCCGGCTCAGGCCGCCCCCGGTACCATCCGGAAGCTGTTCGCGCTGAGCATCGGTGAGAACACGGTTCACGGTTCAGACAGCCAGGAGAATGCGGCGATCGAGATCGCTTACTTCTTCCCGTCCACCGCGATCGTCACCCACAAACCGTAATCCACCGGAATCTCCCGGATCCCCGAAAACGGGCATCCGGGGCATTTTCCGTTTGAGCTGCTGCCATGGAGGCTTGCCATGCAGGAATTGCGTGCCATTGACCCTGTCGCGGTTATCGCCGCTGAACTCAAGGTTCAGGGTTACCAGGTCAACAACGCCGTAAAACTGATGTTTACCGAGGGGTGCACCATCCCCTTCGTGGCCCGCTACCGCAAGGAAGTCACGGGCAGCCTTGACGAGGTCGCGCTGCGCGACATCCGCGACCGGTACAACTACCTGACCGAGTTGCAGGACTCGAAAGTCCGGTACTTCAAGGTCATCGAGGAGCAGGCGCAAAAAAACGATCCACTCAAGGCGAAGTTGCCGGAGCTTCGCAAGAAGTTCGAAGCCTGCGCGACCAAGCAGGAGCTCGAGGACCTGTACCTGCCGTTCAAGCCCAAGCGCCGCACGCGCGCCCAGATCGCCCGGGAAAAAGGGCTCGAGCCGCTGCTTGAGATCCTGCTCCAAAAACGCGCGGCCCTGACGGACCCGGCGCAACTGGTGGCCGAGGCCTTGCAATTCGTGAGTCCGAAGGATTCCGTGCGCGAGGATTCGCTGAAGGTGCCGGACGCGGCCGCCGCCCTGGCAGGCGCGTCGGACATCCTCGCCGAGCGTTGGAACGAGACCGCCGAGATTCGTGCCGTGGTCCGCGACATCAGCCTCAAGACCGGCGTGCTCGTCAGCAAGAAAATCGAAGACGCCCCGGCCGCCGAAGCCGCCAAATACCAGAATTATTTCGATTACCGCGAGCCCGTGCAAACCGCGGTTTCGCACCGCGTCATGGCCGTTCGCCGCGGCGAGGGCGAGAAAATCCTGCGAGTTTCCATCGATGTGGATGAAGGCGCGATCCGCCAGGCCATCGAGAAAATGGTCATCTCGGCCGAGCCGACCAGCCAGCCCGCGCGGGCGTGGCTGTCGACCGTGGTGGAGGACACCTGGAAGCGCCTTCTGTCTCCGTCCATCGAGACGGAACTGCGCCTGATGCTGAAAGCGCGTGCCGAGGAAGACGCCATCAAGGTTTTCTCGAAAAACCTCGAGAACCTGCTCCTGCTGCCGCCGATCCCGAACAAGACGGTCATGGGCGTCGACCCGGGACTTCGGACTGGATCGAAACTCGCCGTGGTCTCCGCCACCGGCAAGTACCTGGAATCCGCGACGATTTACCCGGACCCGGGACGGGAAGAATCGCCGAAATCCGTCGAAGCCAAAAAAGTCCTGCTCGCGCTGATCAAGAAGCACAACGTCGAGTGCCTGGCGATTGGCAACGGCACCGGCAGTCGCGAGATCGACAAGCTGATCATTTCGGTCCTGAAAGAAAACAACTTGAAGGACGTGAAGCGCGTGGTCGTCAACGAGGCCGGCGCCAGCGTTTACTCGGCGGACGATATCGCGCGCGAGGAGTTTCCGGATCTTGACACCACGATCCGCAGCTCGATCAGCATCGCGCGACGCCTGCAGGATCCCCTGGCGGAACTCGTCAAGATCGACCCACGCTCGATCGGAGTCGGCCAATACCAGCACGATGTCAATGTGACAAAGTTGAAATCGAGCCTTGAGGAAGTCGTTGAGAGTTGCGTGAACAAAGTCGGCGTCAACTTGAACACGGCCTCGTTCAAACTTCTTGCGTATGTCTCCGGCATCGGGCCCAACCTGGCAAAGACAATCGTCGCGCACCGCGACAAGTCGGGAATCTTCAAGTCCCGTGGCGATTTGATGGCCGTTGGCGGTTTCGGTCCGAAGGCCTTTGAGCAGGCCGCCGGTTTCTTGCGCGTCCCGGATTCGGCGAATCCGCTCGACAATTCGGCGGTGCACCCGGAACGTTACGCGGTCGTCGAAAGCGTAGCGCGCAGCCTTGACAAGGCTCTCCCTGAACTCATCGGTCAAAAGGCGATTGTAGACTCGATCCCCTGGGACAAGTTCGTGACAGAATCGGTGGGGATGCCCACCCTGCGTGACATCGCCGCCGAATTGATCAAGCCGGGACGCGACCCGCGCGAAGATGGCTCCCGCTTGATGTACTCGGACGACGTGACCACGATGGACGACTTGCGCCCGGGGATGAAGCTCAAGGGTACGGTCAGCAACGTGACCAACTTCGGCGCGTTTGTTGACATCGGCGTGCATCAAGACGGACTCGTGCACATCAGCGAGCTTTCTGACCAGTTCGTGACCGACGCGGCACAAGTCGTCGCCGTTGGCGACGTCATTGAAGTCCGCGTCCTGGAAGTGGACAAGGCTCGCAAGCGGATCAGCCTCAGCTGCAAGTCCGAACGCGCGACTGGCCAATCAAATGGATCAGCAACGAGATCATCAGGCGAACGTTCTGGTGGAATTCGGCATGACAACCAACGGCAGGCGGGCACCGGGCAAGCCCGCCCCGCGGCGTCAGCCGGTCCAAGGACACCAGCGAAACCGAAGGCTCCAGAGAAGTCCTACACACTGGACGACTTGATGAGCAAATTCGGCAGGAAATGACGCGATGACCGTGCTTGGCGTTATCGGGGGCTCCGGGGTTTACTCGATCAAAGGGGCCACCGTGGCGCGCGAGCACGCGATCGAAACGGCCTTCGGCGCCCCGAGTGACAAGGTCTTCGAATTGCGCGTCGCCGTACGGGATGCGGGACCAGATGCCGTTAATGGCGCGCACGGATCCCGATTTTTTTTCCTGCCACGCCATGGCCTTGGTCACCGGCTGTTGCCATCGGAAATAAATTACCGCGCCAACATCCTCGCCATGAAGCAACTCGGCGTCACGCACTTGCTGGCCGTGAGCGCCGTTGGAATCCTGGCCGATGGCATCCATCCCGGCGATCTCGTCGTACCCGATCAGATTTTTGACCGGACCAAAGGTGTCCGCCCGTCGACTTTTTTCGGCGGTGGCATTGTCGGCCATGTTTCATTCGGGAAACCATTTTGCGGCGTCCTGTCGAGACAAGTTGCCATGAGCGCCAAGGCGCATGGCACGACCCGGTCCGGGGGCACCTATGTTTGCATGGAAGGTCCGCAATTCTCGACGCGCGCCGAATCCCTGTTTTACCGCGAGCAGTTGAGCGCCAGCGTCATCGGCATGACCGCCCTGCCGGAAGCCAAACTGGCGCGCGAGGCGGGACTTCATTACGCGATGCTGGCTCTGGCCACTGACTACGATTGTTGGAATGAGCACGAAGGTGAAGTTTCCGCCGATGCCGTCGTCGCGGTCGTGCGTGCCAACGTGGCGAAGGCCAACAACGTCATCCTGGATCTGGCCTCTGCCTTAAACCAGACCCCGGACCAGACATGCGGATGTGCGACCGCGGCGTCACGGGCGGTCATGACGGATCCGTCCCGGATCCCCCCTGAGGCACTGACACGCCTCGCCAGCATTTTAAACCAATAAAACCAGATACTTGAACCATCACTCGCCCCGTCAAAACTGGCGCCAAGTCAAAGCCTGAGACCCCAGTCACCCGGGCCAGTCAAGTTCCTGCGCAAACGCCCGATTCCTTGGGGGAAACCTCGAAAGAGCGTAACCCGCATGGCAACGAATCCGACAATCCATCGCCCCCCCAACCGGTCCATGCGCCGGAACGGACAGGCAGGCGTGACGCTGGTCGAGGTCCTGGTCGCGATCGGGCTCGCGACGACCGTCACGCTGATCGTTGCCCAGATCCTCGTCAACACGATCAAGGTCCAGAAACGCAGCGATTTGCGCAATGACCTGCAGGCTTTTGTCACAAGGATCAACAACGACGTGGATTGCGGCAAGACATTCGCCAGCATTTCATCGCCGACAGACGCGAACTGCCAGTATCTGACGCTCAAGTCATCCAGCGGTGAGGCCATCCTGACGCCCGATGCCAGCGCACAGGGAGTGTTCACGGGATCAGGCCCGATCACGAAGAACTGGTGGGGCATGGCACGGTGCGACGAAACCCAGCGAAGCATCGTGATTTACGTCGCCATGAAAGACCCGGGATCATGGGCCTATGGCAAGGACCCGGTCAAGGCAAACAATGACGACACGGACGTGTTGCAGCTGCAACACTGGACCGCCGCGCCCAGCCCATTGTTCGGCGGCACGGGCAAGCCGAAACTCTGTGAGAGTTATTTCGCCGGCAGCACGGCAGTCCGCGACTGCAGCCAGTCGCCTTACACGCAGTACGTGACGGGCCTGGCCTCGGGCGACAGCGTTACTTGCGCACCGATGCCCACACCCAATGTGGCGGACAATTGCGCGACCGGCAAAGTCGCCTACGGGTTCGACATGCAGACGAACAAACCCAAGTGCCGGAACCTGACCACCACGGATTTGTCGGCCATCTCCGGAATCCAGACATGGCTGCGCCAACAAGTCATTCCCAGTTGCACTGCGTCCCAAGTTTATGTCGCGGACAGCAGCAGTCCCAACACGATGAAGTGCGCGAGCACCTACAAGGCACGTCGCTGCTACAACAGCTCGACCAAGGATTATCAGCCATCCATGTCGGACAGCTGCGGTGGCGCGCCAGGAGTTGGCTGGTCCTGGGATGGAGGCTACTTTGACTTTTCAGTCTTGCCTGCGACCATTCCGTGACCTCTCCGCTGATTCCCCCACGGGACCCGGCGACGTCGCGACGTCACGCGAATCGGGCATGACCCTGCTCGAGGTGATCATGGCCATTGGATTATTCGTGGTCGTCACCGCGATTGTCGTCTCGATCATTGAGACGACGTTCAAGGCCCAGAGGCAAGCTGAACTCAAGTACGACATCCAGACATTCTTGATCCGCCTGACGCAGGATCTCGATTGCGACAAGACCCTGAAGGTCGGGGAGCCAGGCGCCCTTTATGATCACGACGCCGGAGTGTTTCCCACCAACGCGACCTGTGGCTTCCTGACACTGCGGGACTCCCGCGGTGATCCGATCCTGGAACCGAACCCCGGCGCGCAGGACCTTTTTGTCGGCGCCGGCGCCATCAGCAAAAACTGGTGGGGACGCGCCGAATGTGACGAGTCGCAGCGATCCGTGACCCTGTCCATCGCGCTACGAAAACGAGGGACCTGGAACGAATTCGGCAAGAATCCGCTGCGCGAGCCAAAGGACGAGAACGACACGCAGTACTACATGAGCTGGACAAACCCGATGAACCCCGTTTTCGGCGGACAATCCCGGCCGAAACTGTGCGAGAAGTATTTCACCACCGCGACCCTCAAGCGCCAGTCATGCGCTTCAGGGCAGTACGGCACCGGCTACAACTCACAAGACCTGCGCTGCGCGCCGTTGCCATCCGCTCCTCCCTCGCCGGCCGCCGAATGCGGGACCGGCCAGATCATGATCAGCTTCAACATGAGGACCAATACGCCGACATGCAGGGCCATCGCGACTTCTGACCTCGACGCGAACGGTTCCATCGCGACCTGGATCCAGTCGCAACTGGTCCCGCAATGCTACAGCGGCCAGATGTTCCTCGCGGACGGGACAAACGCCAACACGATGATCTGCGGCGCGGCCTTTCCCGCCTTGCGATGCTTCAACGCGACATCTTCCGATTATTTCCCGGGATCCTCGGCTGTCTGCTCGGGAGTCTCTGGATACTCCGGCACAAGTGCCTCCGTTTTTGACTTTCGCCAAATCCAGTACATGAGCAACAGCAACTGACACCCGGCAAGAATTGCCCCGTCAAGCATTCCCGGGTCATGCCGAAAGAACTGGTGCATGGAAAGAGAACGCGCGGGGACACAGGAGGAAAGATCATGTCATCATTTGACCGCAGTGTGAGCGGCGCTCAAGCCAAGCCAGCGGCACCACGCTACCGCACGATGGAACAAACTCTCCTCGTCATGTCGCGGACGCTTGGAGCACCGGTGGAATATGAGCTGCGCTCGGCGAATATCTCGAAATCCGGGATCCTTATGGAAAACAAGAGCGGCAAGCGCGTGCCATTCAACGTCAACACGCTGCTCGAGATGACCATTGATCCCGAGGGCCACTGGCTTCAGCGCCCGATCCAGTGCGTTGGAAAGGTCGTCCGTCTTGCCAGCGCTGAATCTGGCACGACCCAGTACGGCGTGAAAATCGTCCAGATTGACGGCAGCGAAAACACCGTCTGGGAAGCTTGCTTCCAGTTGCTCGAGAAAAACGCCAGCCATCTTTTGATGACCGGCAAGGCGTCGGACGCGTTGAAAGCCTTGCCCCAGTCGCACGACTGAGAAAATCAGCTCTCAGACCTTGGACGATGCCTGGATCCCGGCGCGGAATTTTTCAATTTCCGGCTCCAGAACCTTGAGGACCTCGTCCACGGAATCAACCACTTTCAGCATATCAAAATCACGGACAGACATCAGTTCCTGTTGTAGAGGCTGCTCCGACAGCCACCCCATCAGCCCCTTCCACATGTCGCTGCCCAGCAGGATCAGCGGTCGCTGCTTGATATGCCCTACCTGCATGAGTTGCCAGGTGTAAAACAGCTCAAGGCAAGTCCCGATCCCGCCCGGCGTCACGATCACGGCGTGGGATATCCGCATGAACTCATCAAGGCGCGACGAAAAGCGGCGATGCTGGTGCTTCACATCGAGGTGCGAGTTGGCATCGGTCTCAAACGGCAAGTCAATCGGCAGCCCGATAGAGCGCGATTTGTTGCTGCCTGCCTTTGCCCCCTTGTTCGCTGCCTCCATCAACCCCGGCCCGCCGCCTGTCACGATGTCGATTCCCTGGCTCGCGAGCGCCACTGCCAGGTCCTCCACTTGCTTGTAAAAAGGACTTCCAGGGCTGATGCGGGCAGATCCAAAAATGCAGACCCGGAAAAATTCCGTCTCCATCTCCGTCAGCAGCATGTCGATGTCGGCAATGATGTCGTTCAGCTGCTGGATCTTGTTGTCCAGGACTTTGCGAACTCGCTTTTGTTTGATCACCGCAAGACTCCACGCGAAAGCATTTCAACGACGGTCAGGGGACCCGTCCGGGAATTGTCACATTCCTATCTTTGCGACAATTAAACCGCAAATCCAGCCGTTTAACCACCCCTTTCCCCTCCCGTCCGGATAAAGGCCCCCGTTTTCCTGCCGAAAACAACAAAGAACCTCGGGAAAAAACCATGGCATTCGCCGCCTGCGACATCCAACGACAACACCGCGTCACGCTCCTCGTGATCGCGTGGTTGCTGCTGTCTGTCCCGTGGACCATCGCGCAGTTGGCCGCGCCGTCCCACAGCGGCCTCCCCCGCAGCAGCGACAGCGCCCTCGGCCTGACCATCATGGGCACCATCGTGCGGGCCGGCACAGGCTCCGGCGTCGCTCTCGTCAAGGACAACGCATCTGGTTCCGTGAAGGCCGTGAAAAGCGGCAATCCAGTCGCCAGCAACAACTACACGGTCCAGGAAGTCCACGCCAAATACATGATCCTGCGGCGCGCGGACAAATCACTGCTCCTTGTCTTCCAGGACAAATTCGCGAAAGAGTTCGCCGGTGGAAAAGTTGCCAGCGACCCGGTGCCACGGACCCAGCCGGCCGGTGGATCTGATTCGTTCCGCGAGGATGGATTCGAGCGCAATCGTGACCAGGTGAAAATGTCGACCGCTTACCGGGACCGTCTGGTCAATCAGGAACTGGCGAAGGTACTCATGCAAGCGACGGCAGAGCCCGCCACCGAGAACGGCGCCGTGGTCGGGTTCAAGTTCAGCCAGATTGACCCGGAAAGCGTTTACGCGAAGAGTGGCCTGCGCGACGAAGACATCGTGACCGGCATCAACGGCCAGAAACTCAACAGCGTCGGTGACGCCGTGACGTTGCTCAAGTCTTTGAAGCAAGCCGACCAGATCGATATCGAGCTGAAACGCGGTGGTTCACCGCAACGCATCCAGATCAACGTGAACTGACCCGCAACCTGCGCACCAGCACCTCGACAGGCATCATGCCCATGAGGGCCCAGGCCCACCATCTGCGGAAAGGCCAATAAGGATCGTCCCGCGACGGAGGCGGCGGCGATCCAGCGAACGCAGCCTCAAACCCTGATTCCTCCTCTGCCGACGCATGATCGCGCAGCCACCTGCCGACCCGGGCCGCGGCCGATTCCGGCGCGTCGTAAGGATCTCCCGTCCCGACGAGAATGACATCGCCGACGTCGCGGCTTTTTTCCCGCAACTTGCGCAACCAGGCAATCGAATCAAGGGCCTGCGTGTCCGGCAGAGGCGTTTGCACGAAGGCGCTTGAGACGGCTTTTACCGACCCGAAAGCCTTGTCGGTCGCGTCGACCTCGATCCTGCAAAAAGGCCTGACTCCCGACGCGCCACCTTTACCGGTTCCGACGACCGGAACCGCGTCAAACGGGACTGTCCCGCTCAAGACAAACTGGTCGGCAGAGATTTTTTGCGTCTCAATCGCGCGGCCATCCATCACGGCCCCGCACACGGAAAGTCGCCACGAGTTTTCGAGAAAGTCCATGTGCCGGACGGCAGGGCCACTCAAACGCAGGCTCCAGTCTACTTTCCCGGACCTGTCCGACGCGCCCGGCTTGTCCAGCTTGCCATCCCCGCCGCGCCGCAACGAGAATCGACTGGCCACGAGAGGCTTGCGCAAATCCTGCCGCAACAGCCACTGCAATCCGGCCAACATGAACCGGTCATACGTCTCGCGCGCGACACCCGACGTCTCGGCCAGCGTTGTACGCCACATCGAATCCGTCAGGATCCAGAGCGCCCGCCCACGCCCTGGAAACGAAGCCATGGCCAGAGGCGAAGTGCCGCCATCCGCGTGTCGCGCGTTCAGCAGCGTCGTCACACGTTTGCCGTCAACAAGAGCGGGCGGGATGACATGCAGTCCTCTCAGCCCCTTCATGCGCGTCAGGTCAGGAGTCGATGCCACCCAGTCATCGAACACGCTTGCCAGTTCCCGCTGGGATCCTGATGGATTCGCGAATTCAATCGTAAACGCCTTCGCGGGATCATAACCGGCCCCGAGCGCGTCGAACCCGGAGGCGACAAATGGCACAGCGCCACCCGCGTCATCCCCGAGGGGATCCCCCGCGGCGTCAGCCTGTCCAGGAACCGGCGCGGCGGACGCCTCACGGTAACGGGCGTACGGCAAAACCGCCTCCGCCCCAGGGGTGAAAGGCAGGATCTCACGCAACGGCGAACTCGACATGTCCAGGCGGTGCAGTGCCCGCGGCCCGCCAAGAAACAACAGGCCACCGCCGTTTTTCACAAACTGGACGAGATTCTGCTGGTAATCCGGCTGAAGAAACCGGGCCAGTGTGAAGTCCTGGAGGACCAACACGCGGAAACTGTCGAGTTCGTCCTTGAACAGGCGATCGGCCGGGAAGGGAATCAAACTCAACTCCCGGTCGCTGACCTGGAGGTTGTCCCAGGGATCGCGCAAGATGAAGAAACTGATCAGGTCAAACTTGGGTTCACCCTTGACCATGCGCCGGAAAAACCTTCCGTCCCAGGCTGGCGAGCCCAGCAAGTGCAACAGCCCCAGCGTATTCGGAAGGACTTCGACATCGGCTGTGAGGGAGTTGTCCCACACCATGACCTCATCGGGCGAAGGCAGGATGAAGAATTCCAGGGGTTGCTCGCCTCGCGGCAAGGCCGGAATCACGATTCGCGAGGACATCCTGGACTCGGATTCCTTGAATGGCACATCAACGGCCGTCAGTACCTGGCCGCCCGATCGCACCTGCACCTGAACGGTCTCCGCTGGCAATCCCGGCGCGCGCGCGCCGGGGTCGCCTCCGTTGCCGCGCGCGACCTGGACGCCGACTTGCGCGGGCCGGCCATCGAACGCGTAGGGGGGTGCCGTGACCGACTCAAAATACAAGTTCCGTGGATCCGCGGGCTGGAATCCAACAATCAATCCAGGACCTTGCGCGATGGCGTTCAATTCGACGCCACCACCGCCGCCCTGCCCGGAATCGCCGCCATCGGAAACAAGAATCCAGGGATCCGTTCCCAGCCCCATCCACCACGACGTCAGGCCCCGTTCCAACCAGGAAAAACCGCTGGAAACTGCCGGTTCCACTTCGGAGAGACGGGCCAACTTGACTTCGCATCCGGCATCCCGGCAGACCGCCGCCGCATCGGCAACCAGTTTCGCGGCGACTTCGCGCCGACGAGCGCCGCCGCGACCCAGGCGCTGGTTCATGCTGTCCGAGTCATCGACCAGGACATGCACGACCTTCGAGGCGGGACTCCTGGGACGATCGTCACGAATCCGTTCCGGAAAAAAACACAGGATGAACGGCAGGCACCACGCGAGGCGCGCCGCGAAAGCCAAAATCACGCCGAGCCGCGCCAAGAAAATCACCTCAACCGTTTCAGGATCTCGGGCAGGTGCACCTGATCCTTCTTGTAATCCGTTGTCAAAGCCACCATCAGCAAGTTCACGAAGGCCCGGTAACCTTTTTCCGGCCCCTGAGCCCGCTGGTCCCCGGGACAGCGAAACGCGTCCGCGGGCGCGCCGTCACGCAACAGGTCCGACATTTTGCGCGGAATCGCCACCGCGGCGACACGTCCGTCGAACGTGAACTG
>RGVZ01000430.1 GCA_010029825.1 bacterium | reverse complement strand
CGCCAAGGCGGCCCGCGATCAGTAAGTCGGGCGACGCATCTGCCCGCCTGCGATACTGCTCGTACAGTGCAGCGTTGGCATCATCTGGAAACGGATATTCGTATTCGGATGGGTTGGTGGGCGAGAATGGAATCTCGGTTGTTACGACCGAGCCGCGGATGCGATTCGCCACGTCGGGCTGCATCATGTGCTTCCACTCCAACGTGCGAATGTGCGGGCCGCCCGCGTGCGTCGGGTTGTTGACCTGACCACGCCGCTGAATGTAGTTCGCGTCTGGGTCGTACCGATGGTCACGCCTCTGGCCGCGGTACTGGAGCCTGCCGAGATCAAACCCAAAGAACTCGTCTATCGGGCCGGTGAACACAAGGCACTTTGAAGCTCTAATCTCGTCCCGCCGTTTCAAGTAGTCGTAGTTCAACACGACGGGAATGCCGTCAAGCATCCGTCGCGTCCATTCAGCATACCCATCAACGGGGATGCCTTGATGCTTGGCGTTTGGTTTGAGCCTTGGGTCGTCGTCGGGGCGAACATCAAACCGACTGCACAACCTCGCGTCGAGTGTTTTGCACGACACGCCCCATTGTTTTTCGTTGTATTCCTTGACGAACGTGTCGTAGATGACTCGCGGCATCATCGACAACGCGGCTTCTTCAAAATTGGACGGAGATCCCGAAAACTCCGGCGACCATGAGTCGCCGACCTTTTTGCGGACATAGGACTCGCCAAGCGGCCACGGCACAAGGTCGCCATCCGCGGCTGATAACAGTGCGGCTTCGTATCGAAAGAATGATCCAAAACGATTCGCCCACTCCCAAATGCGGTCGCACGACGTGCGGAAATAGTGAGGCCCGTAGGTGTGGATGCGAATGGAATGCCAGAACTGTGAGCGTGATCGTGGACGTTTCCACCCATGTGGTTACGCCGGTCCACGGCTAAGACCTCCCGGCCAGCATCGGCCAACGTGCGGGCGATCACCGCTCCGGTCAGACCAGAGCCAACGATGAGATAATCGACGCGCACTACGCAACCCTCGGCTTGCGGTACTTGGAGTGCAGGATTTTTGGACAGGCATACTTCCACTGCACCGCGTGGTGAATCCTGCGATGCGTCACGCCCATCGTCGCAATCTTGACACACGATGGAGCAACAAGGATCGAGTAGAACGACTTGATGTACGTCCCCATCTCAAGATAAATATCTGTGCATCCGCCACTGTTCTTTTGGGTTTCGGGTTGTTGTATTCGCAGCCGCGGAATCGTCACGAACAGTTCACCGCGACGGCCGCATTCGACGTACAGATTCACGTCGTCATTGACGCGGCCGCGAAACGTCACCGGCCTGTCGGCGTCGAACAGAAAACTGTTCATCGCTTTTCGTGAGAACCAGCCGTGAACAAACCACTGCTTAGCAACCTGAGACATTGGGCCGCCAATGAAGTCCCCGCCCTGCGCGAACGCCACCGAAGTGGCATCCGAGGCGACAAGAAACTCGACGCATGCTTCTAGCACACTGTCCATGCCGCGAATGCGATGCTCATTGGTCATCGTGACGTACTGCTTGTCGTTGTCGAACGACCACCAGAAACTCGGGTAGTCGTCATCCAACTGCCAGAAGTATTTGATGCCAAGTTCTCGGGCGACGATGAAGTTGTAGTTGCGAGCAAACACGACTGAGTTGTGTCGATTGTAGTTGTCGCACGCGTCGGTCATGGCGACGGCCTTGTCTTTGTTGAAGACAATTACCTCATCACCATAGTTTTCCAGATACCTGTCGATCTGCTTGTCTTTGTCGTCTACCAACAAGTAGATGCGTCCGGTGTAACCTGCGTTTTTCAACGCCCCGTAGGTCAACACGCTGTCCGCTCGGCCGTGCGTCAGAATGAACGTAGCGAAATCATCCCGCATGAAGTTTCTCCTGGTCGCTAGCGTAGGCCTCGTCCAGCAAGTTCGACAGCCTCGTCCAGCCGTTGCGAATGGCATCTTGAAGATCGACGATCACCAGGGCACTGTCTTCAAAAAGCTGCTGAACGTCGGCCTCGGAGTGAGCGTAGTAGTTCGCAATCTCTTGGAAATTGAACACGACGTGCCGATACGCTGCGGCTCGCAAAAACACCTTCTCGTTCTCAGGTAGGTCGCTTTCGTCGATGTCGCTGAGGAGTTTCTGGCACTTGGCGTCGTCGTACATATCAGACAGCGAAGGCTTCGGGCCTGTGATCTCGTAGGGCGGTACGGCTGTTTTGTCCGTGTATGGATTCTCAGAGCCGTCGCCCTCTTGGTCGGGGTCGGCTTCGTCATTGCCGCCAAGCGTCTCGGCACGGAGGTGGCCGTCGATCAGCATGA
>RGVZ01000429.1 GCA_010029825.1 bacterium | reverse complement strand
GAGAAACCACTCAACGCGACGATTAATTCGTCAATGCTCTCCCGGGCATCCGCCACGACCGGCGTGGCGCTACCATGCTTGAATGCATCAAACGATGCGATGTTGATGTTGATGAACTTCACGTCCGGGTTTTGGAACGCGGTTCGACTCGCGGCCGTGAAATCGCTGTAGCGCGTCCCGATGCCAATGATGAGGTCAGCTTTTCGTGCGAGGCGATTTGCCGCTGAGGTTCCCGTTGCACCGACGGCACCCATATTTTGGGCGTGGTCCCACGGCAACGTCCCCACTCCAGCTTGTGACATGCCGACCGGAATACCGGTGGCCTCGACAAAGGTCTTCAGTGCCTCCGTCGCGTCGGAGTAAATGACACCACCGCCGGCAACAATCATGGGGCGCTTCGCATTCGCGATCTGCCGGGCGACCTCGCGAAGTAAATGCGCGTCGGGACGCGGTCGTCGAATGTGCCATTCTCGATCAGCCAGAAATTCCAAGGGAACGTCAATAGCTTCGGCCTGAACGTCCTCCGGCAAAGCAATCGTGACTGCACCGGTTTCAACGGGATCTGTTAAGACTCTCATGGCGCCCAAGGCCGCCGAATAGAGCTGTTCCGGTCGAACGACTCGGTCAAAGAATCGCGAAAGTGGCTTAAATGCATCGTTCACAGAAATAGTTGCATCGTGAGGCAGTTCCAGCTGCTGCAGCACAGGATCGCTCACGCGCGTAGCGAAAGTGTCCGACGGCAACAAGAGCACGGGAAGTCGGTTCGTCGTTGCCACAGCGGCACCCGTCAGCATGTTGCTTGCGCCGGGACCAACTGATGCCGCACACGCGAATGTTGAGCGACGACGCGTCATTCGGGAGAAGGCAACCGACTCATGAACCATTCCCTGCTCATTTCGCGCCTGATAGAAAGGCATGAGGGTCGGTTCGTCCACCGAAAATTGCTTCAGCGCTTGGCCGATACCCGCGACGTTTCCGTGACCAAAGATGCCGAACGTTCCAGCAATGGTGCGTTCCCGATGGTCACCGTCCACCGTGTACTGATGCCCGAGAAATTCAATGAGAGCTTGACTCACGGTCATTCTTCGCGTTGACATTAGGTGCCTTTCAATCCAATGGGATGACTGGGACGAATTACTTCTCGGAATTCGAGTAAGGAAGTCGAGGATCGATCTCCTGGTCAATCCATGTATCGCGCACCCAGGCGTGAGCAGGATCATCCTGGATTAACCACACTCGTTCTGGATCTGGTCCCGCCATGACGTTGAGGTAATACAAGTCATAGCCCGGCGCAGCCACACACGGGCCATGCCAGCCATATGGCACCAGCGCGATGTCGCCCGTGTGAACCTCGGCGAGTGTGTCGATGTCCCCCGTCGATGATGCGTAGGTTCGCATAAATCCAAACGGGGCTGCCGACTCGGGTGCCGAGGTCCCTCGAGACACGGCGGACTCGAAGTAATAGATTTCCTCTAGGTGCGACTCGAGTCCTTCGTGATGCTCGTCGTGTTTGTGCGGTGGGTAACTCGACCAGTTCTCGGCGGGAGTAATGACCTCGCACACGATGAGACGGTCAGCATCCAGCACCCCCGGCGTTCCGAAATTGTGAACTTGACGACTCGATCGACCCGCGCCGCGTAATTCGACAGGCACCTGCCCGACAGGGATGTATGCCACGGGTCGGGGCGCGACGCTCGGGGCCTCGGCGACGGCGACGCGACCACTTCCCGTAATCGCAGCGGATGTTCCAGTTGGCAAATACAGAACGTCAGTCGGTCCAGAGAATACGGATTCTCGACCATTCAGTTTCTGCGTTCCCAGTGTCGCGCTCTCTGCGTCACGGAAGGTGACGGAGAACGCGCCGTTCAGGGGGACAACAATTCTTTCTACCGCAGTGGCCGATAACTCGACGGTCCCTGCTTCAAGATTCGCAATTCGCAACCCGGTGTAGCGCCAATCGCTGACCTTATGGTCGACAACTGATTCCCATGCGCCATCACGCAACGCGTCGCGTGGAAAAAACCATTCACCGCTCATCGTTGATTTCGCATTCGTTCCGTCATCGCAACTCTTAGTTCTAGGTTAGTTCTGGGGGAATCCGAGGTTGATGCCGCCGTGGCTGGGGTCGAGCCAGCGGCTGGTGATGGCTTTGCCGCGGGTGAAGAAGTGCACGCCTTCGGCACCGTGTGCTTTCGTGTCGCCGAAGAGGGAGTTCTTCCAGCCGCCGAATGAGTAGTAGGCCACCGGTACGGGGATGGGCACGTTGATGCCGATCATGCCGACTTCGATTTCGTTTTGGAAACGCCGGGCGGCACCACCGTCGTTGGTGAAGATGGCGG
>RGVZ01000428.1 GCA_010029825.1 bacterium | reverse complement strand
CGAGATGGCACAAAATGGTGGGGCGATTGTCGGCCACAGCGTGTTTGCTTTTGATGGGATGGAGCCTACGGGGTTCGCTTCCTTTTAGTTGCAAATCCGTCGGTACGTCCTTTTAGTTGCGACCCCCCCCCCTACATATCCTCCAACCCCATCCATATATTGTACTCTCTCACGTTAAAGATTTTCACTACTTCTCGTTCAGTATCAATCTCTTCTTCATCTTCTTCCCATTCATTACGAATAATTGGACGACAATACTCCTTAACATTAGTAATCATAGTTTGCCTGATGAGAGCCAGCTGTTCCGACTGTGGCACACCATCTACAAGTGTAAATAATGCCTGCTGTACTCCTCTTATAATAGTTGGATGCTCATAATATCGTTTCCATCTTGTGCCATATGCCGTATATTTCCACTCGTATTTCAGTGTGATGGATGTCATTTTGTTGCGAGCGTTGGTAGTCTACCCCTGCCCCCTCAACTTTGCCCGGCGGGCTAAAACTCCAGCGGCCCTAGTAGCATAATGTCATCGGCCACAGTAGCGTCTCTACCCATTAAGGTTCAGAGCTGGGGCGATGATCTTCGTCTGCCATCGCTGCTAACTGCTCCTGCCTCGCTGCTCAGCCAACTGGAGCAGTATCGCAAGATCTCCTTGCCGCTTCAGAGTAAGCATCTGCCTGCTCTGAAACGAAACACATGGTTTGCCCTCCGTCGTCCCGCCGACAAGTCGCGCACCGGTCTGCTTGTTGTCTGGCCCGAGCACAACTGCTGCCTCTTTCTTCCAGCGGAGCAGCGAACCCACGGCCATCGTCGCGCGCCACCAGCTGCCGCCCTCATGCGACTGCGTCTGGACCCCCAGTTCTTCGCCCCCGATGCCGGCCTGACGGTTCTGGCTGCAACGCTATCGCCCGCCGCCCGGCATCTCTGGGTAGAGGATATCTTTGTGTGGAAAGGTCGTGAACTACTGGCTACGGAACCGTTTCACGTGCGCCTCCGCCTCGCAGCGCAGTGGTTGGAGAACTACTGTATGCTGGATCCGCGGCTACTAGGGGGACTAGAGGTGGAGCTTGCGGCGTGGGCCCCATTGGATACGGTTGAACCAGAAGGGGCATGGGAGCTCTGCCAGGCGGATTCACCCGGAGCACGGCGGCTGTTCTGGCTCGCGCGGCGTCGGCCTGATGGGGTAGCGGCAGCGGCAGCGGCATTGGCAACCGACACAATCGAACATGTCTCTGCTACTGTGCCTCATATCCCTGTTCCCAGCGGTCCTCCCGTAGCTGTTGCTACACGGGAAGCCGGTCCCGACCAGTGGTCCCTCAGTAGTGCAGATGGCGTGAGCCTTGGGCGCGCCCTTATTCGGACGATGCAGGTAAGCGCGGCAATGCGGCAGAGCAAGGCCAACACGGTGCGCGTTCTGGTTGAGTGGGCAGGCGGGTTCGGCAAGTGGGAGATTAAGGAGATGGCGGCCGCAGGGGCGACAGCAGCGCACAGCAGCTTTTTTGAGGCGGCTAAGTAGAGATGGCCCGGAGACATCGGCAGACACGGCAGCGGCGACAGAAGGGTGGTGGATTCACGAACGCCATTCCAGAAATGTCGGCATCCGGCGCACCTTTTTTCCAGGTTACGCCGGCCCCTGACTGCGCGGAAGGGCCACGGATGGTTCCATCTGTGGTACCCAGAGGAGCCTGGACGCAGGGTGGCGGCGGATGCGGTTGTATGGCGGCTCCTCCGATGCAGGCGGGCGGTGGCTCGGGCACGGGTGGCTACGGCTTTGTGCTGAATAACGACCTCGGCAAGGTGTATGCGGATCTGGCCAAGGGCCCCTGCACGCTGCCGCAGCGCGGAGCTGGCCGTCGGCGGACACATAGAGGTCGTAAGCAGCGCGGCGGAGACTCTCTGGTGCGGGTGGTGGATAGCTATCCGGCGGGCTATGGATTTGGCGCGGCCTCCGTGAATGAGATTGGCGACGGCACGGCGCATTTCCTGGCTCCCATCTCGTACGGGCGGCAGTGCGCTGGGCGACGAGTTACACGGGGCAACAGACGAGCGCAGCGGCGCCGGACACGGAGACATCGTCGCAGCCAAAAGAAGCAGCAGCGACGGCACTAGGTTCGGAATAGTGGCATAGAGGTATCAATCTCTTCCTTCTTATGAGCACCACCTCCATCTTCACCGTCATCCGCAGGGCCTTCTGCGATATCGCCGCCACCCCGAATCATCTGGATACGATAGGCGCACTGTCGGTAGAACTGTCGGCGCTTCCTGTATTGACGTACACAGACATCATGCGGCTCGTCTATGATATCATAGATGAGCGGCTGGAATGTGCGCTCCTCTTTC
>RGVZ01000427.1 GCA_010029825.1 bacterium | reverse complement strand
GTACCAGTCCCACGGCTTGTCAGGATTGGCATCCACAATCTCCATGGTGATGTTGGGATTCGCACTGAGCTCTTCCCAGTCCCACGGCTTGTCAGGATTGGCAGCCACAATCTCCCAGGTGATGTTGGGATTCCTACTGAGCCCGTACCAGTCCCACGGGTTGTCGGGATTCGCAGCCACAAACTCCCAGGTGATGTTGGGATTCCTACTGAGCCATTCCCAATTCCACGGTTTCTCAGGATTCGCCGCCACGTACCAGTCCCACGGCTTGTCAGGATTGGCATCCACAATCTCCATGGTGATGTTGGGATTCGCACTGAGCTCTTCCCAGTCCCACGGCTTGTCAGGATTCGCCGCCACAAACTGCCAGGTGATGTTGGGATTCTGACTGAGCCAGTACCAGTTCCACGGTTTCTCAGGATTCGCAGCCACGATCTCCATGGTGATGTTGGGATTCCTACTGAGCAAGTGCCAGTCCCACGGTCTGTCGGGATTTGCCGCCACAATCTCCCAGGTGATGTTGGGATTCCTACTGAGCCCGTACCAGTCCCACGGCTTGTCAAGATTCGCTGTCACAATCTCCCAGGTGATGTTGGGATTCATACTGAGCCAGCACCAGTCCCACGGCTTATCAGGATTCGCAGCCACAAACTCCCAGGTGATGTTGGGATTCGAACTGAGCCAGTACCAGTTCCACGGCTTCTCGGGATTCGCCGCTACGATCTTCATGGTGATGTTTGGGTTCTTACTGAGCCATTTCCAGTTCCACGGCTTGTCAGGATTCGCCGCCACGATCTCCATGGTGATGTTGGGATTCGAACTGAGCTTGAACCAGTCCCACGGTTTCTCGGGATTCGCAGCCACAATCTCCATGGTGATGTTGGGATTCTGACTGAGCCAGTACCAGTCCCACGGCTTGTCAGGATTCTCCAGTACGAATTGAAAGAAAGACATCGTGCAGCAGGTTGGGTGCTTAGGCGCAGAAGGATAAACAGTGTCTTAGTCTGTTTGACCCACCGACCAGCCCCCCGTCTCCCAGCCGGCCCGTTCAAATTTTGCCCGCGCCGCCGCTAACATCAAAATGTCTTGTGTGTTGTTTAGTGGTTTTCTGGAAAGTAGGAGTGGGCGGTCTTTAGGACCTCAATAGTGAAGGCTCTATACGACTTGTACGAAGAGGACTTAAAGAACCACTATTTGCTGTCCACTCCTACTGGAAAGCCGTCGCCCCAGCCTCAGACCGCGACTACACAGCTTCATCGGTCGCTCAGGATTCCAACAGTACTTCATGATCCCTTCGCGGCACAGGTCGGCAACCTCCTTCGCCTTCTTCTTCTTGAAAGCCTCGGTGATTGGAGGGTTGAATGTACTCGCACTGAGCCATTGCCAGGACCACGGCTTGTCAGGATTTGCAGCCACAATCTCCCAGGTGATGTTGGGATTCCTACTAAGCCAGTACCAGTTCCACGGTTTCTCAGGATTCGCCGCCACAATCTCCCAGGTGATGTTGGGATTCATACTGAGCCCGTCCCAGTCCCACGGCTCATCAGGATTCGCAGCCACAATCTCCCACAAGTGATGTTGGGGTTCCTACTGAGCCAGTGCCAGTCCCACGGCTTGTCGGGATTCGCAGCCACAATCTCCCAGGTGATGTTGGGATTCCAACTGAGCGCGGACCAGTTCCACGGGTTGTCGGGATTCGCAGCCACAATCTCCCAGGTGATGTTGGGATTTGTACTGAGCCAACTCCAGTTCCACGTTTTGTCGGGATTCGCAGCCACAATCTCCCAGGTGATGTTGGGATTCACACTGAGCCAATACCAGTCCCACGGTTTGTCGGGATTTGCCGCCACAATCTCCCAGGTGATGTTGGGATTCGAACTGAGCCCGTACCAGTCCCACGGCTTATCAGGATTTGCCGCCACAATCTCCCAGGTGATGTTGGGATTCGAACTGAGCCAGTACCAGTACCACGACTTATCAGGATTTGAAGCTACAATCTCTATGGTGATGTTGGGGTTCCTACTGAGCCATTTCCAACTCCACGGCTTGTCAGGGTTCGCAGCCACAATCTCCCAGGTGATGTTTGGGTTCGCACTGAGCGCGTCCCAGTCCCACGGCTTGTCAGGATTCTCCAGTACAAATTGAAAGAAAGGCATTGTGTCGCTGGTTGGGTGCGTGGGAGCAGGTAGGATAAACAGTGTCTTAGTCTGTTTGACCCACCGACCAGCCCCCCGTCTCCCAGCCGGCCCGTTCAATTTTTGCCCGCGCCGCCGCTAACATCAAAATGTCTTGTGTGTTGTTTAGTGGTTTTCTGGAAAGCCGTCGCCCCAGCCTCAGACCGCGACTACACAGCTTCATC
>RGVZ01000426.1 GCA_010029825.1 bacterium | reverse complement strand
AGTCCTGGCTTCCAACATGACCAACCCCGCCATGGCGGCCATTGCGGCAGGCACTGAGGTGGCATTGCGCAAAGCGGGCTATGTGATGGTGCTTTGTGATACTCATGATCGTGCGGACCTGCAGGACGAGTATCTCCTGGAGATGCGTGCCCTGCTGGTGCGCGGGATCGTGATGTTGGCGGCGGTTTCGAGCCCCGGCCTCGATGACTTTGTTCAGGCAAAGGAGCCAATCCTTTTCGTGAACCGGCGCGGACCAGGTAGCCGGACGTCGTTTGTAGGCGTTGACAACAAACAGGCCGGTAGCGAGGTTGCCGCTCATCTGCTTAAGTTAGGAGTGACCCAGACGGCCGTCATTCACGGATCGCTCGGATCATCTGCAACCGCAGAACGTCTTGCAGGCTTCTTGGAAGCGATGGCTAGTGCAGGCCACCGGCTCGCGCCTCATCACGTCCGGACAGCCGAAGTAAGTGACCATCTCATGATCGGCCTAAATGCTACACGCTCTTTACTTGAGTTCGGTTCGCCACCCCACGGCCTATTCTGCCTGAGTGATCTAATTGCGTATGGCGCCCACAAGGCTCTTCAAGAAGCGGGTCTTTCCTCACCGGAGGAGGTTCGAGTGATCGGGTTTGATGACAACCCCCTGAATAACTGGCTCGCGCCGTGGTTAACATCAGTTAAGGTCCCATATCGCGAATATGGTACCGCCATTCTCGAAGGCCTAGAAACAATCTGGAGCGGCGCGCCACCACGACACGTTCTGCTCCGCCATCACTTAATAGTACGCATGGCTGGAGCGAACCCAGAATAACCCTTAGCGCAGTGAGCAAAGGCGAAAACCGAAATTAGAAAATATTTTTAACATTATGCTTTTTAATGTAGTGGTGATCACGTCTTCTTCACAACGAGTTCTATCATCGTGACTTTGTGTGGAGCCGCTGCTCCCATCTAAAGGGTCCACTTGCGCCATGTGTAGTAAGTCACATCGCGGATCCCGGCAGACTGGCAAGCCTTGGCCACGTCCGCTCCGCCTGCCAGATCAAGTTCCACTTGCCGCAAGATCTTCAGGCAGTCCTCATCCGAATGCCGCTTTCGAGCCATCCCAAATACCCCCTCGGAACCACAATAATTGCTTAACATTAAGGGGGTAGGACACTGAATTCGGCGTGATGTGCATCATCGATCGCGAGGACATCGTGGCGGCTGCCAAATATCTCCTCTGCCGTCGCGACGCCGTCCCAATCTACTGAGATCACCTGATGGCATGCTTCGAAAAGCAGCTTTTCTTGCTGGGTGGCGATTTTCTCGACCATTTGTCGGTGGTCCTCACGCCCCATCTGTGTCTGGCCGAGGTCGACTGAACCGACGTGCCCCGATTTCACCAATGTAAAAATTGTTGATCTGAGGTCCGATCGAAACAATACTCGCTGAAACGTAGCGCCTGCGGTCGACGAAATAAGTCTTTACACATGCGTTTGCTTTTGTAGGGGGAGCAATGGCCGCGAGCGCGAGGGTTGGGGTGGATATCGGCGGCACGTTCACCGACATCGTGGTCCGTAGGCCCGGGGAACGAAGCCTGATCATGAAGGTGCTCGTTTCATCCACGGAACCACGGTCGCTACCAATGCGGTGCTCGAGCGCAAGGGGGCGCGGATCGGCCTACTAACGACTAAAGGCTTCGCCGACGTCCTCGAAATCGGCCGGCAAATGCGGCGACAGATGTACGACCTTGCTCTCGAACCCGAGACGCCCGTCTTTCTTGCCCCGGGACGTTTCCGCCGGGAAGTCCACGAAAGGATCGGGCCCAAGGGCGAAGTGATCGTTCCGCTGGACGAGGCGAGCGTTCTTGCTGCCGCCGAAGGCGCGGTGCGCGCGGGGGCCGAGGCCTTCGCCTTCTGTTTTCTTTTCTCTTTCCTCAACGACGCACATGAAAAAAGGGCGCGCGACATCGTGAAGGCGCGGTTCCCTAATCTGGAAATATCCCTTTCTTCGGAAGTGGACCCCGCTTTCCGCGAATACGAGCGCACGGTCGTCACGACATTCGACGCCTATGTGAAGCCCGTCGTTGACCGTTACCTCGCGAATCTCGAGCAGGGGCTTAGAACTGCGGGCGTCCATGCCCCGCTGCAGGTCATGCAATCACGCGGCGGCGTCGCGGGAGCCGATCTCGCCCGCAAGAGGCCCGTCCGCCTCTTCCTTTCCGGTCCCGCAGCGGGTGTCATCGGCGCCCGGATGACGGCCGAGACCGCTGGTTTTCGCAACGTAGTGACCGTCGATGTGGGCGGTACGTCGAGCGACATCGCTCTGATCGAAGACGGACACCCCGCACTCAAGACCGAAGGAACGATCGAGGGCTATCCGGTCCGGGT
>RGVZ01000425.1 GCA_010029825.1 bacterium | reverse complement strand
GCAGTGTAGGTGCTCATGGATATAGTCATGGTCTGCGTCCCCGACACGGAGACGATCGCCGCCGTCTGCGTAGCACCGAGATCAACAATTGTTACTTGAGTGCTCCCTATCCCGGTGACGGCCGAAACTGTGTCCGTTTGCTTGTTGACGTTGACTGAGCAACTTTCTGGATCGAATTCAACGGTGACATCAGTCAGGACGGAGAAGGTGCTCTGCGTCACCTGCGTTGAGGCGACTGTTATCGTCTGCGTTGCACCGTCTCCGAGGTACGTTATGGATGAGGTACTCCCTGTTCCATAAAACGTAATAGATGCGGTTTCGCGGCTAAAGACGGCAGTTGCCGTCTCCATCTCGACGCCGACCAGATACCACTGATCGCGTTTTTTGGCGATCGCGCAGGACTTGCTCCCGGCTGCGGTGCAGGTTATCGGAAAAAGTTCGTTTGTGACGTTTATCGTGGCAGATGGCGATTGGCTCTCAACGGACTTTTGTTGACCAATGGGCCACGCTCCGCTGAATGCGGCGTTCAAGAATCTCGTCGGCGGCGGCGACACGACGTACCACGCCGTGCCGTCTTGCCCCGCCAGCTCCTTGCCTTTTGTGAGAACAAGCCCAGGCCCGCCGCCGGACCCACGGCCATCAAAATCCTCGTAGTGTCCTACGATGTTGTAAGCCTGGGCCTCGGTGGTTGTTCCAAAAAAGCGAACGGTACGCTGCGACCCGACGTCCCATGTTCCGTCGCTGACTCTTTCGGCGAGCTTCATAGATTGCGGCGACCCGCCAGTTAGCGCGTGGAACTGACCGCCGAACTTGCCGACTGCGACGTCGTTTCCGTCCAGTTCGATGTCGTCGAAAAACTTGTTCGTGACATTGATCGTAAGTGTGCCGGTGCGTCCCGCCGACGGTGGCACGGACAGCACTTTTTCCTCGTCTCGTGACCACAGGCCCGTCTGCGTCGTGCTTGCGATGTGTAGCGCTGACGGAGAGGGCGACACGACGATGTATGCGGTGGCCTGTGAGTTATTAGGGTCTTTCGACTTCGCGAACGTCAGGCCGTCGTGCAAGTCGAGGTGCGAGTATGTGTCAAAGAGGCTCGTGACCAGCACCTGCTGCGTCGACCCCGTGACCCGGACGTATTCCGATGACCCTTGATTCCAGTTGGTGTCCTTGTCTCCGAATGTGACGCGCGTCCCCGCCTTGATCGAGTTTGCCTCTTGCCCAGCGATTACATGGTATGACGTCCCAATTTTCCCGATCGCCAGGGGCTTGTCGCCGGCCTCAATGGAATCGAAATGCCTGTTGACCGCAGTTATCTCTCGGCTGGCAGTTGCTCCTCCCGACGGGAGCACGCTTACAGTCTTTTCCTCTCCACGCTGCCAGTCGCCGCCAGATTCATACACGGCCTCGTGGAGGGGGATTGGCGGTGGTCCGATGACAACGTGCGCCGTCTGCCCGTCTCCCGCGGGAGAGAGCGACTTCGTGAACACCACGCCGTTTTTTAGGTCAAGCTCCGAGTAGTCATCGAAAACGCTGTATACGTCATACGTCTCGTTGCTGGATGTGCTAGTGACGGTCCGCATCGACCCGCGTTGCCAGTCATCCGGCGTCACTGTCCCGAGGCGAGTAACTGGCGACTGCTCGGACTCTGTGACTACCAGCGATCCGTCTGGGTTCTGGGAGACGACGCACCACGCCATCGTCGATGTCGGCCCAGATGCTGTCCCCTGCGTTGCCGTTGAAAGCGGGTAGTAGGGGTGGCTTACGTTCCCGGCGGTCGCCGTTTCTCCGGTCGCCACAACTTGACCCCCGACGACAGCGTAGAACGCCACCTCTCGGCTCTCACCTTTTTGCCATTCGCCGTCCGCCGTTGAGTAAGCCGCCAACTGGGAGCCTTTTCTCGGACCCTCAATCGCGACATTCGCGCCACCGCGACTCTTCGCGACGATGCACCATGTCATCGTCGGAGTCGGGCCGATCTTTTCTGACTGGTCGCCGTTTGGCAGCGTGATGAAATCGCCGCACACGTTCAAGGCTGTCGCTGTTCCGTCGGCCGCGGCCGACACAAGACCGTAGGCTGTGCCAGTGTGCGTATAAAACGAGACTTGCGCGGTTCCGCCTTGATTCCAAGCAACAGTTCTTGGGTAGGCCGCGAGCCGGATAGGCTGCGGCGTCGCCGGCGGCGGCCCGCCCTCGAACCGCGTCGGAATCCTCGTCGGCCCCGAGCCTTCGGGTGTGCCATCAACGCGCGCGATCGTGCGCTTGATGTCGGCGTACAGCCCCTCGCCCATCAGAAAGCCGCGTGCCATAGGTCAGGACAGCCGGAGTTGGAGGGTTTGGGTGAGGTTGATTTGCAGTTGCGTGCGGACCTTC
>RGVZ01000424.1 GCA_010029825.1 bacterium | reverse complement strand
TACTCTTGCAAAATGTGCCATTATCTCTCTTTTCTTTTCTCTATTATATTGCGTAACGAATTATAACTATGCCTGAACCACCAGCGCCACCATAGGCAGCACGAGTTGAATTCATTCCTGAACCACCACCACCACCAGTATTGGCTTTACCAGCAATTCCATAATCAGCAATTTGTGAACCACCACCACCAACGCCACCAATTGCAGGAAAACTTACTACGTTATTGGTTCCTCCTACTCCACCACCTGCGTAGTATCCGCTATCTCCACTTTGAGTCGCATAAGCCCAAGCAGAATAAGTATTAGTTCCAATACCTCCATCACCACCTCCGTATTGCGTACCATTACTTCCTGCAGCGCCAAATCCTCCACCGCCTCCTCCACCATAACTTGGTCCAGTACCTGAACCAGAACCACCTTGAGTACCTTGACCAGATGTTGGAGTACCTGCTGAACCACCAGAGGTAGCACCGCCACCTGAACCACCATTATTACCAGTTGAGTTTGAAACGTTTGCTCCGCCACCACCACCTACAGCAGCAGTTAAAGATAATGCACCGCCTGTTACATTTGAGTTACTACCATTATTTATTACATCAGCAGTAGTAGAAGCACCGCCAGCACCAACGGTTACTGTATATGCAGTTGCAGTTAGAGATTGAGATGTTGAATAAACTAATCCTCCAGCACCGCCACCACCGCCACGAGAATATCCGCCTGCTCCACCACCAGCAATAACTAACATGTCAGCAGTAAGTGATTGTGTTGGGGTGAAAGTTCCTGAATATGGAAACATATGGTAATAGTAAGTAGCATCATAAGAAACAATTCCGCCAGTTGCTTTACTTCCAGTAGTTACATTTGATATGCCGTATAAGTAGAAAGTAGAACCTGAAATAAAATTACCTGAGCCATAAACAGCACTAATTTTTATGTCCGTAATTGCGTTGGTAGTGCTTGCTAATGAAGCATTAAAAACTGCATAAGCGGTAGTAGCATTGTTTTCAGATACGCCGTCGGTGCTTATAGATTTGTAATTAGCGGAAGTATAGTTAGGAATATAAATCTCAGTATTTCCAAAAGTATTTGCAGTAGAAGTAGGACCATTAGACATACCTAAATACGCATAAGTAGTAGCACTAGATTGGCTTCCAGCAGTAGAGCCATTTCCATAAAGTTGTTTAGTAGAATAAATTGAACCAGTGTTTATTGTTCCATTGTAACCAACTTGTAAAGATAAATCAGTATTTGGCTGTCCACTTCGATCATCTCTAGCAGATACTAATATTTTTAAATCTGTATAAGTCTGTGGGATAGAACTAAATGTAATACTCGCTGTATTAGAGCCTAAAGTCTTTGCCTCAATTAATTTCATATTAGCCATTAGTTATCTCCCTTAGACCGCATACCGAATAATGACAACACCTGAACCACCATTACCACCAGCAGTACCAGGGCCACCAGAATTGTAGCCACCTCCACCGCCACCACCACCAGTACTTGTTAATCCTGCTGTTCCAGCACCACCACTTGTACCACCAGCACCGCCACCACCAAGACCACCAGCACCAGGAGCGTTACTACTAATACGACTATCAGTTCCACCGCCGCCACCACCAGCATAATAATAAGTACCACTTGAAAGTTGTCCAGTTTTAGTTGCAGAACCCCAAGATGAATAAGTAGATGAACCAGCACCACCTGCACCTGCATTAGGATTTGATGCAGCACTACCAGCAGCGCTTGCGCCACCTCCACCACCACCTAGTGATTTATCACCACCAACAGTTGTACCTTGTCCACCATTATTTCCTTGACCAGAAGTACCTGAACCTGTATACCAACTATTGGTTCCTTCACTATAAGTACCACCTGCTCCTGAACCACCATTTGTAATAGATGTACCACCAGCACTACCACCACCACCTACAGCAGCAGTTAATGACAGTGAACCTCCAACCATATTGGAGTTTGAACCTTTTACTGCTGCGGTAGCACCGTTTAAACCAAGATTACCAACACCACCAGCACCAACAAGAACTGCATATGAGGCAGTGGATAAAGATTGTGATGCTGTATAAACTAATCCACCCGCTCCTCCACCACCGTTACCATAAGTACCGCCCGCCCCTCCACCACCAGCAACTACTAATATGTCTGCTGTTAAAGATTGCTTAGGAACAAATACACCTGAAGATTTAAAGGTGTGATACCAATATGTACCATCTGTAACAACGCTGCTTCCACCATCTGCTTTAGCAGTTACATCTCCTGCTGCTATTCCGTAGATTGAGAAGGTTGAGCCTGTTGCTATGTTGTAAGCCCCATCTTCAGCGTTTAATGTTATTGAAGTAATTGGGTCTGTTTTTCTATATAGGGAAACTGTGGCATCTAGATATC
>RGVZ01000423.1 GCA_010029825.1 bacterium | reverse complement strand
CTACCGGCGCCGTCAACCGCGCAGCTGGCGGAGCTGTTTACGCTTTCGTTTTTCAAAGTCGTTACGACAACGCCCAAGGGCAAGAAAAAAGACGACGGCTGGTTTAGCGGCGAGCCTGACTCGTGGAAAGACATGATGCAGTCGATGCAAACCATCGACGTAAACAAATTACCGCAGATGCTCAGCTCGTATATTGCGACGCTGATAAAGCTATTTAAACCTTTCGGCTCGGGATTTTTCCCGCTCGAAGACACGCCGGTGAATTACAAATGGAATTTGCCCGGCGGCTCGTTCAACTATCAAAACAACATCCCCGAGTACGACGAGGACGAATACTTTGACGACGAAGACGACGAAAACCTACTTGACGACGAAGACTAGGAGTATCGCGTGAGGCCGCTTTTTGTATTCACCGCCGACCTTCATCTGGAGGACGGTGCGTGGTCTACGCGTCCCAGCATTTATGGCGACGCGTACTACAGTTTTAATCAGATCATCGACTACTGCATCGAGCACAGGCTTCCGCTGATTCTGGGCGGCGACGTGCTGGAAAAGAAGAACAACTCAGCGCGTCCGATCGCCAAGCTGTGCGAGGGCCTGTCGCGCATGCAGGCGGCGCAGCTACAGGTGTACTACATTCAGGGCAATCACGAGTATGACCGCAACGCGCCGTGGCTGAGCGTGCACCCGTGGCCGATTCATATTCATACTGTGGCGCAGGTAATCAACGGTATCCGCGTCTATGGTTTGGACTGGCTTCCCCGCGGCGAGATTCAGGCGGCATTTCAAGCTGTGCCTGTCGACACAGATATCTTAATCACGCATCAGGTGTGGAAAGATTTCATGGGCGAGGTCGGCCGCACAGAATGCGAGCTGACTGATGTGCATCACGTTCAGACAGTGCTGGCCGGCGATTTCCACGTCACCAAAACGGTAGAAAGCGCAAACGCACAAGGCAAGCCCATTCGGATGTTGTCGCCCGGTTCGATCTGCATGCAGGACTGCGGCGAAGACCCGTCGAAGTTTTTCTTTGTGATTGGAGAACGAACGGACTGCTTTGATGGCTTTGAGTTTGCCCCCGTGCCGCTCAAGACTCGTCGCTTCACCAGCTACGTCGTGCGCGAGCAAGAGTTGCTGGATGACCTGTGCGCGGGCACATTGGCGCGCGACATCAAAGACATGTGCGAGTTCTCCGGTCTGCCGGAAGAGATCGCCAAGCCGATTGTCCGCATCAAATTTAATAAGCAACTTCCTGACGCGTATATCCGACTCGTGACATCTATTGGCGAGTCGGCGCACGTGTTCTGCGAGGCGTTGACAAATAAATACGACACAGAGAAGCGCACCGCCACACGTGATGGCGCAAAGAACGATTTGCTTACGGCACTGGCTGATTTACTGGGCGACGGCACCGAGGCTTACAAATTGGCCGCGGCACTGATCACAGCTGAAGACCCCGGAAAAGAGCTTGATGTACAGTTTTCTAAGTACATGAACGGAGAACCTAACGATGCAGCTCTTGAGACTGGAAGTGAAGAACTGGGTGCACCATCGCTATCGAGTATGTGAATTTACTCGCGGGCTGGTGGCCATTCTGGGCGAAAACGGCTCAGGAAAGAGTAGCTTGTTTGGCGCGATTCGCTGGCTGCTGACAGGTGAGAATCCGAACTTTGGCGTAAAAGCGGACAACATTTCGCAGTACGCAAAAGACGGCGAACCGGCGTACGCCACGCTGGAGTTCGAGCACAACGGACATATTGCCGTTGTCACACGGCATCTGTTGCCGGAGAAAGAGCAGTCCACGCTGCTGGTGGACGGCAAAGAGATCGGCCGCGGGGACAAGAACGTCACCGCTGGTATCGAGAAACTGCTGGGCGTCGACGCGAAATTTATCAGTCGGTTTATTATCGTCGCGCAAACTGAGATCTTCTCGTTTATTGACGACAACCAGACTGACACTGATAAGTTTTTCCAACGGCTGTTTAACACGGCAAAAGCCGACAAATGTCAGGACGTTATCGGCAAGGGCGTGGCGAAAATTACTATTCCAGAGATCGTCCGCACGTCGAGCGAGCTTGCGTCTGATCGCGACGAGCAATTACGGGCCGCCGAGGACCTGCGTGACCAGATATCAAAACTGCCGCAACCCGAAAACATTGTGGCGAATATCCAAACAGAGCAGGCAGTGATCAAGCAGTGGGAGACGCGCGAACGCGTCGCCAACGAGCTATCCAAAATCGAAGAACAGCTTGTTCGACAGCAGCAGCAGCTTGAAACCCTGACGGCTGACGGTAAGCAGTACGAAGACGACCTGACCGCGCTGACAAACGCCGCAAACGGGCAGGAAGCCGCTCACGCCGCCGCTCGTGTCGCGTTGGGGCACTGGGAAAGCTACAAGAGCATTGCCAAGGCAAAAGAACAGTTGCAG
>RGVZ01000422.1 GCA_010029825.1 bacterium | reverse complement strand
TAACAGCGTGTTTCTGGAGACCGTACGGAACGAGTTGGCAGACAAACAACCGTCCGCTGAGTTTTTTCGGGCTGAGCTGCTGGGTCGCGAACTGCGGCTGTATTTCATCGACCCCAAATCGCGCCGTACTGATATCTATATCGACCCGCGCCACTCGTTCGCCGGCGGCTGGTATTTCTCAAATCGCGAAGACACAGGTAACGCAATTCGTGCGTCTACGTGCGTGTATACCCGGTTTGGCGCTGCGATTTCGCCGCCGGGCGTCGGTGGCAGATTGAATCACACCGGCGCCGACTTGATTGGCCGGACGTCTATTCTGGCGGCCAAGGTTGCCGAACGGGCAATCGACATGGACGTGGTGGCGAAACGCGTGCGAGCGCTCGCCGGTTTGTCGTTAGAGTTTTCACCCGATCGCGCCACGATGGAGGCGGCAAACGAGAAGTGGATTGCATATCTGACAGCCGCCGCTATGTCAGTCGCGCGCTCCAGCGATTTAAACTGTCTAACGTTTTCGCCAGACAGCTCATTAAACAGTTGCGACAACCCGACAGATAATACAGATGCCAACGCACGAAAGCCGATGGCGTTGAACCGGTAGCCGTTTTCAAGAATCCGTCCGTCAGGCCCCATGATCAGCTGGGACTCTTCTACGATCGGAACGGACTCGGTACTGGCGGAGCGTGTCTCTAAAAAATTGCGGCAGTCCTCGTACTGCTGCGCCGAGAAAGAGAAAGCCGGCACGGGCGCAAACACACTGCGGCTTGTTGACGCAACCGACGACATCCGACGCTCCTACCAATCAGTCGTAAAACCAGTCTGATCCGACTGTCCCGAAGAACATGGCTGTTGGCTCGACAACCAGCGGGCGTGTGCCTTGCCCGAGATTAAGGCGCCACGATACGCGCGGCTGATTTATGTCCTCTGTTTCGTAGTTGTGCGCGCAAAACATGGTCCGCACGACAGGGAAGCAGAAAATAAACCGACGGCTGCTGTCAATTTCATCGCGATGAAGACTTTTGGCAATAGCAGAGCACAGACGATTTTTGCCGTTGCTGGATATCTTTAACAGATCTGCCAAAGTAATTTCGTGTAGCCGTGGGATACGCCGACCACATAATATGCCCGGAAAGCGCTGAAACGTTGAGTTGAACCAGCTGAAGTTTAACTTGTCGTGTCCGGTCATATTTCGGCATTCGTTTGCGTATCGTCCCCAGCCGGATACTGAAATTCCGCACTCTTTAAACACGCGCTTGATAATGCGCTCTTCAAACGCCAGCTGCCGCTGAAACCGAATAGCTTCCGCGCCTTGGCTGTCGTTACTGAACAGCTCGCCGAAGAACTGGTCGCGCGGGTCAGCCATTTGACTGCTCGCGCAAACCCTTGAAAAACTCGCGCACAGATTCCGGGCTGGCGAGCGGCGCCCAGTATTCGAGCGACAGATCGGCGGCTAGCTCTGCCCCGGTAACCAGCGACTGTTCGCCACTATTTGGATCGACGGCGAGCACTCTTTCGTCGCGGCCCGGCATTCGTTCGTTTACGCTGATCCAGTTTCCCAGTTTTAACTTTTTCATACTGCGTCCTTTCTGTGCCTGTAATTGCCGAAATTTGCTTCAGCAACTCATCGGCTTCAATTATTTTGTCGCAGGCTGATTCCCCGGGCTGGACGCACTGGTGTGTTGCCAGTACGTCCCGCACCACCCACGCCAGCCAGCCAATTTCATCCGTGGTGAACGAAATGGTCATGCCGAGTTGATGTGTCTCTTCACTGCTCATCGGGTTCGCTCGCGAATTTAGGGCCGCCGACAATGATGTTGTCCATATAGTTATCTAAATCTTGCCCGGCGTAAGCGTAAAACGACAGCTTCTCGCCGGTGGCGTGATTAAACTGCGTGAGCATCACGTAGATGTGATGATCGTCTAAAACCGCGCCCAGCATGTTGTCCGGGTTTAACGCCGGATCAACTTCTTCGCCGAGGTTGTTCGGCGTACTTTGCACAACAAAACCGTTTTCAGTCGCGCTTCTGACAATCACCGGTTGCGCCGGTATGAAGTGGTTTGAAAAGTTCTTCTGCCCGTCATACGGACCGCCGTACAAAACATACGACTGCGCCCCGCCGAAAAACTCTTTAAGTTGTTCGGGGTCCATGTCGTCAAAATCCGTATCGTCAATATCGTCAATATCGTCGTAGTCCATCACTCCACCTGTCCAAGAGGATCAAAGTCGGCAGCCACAACTTCACCCACAACGCTCGACGCGGCCATCAGCTCAGGCACGTCAGTCATCTGGTTATTCTTCAACTCCTCCATGACCTGCTCGCGATAACGGCGCGCCGGGTCACAGACGGTGTAGTCGTTGACACCTAACAGGCCGTGCAGCATCCCCAATACCTTCGGATTGTCTTCGAGCATGATGGATGCCTCGACTTCCGAGACGGCCTCCTGCTTCGAGATGCCGAGAGC
>RGVZ01000421.1 GCA_010029825.1 bacterium | reverse complement strand
GTGGTGATGGACTTGCCATTGGCCATCCCTGACAAGATGTAGTGGATCGCCCTGCCGTACTCATAGGCAGCAGCGGCACTAGAGAGGTAAACGTAGCTCAGACCGGTGCCGTTATCGCCAGCACCGTCAGAGGGGCGCAGATAGCTATCTGGGGCGAACTGCATGTCATATTTATCCGTGTTACTGATTCCGTCAGAGCCGAACGACAGATCAACGAGCTGGCTTTTGTATGCGTCGCCCTTGGGGTTGTTCAGGCTCCAGCCACCGTTACTGTTAAGGGAATCTTGGACGTTTCTTAGGTTGTCGTTTTGCTGATCCAAAGCGGTAGGTTCAGAGGGGGCAAGACCTCGGCCAATGTTGATACTCTTCTCCACCCCACTGCAAACCAGGGCGCTCATTCGGGTGACAAGGGCGTAGGTGCCATTGATCCGATCAGCATCGGCGGCCCTCTTAAGGCCTGCCATGATCACAGAAGCAACCGTCTTGCCACTTGATGTAGCCCCCCAGGCCTGGTAGGTGGTTGTGATCTGCAATGTCAGATCGGCTGCCTTGTTTTCTTCTTTTTCGACAATCGTTTTACGCAACAAGATGTTACCAACACCAAGGTCGATGTTTTTGTAGTTCTCGATTGCCAAACCACCGGCAAAAGCGATGGTTGGCTCATACTCATAAGTTGTGATCTCGCGCTCTACAGGCCCGTCTTCTGTAATGATGTATTTGTTAAACGTTTCGATTCGCTTGACCAGTACCGCGCCAGGAAAGGCTGGGCTGCCTGCTTCTAGTTTTGATTTCCAGCGGGTCGGGTTAGCGGCTGCGACGCAGGTTGTCGTCGTTGAAATGGTATTTGCTACAACGTCTTGGCTTTGCTTCTTGCCGTCTTTATCGACATAAACCAAAGTTGTATATTCTGTCAGTACCTCTGATGTTGGCGCAAAGCTCACCTCGTCAACTCGGGTTTGCGTAGAATCGCCTACCTTGATTTTGTAATCAACTAGAAAAGTCTCAGCAGGGCTGATCGTTTTCTGTAGGGTCCAGTTCTGCATCAGTTGGTCCCCGTGTTCCAGGTGTACGCCTCATCCCCCGGCGTCTTTGGTTTGTAGTTAGGAGAGGTTTCCACTGTGGGCCAGACCGATTGCCCGTAGCTGATCGTGATTTGCTCAGGTGGCGGGGGGTTGCCAATCGCCTCAATGGTGATGGTGTCGTTAATTGTCAGGAACGGCCCCTTACTGGCAGGGATAAGCACCCGGCGTAGCCGTAGCTTCTCGCTTGCGTCGATGAAGCCGTACATTGCAGATTCGGCAATGATCTTGCTGGCAATCTCTAGGTAGCCATCTGATAGGTCAATGCTGCTGATCGCCTTAGCCCATGGCACTACCGGATTATTGGTAGCCTGTGTGATCGAGCAGCGATCTAAGCAGACGGCTAACACGCTGCCCAAAAAGCAGATGTTCGGCGTTGATCCTGCTGCCGTATCAACCGGTGTCCAGGTCGGGTAGTCAATCGCGTAGTAAATCTCAGGCACCACGTAATTCCACTTCAGGGCCAGCAGGCATCCGACCGTGAGGGTGGTTTCATTGGCAATCGGGTCGCTATCAGCCTTGATTACCCGCAAGCGCCTGGGAAACCGCGTGAGCCTTCCGCCGGGTGAGCGCACTCCTAGTTTCAGTTCGGTGCCCTTAACAGGCTGGATTAGGCCGCTGATCACCACCTCTCCCTGCGTTCGCAGCAGGCCAACTCCCGGCGCGACCGGATCATCGGAGAGCTGACCGCTGATCACGGTTCCCAGGTTGCTGAATACCTGGGCGCGAACGTCAACCGGTGCCGCTGGCATCAGCTCGCCCTCCGCTTAAGTTTTACGGTCACGATGTACCGCTCAACAACTGCCCCGCCGCTCACGATCTGATCCCGCTCTAAACCCAGCTCACCCACCGGCCAGAAATCGGTAGCGCCAGGGCGGGCTGCGATGGTGGATGCAAACCAGGCCTTCACCGAGGTCCAGCCAGCGGAATTGGTGACTCCACGAACGGTTCGCACCTCAGAAGCCACCAGGGGCCCCCGTGCCACGAATCCCCCGGTACTGGTGGGCTCCAGGGTCGGGCCATCTTCAAAGCCCTCAGGCTGATCCAGCAGGGCAAGCGTGGTGGTTCCCAGCGTGATCGACCCGTAGGCAGGAAGGAAGGCGTCACCACCTAGGCGACCCTTCTCGGTTTGGCGTAGCAGCACCGCAAGCTGCTGATTTGCGTCGATAAGGGTGAACGACACCTTTACCCATGCCCCGCCTTGCACCGTCTCGGCAACCGGAGCCCCGGTGAACCAGCAGGCTAGGCTGGTGACGCTTCGCCCGTGGGCAGCGCAGGTCAGGGTTACGGTGGCCCCCACAGCACGGCTGGTCAGGGTTGGCGACTCCAGGATCTTGGCCGCCTGCCACGCATCAAACAGGCTGCAGCAGGTCACCCACTG
>RGVZ01000043.1 GCA_010029825.1 bacterium | reverse complement strand
GCCGGGGCGAGCGCCTCCGCACCCGGGTCACCGATCATGTTAGTATGGAGATTCAGTGTAGTCAGGCTCGCCATGCCGGGCAGTGCCGGGGCGAGCGCCTCCGCACCCCGTACACCGATCTGGTTGATATTCAATAGGAGTTCTCTGAGGCTGTTCAGGTACGGGAGCGCGCGGGCAAGCGCGCCGGCGCCCTGATCACCAATCAGGTTCGCATACAGGTATAGCATCCTGAGTTCCCCGAGATAGGGAAACACGCGAGTCACCGCCTCCGTGCCGGCGTCTCGGATCTTGTTTTGTCCAAGATCCAGAGAGATCAGGCTGGTCAGGCTCGGCAGGGCGGTGGCCACCGCTTGCACACCCTGATCCTCGAGATCGTTATTGCCAAGGTACAGCTCCTTGAGGCCGGTGAGGTTTGGGAGCGCGGTGCTCAGCTCTTCAGCGCCCTGGATCCCGAGGCGGCCGAAGGTGAGATGCAGCGCCGTCAGGCGTGTCAGCCGCGGCAGCGCGTGAGCGAGCGCACAAGCGCCGGCCTGACCAATGTCGTTAAAACCAAGATTCAGATCGGTGAGCCGTACCGGCAGCGCGCCGGCCAATGCTCCGATGCCTCCTCCATCCATCCAATTGGCGGAAAGATCGAGCGTGGTAAGGTGGGATAGTTCTGGGAGAACACCGGCCAGCTCGTGAGCACCGGTGCTGCCGATCCGGTTGCCCTGGAGATCCAGCGTTTCCAGGCGCCTCAGCCTCAAAGGCGTGGCGGCGAGCGCCGCCGCGCCCTCGTGCCCGATCTCGTTATTTCGGAGGATCAATACCATCAGGTTTGGTGGGAGCACAGGGCTCAGCACCGTCATGCCGTTATTATCTATCTGGTTCCTGCCCAGAGACAGCGTCGTCAGGCTTGTCAGATGAGGCAGTGCGGTGGCGAGCGCCCGTACACCGCCGTCACCAATAGCATTATTATCGAGATTCAGCGTTGTCAGGCTCGTCAGGTTGGGCAAAGACGCGGCCAGCATCTCCGCGGCCGCCTCACCGATCCGGTAGTTTTTGAGATTCAGTTTCTTGAGTTTCCTGTACCGCGGAAATATATTGGTAAAAAAACGGGTGATGCGTTCGCGACGGAGGGCGGCAGGTCGGATGCTCAGGAGAGACGACAGCTGGAGCTCTTCCATGTGTTGGCGGCGCACCACGTCGCCGTGCTGTCGGTAGGCTCTGCAGGTCTCAGAGAGACGGCTCCTCTGCGCCTGGGTGAAAAAGGCATCCAGTTTGCCGGTGGTCTGGAGCCTGGGCATGTCGCGCCGACGGAAGAGCGAAAGGACGTGCCTCTTTACGGCCTCGCGGTGCCGCTCTTCCAGAGATTGACCACCGCCCGCAAGGATGTCGAGCACCAACCGTTCGTCCACACGGCCGTCTCCGGCGCTCTCGCGGAGGGCATTGATGACATCCTCTTTTTCTTGCGGCTTCAGGGCATGGTATTTCTGGAGGAGATCCGTCTGACGGGGCAGCTGCAGCCGCGTCTTGCCGGCGAGGAAGTTGACCATGGCCATGTCGCCCTGTCTCATCATGTGGCTCTTGAGATGCAACGAACCGTCCTTACGGATCCGGACGGCGGGAATCAGATCCGGTCGCTCGTCGATCAAGAACCGGTACAGACGGGGATGGACTTTCTGGAAAAACTCATTTATTTTTTATGATCCGGAATCACACAAAAAAAAAAAATCAACGACTTTTTTTTTTTTCATCCTCCAATTAAAAATGGACAGAAAATTCAGGATCGTCAGTGTCTCCACCACCACAGGACGCGTCAAGGGAACCGAGAACCTTGGTGGTATCTTTATCGGAAAGAAGCCGGTGAATGCCGCCAAGAAAGCCGCGACCCGCATCTGCAAGGCCTCCAGGATCCGGGGGCAGTGCACGCTGCTCGTGACCATCGAGGAGATCACCAAAGGCAGCCGCCACAAGGTGTACACCTACAAGGTCAAGCGAACCAAAGAGCCCGTCACCATCTACCGAGACGGCGTGCCCATCACGTTCAAGTACGCCGTCACCGCCGAGAAGCACGACCTCGTCCGCTCCCCGGCCTCCATCAGCCGCATGCTCAAGCGCAAGAGCCCGCTGAAAAAGAGTCCCAAGAAGCGCAAGAGTCCGGTCAAGAAAAGCCCCAAGCGCAAGAGTCCGGTCAAGAAAAGCCCCAAGCGCAAGAGTCCGGTCAAGAAGAGCCCCAAGCGCAAGAGCCCGCTCAAGAAGAAGAGCCCCAAGCGCCGTCCCAAGACCAGCCCCAAGCATTTCATCCCGTCACTGCGTGAGCTCAGCGAGTCGATCCCTTTCTATTAAGAGGACGGGCTCCGTGCTCCGGGAGTAGTGCGTGTCGTCGAGACCGTGAAAAGACGAACCGTAGTCGAGGTGATCGACCGAGCGGAACCGACGGGTCTTTTCCGGGTGCCGTTCGAGGACGCGTGTGTAGGCCACCGGCCCGGTGAGCAGGACGACACCCTCTTTGCCGCAGAGTGTGAAGCGCTCCATCCTGGTGGCATTGAGGATTCGCCGCGTCGTCGTCTCCAGGTAATCGCGGAGGACCTCGTGCCCGGCCGGAGACGCAATCACCCAGTTCTGGATCTCGCCCCATTCGTTCTCCAGGTGGTCGCGGTTGAACCAGAGGCCGTCCCAGTACGAGTACCACAGCGCGTCCGAATCCATCCGCAGCCAGCGATCGATCGGCGTCCGGCAGCGGATCTTGACGTCCAGGTACACGCCCCCGTGCTGCCAGAGGATCAGAGCACGGAACAGATCCGCCCGGGCCTGGCCGAAATTGAGCCTCCGGTAGGCCTCGCACAGATCGTTGCCGGCGCCGGCAAAGAGCCGATCGAGATCCTCGTCCGAATAGAGGACAAAGCGGTATCCGGGGCTCATGGCCTCGTTGTGCCGCAGGATTGTTTCGTACGGAGGTGGGAGATGTCGATTTTTCCACGTCAGGTGGACGATTTTTGGGATGGTCATTTTTTTCTTACGCGACAAAAAAACTCAGGACGCAGACGACGGTGTTGCCGGCTGTCAGCGCCGCCCACTGCCAGTACCACACGCTCTGACCGCGCGGATCCTTGGTCTTTTCGTGCAGCAGGAGACCCACAAAGAAGCTGAACGAGCCCGAGATGGTGCCCGAGATGAGCGTCGCCGAGAGATCCGGGACACCGAGTCGTTGCTCGAGCAGCGTCGAGAACTTGTCCTGGACGAGCAGGAAAAAAAGATTGTCGATAAAGCCCATGAGCATGTACGGGTAGTAGTTCCGCAGACAGACCGGAATCATGATCTTTCTTTACCGCCGGAAAAGAAATAACTTCCTCAAAAGCCTGGCCTCACAATGCGGGATGTATAAAAAATGACTTTTCGCGCGGTAGATTTTTCTTTTTTTCTCATAGCATGGATTTGAAAAAAAGATGGATTTGTTTGGCCGTGCCCGGTTCTGGCATCCCGAGCGGAAAGACTCGTGCTACGTCCTGGAGCAGAAGCTGGAGTATAACGATTTTGTGCCTCTTGATAATGGCGTCTTCGTCTTTTTCATCTCACCGGATCTGACAAGAGCCGAGCGCGTCACGACCCTCTCGGCGGCAGAGACAACGGCGCTGCTCGAAGACCTCTCCGAAAAAGGCTGGCTCCCACTGGAAGAAAACGCAGATGTCCCGAAACTTAACGAGTGGGTCAAGTGGCATATCTGCCCAAAGATCCGTTCCGTTCTGCCGCAGTAGCGTGCTTATCGGCGTATAACGAACCAGTAATCGTGAGGGAGAGGCTGTTGCCGCGGTATAAAAAGAGTTGTCTATCCGCTAAACACGCAGGTACTGCCCACCCCCGTAGATATGAGGAATATCGAAAAGTTTCCTGATCTGTACATGTGGTGGCCGCCGTTCGTGACCGGCTGGTTTGTGGTCAATGTGGCGGAAAAGTCAAAAAACTGAGTTTTGGTCTGGCGCGAGCCAGCTTACGGATCACCATGGATCTCTACCAGACCTGTCTCGCTCGGTGTACACGTCCCGACGAGCGCGAACGGCTCGACACGGAATGGGCGCTTTTTTCGACGACAATCCTGGACAAGATTGCGATCCTCGCTTCGCTTGCTGAGTGCCTGCCCTGTCCATTTTTTGTCCGTGGGTCGGCCGGTGCCTCGCTGATCCTGTACTTGCTCGGCATCCACGTCGTGGGCGGGAGGAATGAGACGCGCCGGTGGCGCGTACGGGGAGACTCCATCCTCTGCCCGGAGAGCGGTGTCCAGCGACGGCTCCGACCGCTGGATCTCCGCTCTCAGATCCGAGCCAGCGGTGGGTTCTTCGATGCATGGCCCCGGCACCGACACGGGCGCGCTGAACGGGATGGTCGCGGTGGCGCGCCGGAGTGGTACGGTCTCTTTGGAGCACCGCTACGACGACTCCATCCACGCCTTTGTCGATCGGATCGAACGCTATGACGTGCCATCTAAAGACCGGGCAGTTGTCCAGAAATGAAGATCCTGGTCACCGGCGGTCTTGGCTTTATCGGTTCGTCCCTCGTGGAGTTCCTGCTGGAAAAAAAGAATTCATCGGAAATCCACGTCCTGAACCACCTCCTGACGGAAAAGACCAAACGGAACTACGACCGTCTCAGGGATCGGGTGAGGATCCACGTCATGGACGTCTGCGACGAGGCGGGTGTGTCTGCGCTCTTTGAGCGCGAGCGGTACGACACGGTGATCCACCTGGCGGCCAGGGCGGGTGTCCGCGAGTCGTCTGCGATCCCGGGCATCTACCGCCGGAACAACATCGAGGGCACGCTCGTGCTCCTGGAGGCGGTGCGCCGGCACGCGCCCGCGGCGAGGTGTGTGCTCGCGTCCTCCAGCACGGTTCACGCCGAGCCGGTCACGTCGTTCTACGGGCTGACCAAAAAGGTCATGGAGCAGATGGCCGAGCTGTACTGCCGCCTCCACGGGCTGAACATCGTCTGCCTGCGTTTCTTCAGCGTGTACGGGAGCGACTGCCGCAACGACCTCCTCGTGGGCAGGATCCTGGAATGCATCCGAGAACAAAGAAGCCTGGAGATCTTTGGCGACGGGAGCATACGGCGAGACTTTACGCATATCGAGGACACGTTGGAGGCCATCCGGCGCACGATCCAGACACCGATCCAGGGCTTCCACGTCATGGACGTGGGCACGGGCGAGAACCATTCGATCCTCGACGTCGTCGAGGTGATCCGGGGCATGCGGCCGCTGGAGGTCGTCCACGTCTCACGGAATCGCGAGGATCAGGAGGTGTCGCGGGCGCGCGTGGACGACGCGCTGCGGGTGCTCGGCTTTCGCGCGGGGATCGACCTGCACACTGGTCTCCGAAAAACGATCGAAAAAACACCGCAGCAGATGCGTTGAAAAATGTCATTTTTGGTCTGTGTCCGCACCACCAGATCGGCGCCGGTAGTAAGCGTATCGCTGCGCCGGGCGGAGATCCTCCCACTCTTTATCGTGCCCCTGCTCCGTATAATTCCAGTAGAGGTGAGACATCTTGGACAGGATGTCCGGCTCTTTCTCCAGCTCGGCCTGTACGGCATCCATTTCACCGCTCTGGAGCAAACCGTCGATGCGCTTCATGGCCTGCTCTAGGCGCTTTTCTTGCCGTTTATAGAGATAGAAATGGTATTTATCGCCCGTAGACAGCTCCTGCCACGGCCGCGCCTGCCACACCGACCAGTTTCTCGCCTGCTGCTCTACGCGCCGCAGGATCTCTGGATGTTTCTGGAGCAGAGCCTGTCCCGATCTCCAATTTATGCGAAAAGCCCTGTTGATCTGCTCCACGGCCTCTTCCAGAGCGCGCCCAGCAATGATGCGTCGGGACGTGCCGATGGTGAGCAGCGACAGGTCGGGATACTCGGGGAAACTGCTCCGGAGCCGGCCGTCCAGCCCGGCCAGGCCGGCAAGATCTTTATCGACATGGATGCGGATAAAAGCACCTGTTTCTCCGATAACCCACAGCAGCATAAGACCCAAAACCCACAGGTCGTACTGCTGGTATATTTTTCCCGAGACCTGTTTCTCGTAGTCGTCCCTGTTCTGCGGAGCATAGTAGGCTGGTGTGCCGAGGAGGACGTAGTCTTTTCTCTGGATAGATCCCGAATATCCAAAATCGATAAACATGATTTCGAGCGTCGCCGGGTCGATAATCACGTTCTCGGGTTTGAGGTCGCCGTGGACGATGCCGTTCTCGTGCAGGCACCGAACGCCCTCGATGAGCCGTCTCCCGATCTCGAGGCGTTCTTTCCGCGTCAGCGGTTTATCCTGACGCAAGAATTCAAAAAGATCCATGCTCCCGGGCCGATGATCCATCACGAGCACCAACCGGCCGTCCGGCAGCCGGGTCGAGCCGTAGTAATGCGGGAAAAAGCGCTTGCACCGGCTCGACATCCGCTCCTGGATCGACCTGTACACGGCGTCCTGGTTCTGCCCGGGGCGGTCGTGGCACTGCTCTTTTAGCACTTTGAGCAGGTAGTTGCCGCCGCGGAACGTCCCGGTGTAGATGTCGGCGCTCATCCCGCCGGTGCCCAGCTTTTGCCCTTGCCGGATCACAACCGAAACGACCTGCTCCAGAGAATGTGGTTGCTGCTGTTTATCCTGTTTTCGTGACGACATTTTTGTCTTTACGGGTAAATTTTTTTTTCTCGAGACGCACAGATAAAATGAGGATCTGCGCCACCTGTTCGACTCCGACGGTACGCGACACGGTCTCCGCGCAGCAGGCGTATTTTACCAGATTCTACCCGCGTGAGCCGTCGCCGTTCGTGCCGCGCGGGCACCACCTCGTCTCGCTGCGTCTCGTCGGTCTGCGCCCCGACGCGCTCGTCTTTTATTTTGCGGCCCGCGGCATCGAGCGCCTCGACGAGGCGATCGTCGATCGGGACGTGGCCTACGGCCGTCTCGAGAACAGCGGCGTTGTGCGGACGGACGCGGCCGGTACGGCCGTCTTTGTGCTCCGGTGTCCCGTCGTGTACCGCGTCGAAAACGACAAGATTTTCCCCCGGCACGTCCATTTTGTGTACCGGGACGGCGAGTCGTGGGGGAAGCGGCTCTACACGCACCGGATCGACTGTCCGATCAACAAAACGACCGTCCGGCGCTTTCCCGGCGTGCTGAGGATCGATGCCCGGTATGCTTCCGGAGCCGATGCCCTGCCGGGTGCCATCGCGATCCCGGTGAGCCAGCAGCGGATCGGTCGTCAGCAGGTCAGGACGCGGCTCGGTCTCTCGGCCTCGGCGCATCCCGGAGAGATCCCGCTCATCGTGTACTGCTCGGACGAGGCGTGCTCCGCATCGGAGCGGGTCATCGACCGGCTGGCCGCCCTCGGTTTTGTCAACACGTTCTGGTACCGCGGCGGCGTCCGGGACTGGTGGTCTCAGAGAAAAATCGAGTAGACCGAGACCGGGCACTCGGGGATGTCGCCGTAGAACGACGAGAAGATATCCGAGCGCGTCAGGTCGTACCGGTAGACAAAGTTCTTGCCGACAATGTTGCGCTTCTGCTCGCTCGGGCTCAGCCGCTTCTCCAGCCGCTCGTACTCGCTCCGAAAAGCCGTGAACGACAGCGTCGGCAGGATGACCACGCCCTCCCAGTCTTTTCGCTTGCCGGTCATGTCGATCTCGAACGTCTCCGGGAAATAGGGCGCGAGGACGGAGCCGCGATCGAGGAGCGGGGCGAGCACGGGCGGGAGGAGATCCCTGCTGCCACCCGGGAGCACCATCATGAGCTGGAGGAACGACGGGACGGGCTCGTGTGTCTTGAAAGCGATCGCGCCGGTGTCTTGGCCGATACAGGCCGCAAAATCACTCAGGAACGGGCCGTAACAGTGCGGGTAGGACCACGTCCAGTCCGGGATGCCGTCCTGGTAGTAGTTCAGGATCCAGGCCATTCCGCGGAGGTAGTCCCTGACGATCGGGGCGATCGAGACACCGGCCCCAAACTTGGTCCGGTAGAACTCTTCCTTGTACGCCTCCATGTTGATGACGTGCCGCTGATCGACGAGCCTCATATTCTTGATGACGAGCGGATCCGGAAAGAAAGGCTGCTGCGAGTTGTATTTCTGCTCCAGCATGGTCTTCTCGTGCCTCCCGAACTCGGTAAAAAAACGGCGGAGCGCCTCGATCCGGAAAAAGACGCCGCCGCGCTCACGGGTCTCGGTCAGGTGGCCGCAGGTCTTTCCGACATCCCGGTAGATCGCGAGGATCGTGTCGATGGCGCCGTCGAGGATCGAGATGGTCGGAATCGTCGGCAAAAAATCGTTGCCCACAAGGAAGCTGATGAGGACAAAGTCGTGGAGCGCGACCGCCTGGCTAAAGATGGGCTCGTCGTCCGAGACAAAGTCCCGCTCCCATCGGAGCATGGCCAGCAGCTCCTCGCGGAACACCGGGATGTCGACGTACTCCATGAAGCCCAGCTCCGGCTCCCGCGCGATGACGACGTGGTCGAACGGCAGGAGGATGCCCAGCATCATGAGATCGGCGTCCAGGCCGTAGATGCAGATCCGATCGTTCGCGCCGGCGAAGCGCTTCAGGTAGCTGATGATCTTGTGCTCGCCCTCGCCGGGCACTTTCTCGTTCGAAAAGACCACCTCCAGCTCCTGCCACTCCGGGCTCAGCGTAATCATCGTCCGGATGTACCAGTCGATGTATTTCGTGAGGTGATCCATGATCTTGGTTCCCGGCGTGAAGCCGTTGGGATCGAACTGCTGCGTCTTTTGCGTCAGCCCGGTCTTGAAGCGGCGCTGGCGCTGCTGGTTCATCTTGGCGATCCCGGCCACGCCGTCCACGCACAGGACCAGCCGCTTCTTCGGCCGGATCTGCGTGCGCAGGCTCTCGATCCGCTCGCAGATCTCGCGAAAGAGCGTCAGGTGGCTCTTGGGAAGCGCGTGCTGCTGGTGGTACAGCAGGTGGGTGGCGTGATTGCCGTACTGGTACACTTTCTGCGCACAGGAGTGAAAGATCCCGTTCATGTCGATCGCGAGCGTGTCGATCGGCTCGGTCGTTTTCCTGATGCATCCCGAGAAATTTTTCTTGTACCACAGGTAAAAATGCTTGACGCCCATGTCTCGTTGTCGGAGAGGATTTTTGGGATTCGCTCGTTTCATTTTTTGGAAAAGCAAAAAATGATAAGGAAGCCATACTCGGCATGTCCGGGAATAACCATGAACATCATTACGGTTTTTTTTCTTTCTCGCGGCAACGGCGCTGGCCTACGACGAGAGCGCGACCTTTTACGGCGGTGCCGGTGAACAAGGCGCCTGCGGCCTGCCCAGAGGATTCAATGGCGTGGCCAACACTGTGGCCATCGCGCCCGATCAGTTTAACGGCGGAAAATCCTGTGGTCGGTGTATCCGGCTGTACTCCAGCGGCGTCAAGAAACCGCCGAGAAGCCTCTTTGCGACCGTTGATAACCTGTGTCCCGAGTGCCGGAGCGGTGACATCGACCTCGGTCTGGAGGGCGACGGGATCTGGCGGGTGAACTGGGAGTTCGTCCCCTGCCACTGGCGGCTCCGCGGCTAGCCCTGGATGAGGTTATAGAGGTTCTTGATGCGCTTCATGCAGTCCACGCTGCACACCCTGATCTTTTTCCCGTTGATCTGGAACTCGACCGCGGAGGCCGCATCGATCTTGTTCCCGGTGATGGGACACAAGGCCGGCGGTGGCTGGTTTCTGGTGTCCGAGATCTTGTGGTAGTTTCTCGGGTAGTGCTGATTCATCTTTTCTGATCTCGGAAAAAAAAAAATTGCTCACCGCGATCGGAAACACCGCGTGTTCGCCCGCACACCGTCCCCACGCGCCACCGCTCGTGCCACGGAGAGTGATGCGACCGATCTTGGGATCCGGCACCGGGAGGAGCCTCTGCGGGTGGAGGCGAGCCGGGACGAACCATCCGCCCTCCGTCTCGGCTCTTTTCTCGGCCTCCTCCTCGGAGAGACAGCACGTGACGCCGCTCCGGTACATGGATCGGAGCGCCCTGCACACGGTCTCTGACGAACAGAAAAAGACATTGGGGATGGAGACAGATCGTCGGAAAGACGCGAAACGGGGGAGTCGCACGTCCGAGCCCATGGCGGAGCACCGGATCAGCGGGTGCTGAAAGAGCAAGACGCGGACTCGGCCGAGCCGGTGATGGATCGTGAGGATGGCATTATCAATGTGCCCGAGAAACCTCTTCTCCAGCAGCCCAGAGAGTAGCGCCGCGTGCCGCGGATGGATGATGTAGCCGTCCGTGCAGTAGTAGCCGTCGGAGATGGCAAAAAAGATGGGGTTGACGGGCTCGGAGTGCGGGATCCAGCGTCCCAACGGCTGATTCAGGTAGATCATGTCAAAGTCGTTATCGACGGAGGCCAGCCCTCCTTCGATCTTGGCGAGCAGGCCGGGAAAGATCTCGACATCGTCCTCGAGGATGAGCATCGGCCGTTGAGCCGCCACACACTCCCGGTAGAGAGCAAGATGAGACAGGTAGCAGCCGATACAGCCTTTGGTGATGTACGAGGTTCGTCCGGCGATGAGCATGACGTACTCGTCTACCGTCAGGAAGCCGTTGTCGACCATCGGCTCCAGGTCGGAAAAATACACGTCCACCGCCTCGAAACGCTGCGCCGTGGTGATCCCGTGCTCCATCAGCTGTCTCTTCATGAGCTCGTTCCGGTCTTTTCGGAGCGATAAATTAATGTACCGGATATCCATTTCTTTTCGACGGAAAAGAAACTTTTATACCAGACGCGTTTCAGCATCACGGATACGGATCGCCGGACAGACTGTGAGCGTGTCGCGCAGTGATCGAAGCCAGCGATAACATGCCAGCGCCGAATAAAAACTGAACCTCTTTCTGGCTCCGTAACCTCCACAACAAAATACCCCACACTAATTTATTTTATCTTGATGTCCAGTAAAATGGCTTCTCAGGTATTCTCGACGGATCGGTTCCAGACCTATCCCGATTACGCGCTGAGGGCCGAGACGCTCGTCAAGAAGAACAACAATCCGCGGTACAAGTTCTTCCGGCAGAATCATTTCACGGCAGGCGACGAGGATCAGTTCCTGGAGTGGTGGGATCGTTCGACGCCGCGAGTGGCTCCGCGCGGCGACGGCGGTGTCCTCGTCCATCCCAACGTGCGCTGGAGCCGCTACCAGAAACTGTGCGTCGACGACGTCATCCACACCTACCACTACATTGCCGACAAGTTCAAGAAAGGCATCTTTTTCAAGGTCGTCGACGGCGTGGGCAAGACGTACCTGCCGTTCAGCAAGGTGGCCTATACCAACGAGTGGGCCGATCGCGTGCGGACGAATCCCCGGCGTTTTCGATCCGTGGAGGAGATGGTGGCCTACACCTGCTCTGTCGAGAAGCGCGAGTTTGTGGAGAGCCGGATCCACAAGAACACCCGGGCCTGGTACGGGAACAACGGCCTCGTCCGCTTCGAGTTTCCCATCTCGGAGGGCGATTCCGGTGTCGGCATGATCCGCGACATGCTGGCGACGCTCCTCCGCGAGCGATCGATCCCTTCCTGCGAGGTCTTTCTCAACAAGCGGGACTTTCCGATCCTCAAGAAAGACGGCACCGAATCCTACGACTCGTTCTTTGGGAACACCCCCCTCCTGTCGCACCGGTACAACAGGTACTGTCCCATCCTCGGCATGACGACCTCGTGCCACCACGCGGACATCCCCATCCCGACGTGGGAGGACTGGTGCCGGGCGGCGTACTGGGCGGACGGGAGGCTGTTTCCCAAAGAGTACCGTGCCCTCCCGCGGCTCGAAGCATTCGATGCCATCCCCTGGTCGGCCAAGAGGCCGACCGCCGTGTTTCGCGGAGCCTCGACCGGTCTCGGCACCACCACCGAGAACAATCCGAGGCTCATGTTCTCGGCCGAGTCGGCCGGGGGGCGGCGCCACGCGGACGATCTGTACCTGGATGCCGGCATCACCAGGTGGAACCTGCGGCCGAGGAAGCACCCGTCGTTCTCCTACCTGGAGACGATCCACGTGGAGGAGATGCCGTTCGGCCTCGTGGAGCCGCTGGATCCGCTCGCGCAGGCCTCGTACAAGTACCTCCTCCACCTGCCGGGCCACTCGGAGGCGTACCGCCTCGGGACGGAAATGTTCATGGGCTCCGTCATCCTCTACTACCCGTGCGAGTACCAGGTCTGGTTTTTCCAGTGGCTCAAGCCCTGGGTACACTACGTGCCGCTGGTGGGCACGACGGAGGATTTCTACGACAAGATGGACTGGTGCCTGGCCAACGACGACAAGTGCCGGGAGATCGCGGCGAACGCGCGCGCTTTTGCCGAGCAGCACCTGACGAGAACCGCGATGCTGGACTACCTGGAGCGGCTCTTCCGGCAGCTGTACAAGACGACCGGGAGGATCGTCCACGCGCCGGCCTCCAGCATCGAGCACAACCTGGCCGCGTTCGACGAGGTGGTGGCCGCGGAGAAGGCGTTCCTCGACGGCGCGCCGGTGCCGAGCGACACTCTTTCGAGAGAAGCGCTGGCGGTGCTGCTGAACCGCCCGCACGAGCGCCGGAACCGCAGGATGCTCCGGGAGAACCGGGCGACGAGCCTGGAGTATTTCGAGTTCCAGTCGCGGCCGCTGTGCGAGAAACAGACGTCTCGCACCTGGAAGCACGAGGATCGATTCCACGTGCTCTGCGCGCTCTCTTGCGTCAACGCGCTCGCCGTCCTGCCGAATTTCGTCTACACGTACGGCCACCGGGTGACGGACACGACCGTCGCCGTCGTGATGGATTTCGTCCCGGGCCGGTCTATGGACGAGTACCTCCGCTCGGCCGACATGAGCCTCGGCGACGTGCTCGATGCATTCCTCTGCCTGTCGCTGGCGCTGGAGACCGCCCAGCAGCGGTGCGGCTTTCTCCATATGGATCTTTTCCCCTGGAACGTGATTGTGCGCTCGGAGCGTCAGACCGTCGCCTACGACACACGGGACGGTCGGGTGCGCGTGTCGAGCGCGCTGCTGCCGGTCATGATCGACTATGGGAAGAGCTGCTTCCTCCGCGAGGGCCGCATCCACACCAACACCTGCCCGTTCCGGTACTGCCGTCTCCAGGACATCATGAGCCTCGTCTTTTCGTCGTTCTGGATCATCCTGGAGAGCCGCATATCCGACAAGGACACCCGCACCCTGGTGCGGGTGATGAATTTCTTTGCCGGATCCGAGTACACCCGGTGTACCGCTTTCCACAACATTTTCCAGGTCAAGTCGTTCCTGAAAAAGCACAAGAAATTCTCGAGCATGATGTCCGAGCCCAAGACCGGACTCGAGGATCGCTCGCCGCTCGAGTTCTTTCGCTTCCTCCGCACCCTCCGATCCGATAGCGTTGATGCCGATGACACGGTCGCTCCCATCCCGATCCCCCTCGCCGTCCTGCCGACGGACTACCGCCTGGCCGCGCTGGCGCTGGACACGATCCCACCGGACGCCGATGCCATCGTCTTCCGCTCCGCCTGGATCATGCTGGAGAACCTCCTGGCGGGCACAGAAAATGCCGATGATGCCGCGATCCGGCGGCTCGCGGTGTTCCGGATGCTCGAGCGTCTCCGGGAGCGGATCCGCGGCGAGAAAGTCTGGGAGAACCTCGACCCGGACACGCTGCTCGCACAGCTCCGGAACGCGTTCCCGATCGACGCGGTCGCGGCGTCGGACACCACCACCGAGCCCGCCGTCCCGTTCTACCCGCTGTACCCTACGCATCCATGCCCGTCCTGTCGGCCGGACACGGCCGTGCCCGACCCGAAGCGCTTTCGGCGGCTCTGCCTGCGGCGGTGGCTCGACTCGTCTGACTCGACCACAGACTGGTTCCTCGTCCTGAACGGCGCGTGCGTCTGCTGATCAAAAATCGTAAAAAATCGTAAAAAATATCAAGTCTAAAATGCGGCAGCAACGACAACAGCAAAGAGCTCGAGAGAATTTCGTGCGGCTCATGGCGTGCCTCAAGGACGACGAACCCGACCTGGAAGAGGCTCGGCGTCTGCTGTCCGATCCCGCCCTCCGGTGGTCGCATCGCGATTTCGATACTCCCGACGAGGAAGGCCTTTTACCCGTTACACACGCCATCCTCAGCGGCGACGCGGATCTCGTGCGCCGGTTCTACGAGCATACCAAACTGTTATCGAGAAACGGAGACGGCGTCCACCCCTACGACGTCATCGAGATGAGCCTCAAGGCGCTGCGGGGGCTGCGGCAGAACGCAAAACGGACCCAGCAGCAGACGAGGATGTACCAGAACCTGCTCGCGGCAGAAGAGGAATTGCTGGCGATGCAGGAGTACGTGGGTGGCCGGTGGCTCCCGATCCTGGGGTACCTTCGCCGTCATTCTCGCCATCGCACGGTGTCGCAACAAAGAGATACAGAACGAAATGAGCCACCGGCACTCCAACAAGCCTGGATGGACGTAGTAGTACCACCGCAACGGAGCCAGCGGCAGCCAACACCGGCACTCCAACAAGCCCGGATGGACGCAGTAGTACCACCGCAACGGAGCCACAGCCAACACCGGCACTCCAACAAGCCCGGATGGACGTAGAAGTACCACCGCAACGGAGCCAGCGGCAGCAACAAGCCTGGATGAACATAGAAGTACCACCGCAACGGAGCCAGCGGCAGGTCGACACAGCCGTAACACAGAGCCAACAGATCGGCATGCGGCTCTTGGCCAGAACGGCACAGAAAAAACAGACAGTTCGTGAACTGGATTCGATCTCGGCTCAGGCAACTCGGCTTCTCCAGCAGTATGCCAGACTCGGGATCCGTCCGCCGAACTGTCGTCTATGAAAAAAAAAATCTCATCATTCCGATAAATGAAACAACGACAGCAGCGCGCACAAGCACACCGCCAGCGGGGGCAGAGCCAGCAGCAGCAGAAAACGATCGAGGAGTGCGTGGTGTGTTTAGAGGCCAACCCGGATTTTCAATCGCGGTGCCACCACAGATTCCACAGAACGTGTATCGATCGGTGGCGCGACCAGTGCCAGCAGCACGGCCGGCCGATCACGTGCCCGTCCTGTCGTGAACCGCTCCCCCAGCTGGCTTCCGGGAGACCACTACCGCCCGCACAGCGACCGATGACGCTCAACCTTGCCAGGGAAAACCTCCATCCGGATGCCTTTCGTGATCTGCTCGGCTATTTAAGATGAAGTCTGCTACGGAAGGGCGCGCGCGACGCTCGGCTCCGGAGATGTCCCGATATGAAGAAAACACGTCTTGCTGGTTTCTTCATGGATGATGGACAGCCGCAGATCCAGATCCCATCCGTGGCCCGGCCGGTCGATCCGCTCGATCCGCACCGCGCCATCGGCCACGCGGAACTCGAACCGGGCCGGATGGAGGCGGTGCTCCATGCTCCGCACGGCGTTCCTCTCGCGCACGCGGCGCAGGCGGCTTTTCTGAGCCACCGCGTCGGCAAGCTCTTTATTCATGATGTAGTCGGTGTGCGGCTCGACGAGAAACACATAACCGTCCGCGCGGACGCGCTGGGTGTGATAGATCCTCTTGGTGTCCCACAGGTGGCCGTAGCACTCGTGCCGTGTCCCGCCGTAATACCCCGGGAAAGTCGTGCTGATGAACGGCCGATCCTCAAACAGGATCTGGCGGCCGTGGACGTGCCGCAGGGGCGTGTTCAGGTGATTGGCGTGGCGCCACAACAGATCGGGACCGGTCACCTGGAGCGCGTTCTGGCCGTAGAAGCGCGCGTGGATCTGATCCACGGCCTGATCCAGGCACCGCCGGATGGCGTCGCTGCCGGGGATGGCGAGCATGACCGAGTTGAAAAGCCCCCACGGCGCGAGGTCCTGGCACAAAACGTGGTCGTCGTCGGGACGGACGAGATCCTGGAGCCGCCGCCGGAGGACGTACTTGTGGTCGAAATAACAACCCCCGTGGACGACGAGGTAGCAGTAGCGGAACAGATCCGCGCGGAAAGCCCGCGCTTTCAGGATGTCGTACGCCTCCAGCACCCGCTCCGGGAAATGCCGCCGGATGAACGAACGGCAGTCCGCATCGTCAAAGAAACGATACTCGTACTCTGGATTCAGCTCGACAAAGGTCAGGAAAGCATTGTAATGCAGCGGGTGCTGCGGCTGCCGTGTCGAGAACGTCTGGATGATGACGCGCGGGATCTTTTGGTCTCGGATCACCGAGACGCTCAGCGCGACACGCGTCTCCAGCTCCATTGTTTTTTCGTTCGTCTCCGAGGCGCCAATGTCGAGCACCTCGTCGTCGATCCGCAGGCGCAAGAACTGTCCCCAGCCCGTAAAAGCATCGAGCCGTCGCACGACCACGCGGCACCGCCGCTCGCCGACAAAATAGACCACGGCATGGAAATCATCCACCGGCTCTTTGAGCAGCTGGTAAGCATTGCCGATCAGGCGCTCCGGTCGCGGAGCCATCGTCTTGGGAATCATGTCTCTCTACAGACCCGCAATATATATATAAATCATTCCGGTCTAAAGACGTAACGGCGAAAAACGAAATGGCCTGCGCGATCTGCCTGGAAGACGTCTTTATCCCGGTCGAGATCACGGGCTTCCCGTGCGATCCGCAATATCGGGGCTGTTATTCTTTCCAGCGGGTGTGCGAGCGGTGCGCCATCCGCTACCTCCACCTCGACAAGGCCAGGGCGGATCGTCCGTGCCGGATCCGGTGTATTTTCTGCGAGAGCACGCTGAACCCTAGAGAGGCGGTCGAGCCACTGTACCGGAAAGATTTCTTGCTCATGTCGCTGGATCAGAAAGAGAGGGCCTGCCCGTCCTGTCCCGGGATCCGCGGGACGCACCTCGAGATCGATGCCCACCTGGAGCGCGACTGCCCCCGTGCGGTGGTCTCGTGTCCGTGCGGGGTGGAGGTCGAGCGGGGCGTCTTTGAGAGCCACCAGCGGGCGTGCTGCCTGTACCGCGTGTGTCCGGTGTGCAGTGCCGTAATCCTGTCCAGAGACCGCGACACCCACCTGCGGGAGGCTCACGGCTCCGTGTCCTGCCTGCTCTGCAACAAGATCACGAGCCGTACGCTCAGCGGACACATGGAGACCGAGTGCTGCTTCCGCCTCATCTCATGCCGGCACTGCAGCAGCCGCTTCCCGGCGCACGGCCTGGTGGATCACCTGATCGAGCACGTGACGGCGAGCAAGGATCGCCTGAGGCTCCTCGAGGACATCCAGAAAAAAGAAAACCGGATCTACGAGAGCCTGCTGCGGGAGGCGCGTGAGGTCTTTGAGTCGGTGTACGGCGGGCTGGAGGACTAGAAATAAAGCGCCATCTGGACGCCCCGTTCGTGGAAGCCGCAGCGGGTGTAGAATCCGGTCTTGTCGGGCGCGCAGTCGAGGATCACCTTGTAGCAGCCGTGTCTCTTGGCATGATCGACCGCGTGATCGATCAGCGCGCGGCCGAAGCCCTGTCCGCGGTGCCGCTCGTCCACCACGACGTCTTCGACGTGGCCGACACGGCCCATGCCGTGGATCAGCTTGTTTTCAATCAGCAGTGTGGCCGCGCCCGCGAGCCCGCCGTCGTCGGTCTCCAGGACAAAGACCTGGTGGTGGTCGTCATGGAGACGCTCGCAAAACCGCCGCCATCCGTCGCGATCCGGTTCTGGACACGGGGAGAGCCGGTTCAGCAGCGCTGGGTACGCGTCATCCAGGACAGAAAGCGGTCGCACAATCATCTGGTTTTTTTTCACCTGAAAAAAAAAATAATACCCGGCGCGACCCGGTTTAAAAAGACGAGGTATGATAAAACAGACCATGAGATTCATTTCCGAGGAACAAAAAGAGATCGTCCTGGACCCGTCGCGGGTCCGGAAGATCTGCGGCTGCGCCGGCAGCCGCAAGACCGACACCATGATCAAGTGTGGGATCCGGTATCTGCGGGAGAACCGGAGCGGCTCGTGTCTTTTCCTGACGCTCGTGGGCTCCGTCACGGACGAGATCCGGCGGCGGCTCTCGGCCGCGCTCCGCGTCCCGATCGACCGGGAGGGAATGAGCAACCACTATGTCGGCCGCCTCGGCGGCGCCACCGTGGAGGTGGCCAATTTTGACGCGTTCGTCCACACGCAGCTCGGGCCGCTCGCGGAGGACATTGCCGGTGATTTCGAGGCCAAGGCTCGTCTTTTGCTGGAGCGGATCCGCGGCGGTGAGCACCGTGATTTCCTGCTCCGGGACGGGACGCGCGCGGGGATGGTGCTGGTGGACGAGTTCCAGGATTTTTCACCGGTGCGCGTGGATATCGTTGCCGACTATTTCCGGCGCGACACCACAACCGCCCGGCTGGTGGTTTTGGGCGACATGATGCAGACCATCTTTAGCCGCGCGCTGGACGACCACACGCACCCGCTGATCCGGATCGACGCGCTCCGACCGGCCACGTTCCGCCTGAGCCGGTGCTACCGCTGCCCGGCCGCACACATCGAGACGGTCAATATCCTTACCAGTGCCATGCGCTCGAGATACGACATCCCGCCGATGGTCTCGGACGCGACGGGTCCGAGGCCGCTGTTTTTCACGCACGACGCGACGATGAGTTTCCAGGGCGCGTACCATACGGCACAGACCGTCCTCCGGATGATCGAGGCGCTCCGTGCGCACGACCAGTCGGTTACCACCGGCGATATCGTGATCCTCATGAAGCGGTGCAACCACCAGTCGGTCTTTAACCGGCTCGCGGTGATGCTGCGGCAGCGCGGCGAGGAGTTCTACGTGGCCGAGACCAGGAACTGTCTGAACGAGCACCACGCGATTGACTGGGAGCGCGCCAGGGATCGCCTCGTGATGCTCAGCATCCACGGGGACAAGGGCAAGGGGCATCCCGTCGTCTTTTTCCTGGGCTTCTCGGCGGGCTCGATCCCGGAGGAGCGCCACCTCCTCCAGACGGAGGAGCTCCTCTCGCAGTCGCTGATGAACGTGGCCATGACGCGCTCCACGCGGTACCTCTTTGTGGGGATGAGCCGTTCCGCCCCCTCGGTCTATTTCCGGCGGTGCGCACGGGAGCTGGCGTCCGTGGCCTCTATGGCCTGGCGCCCGGAGACGATCGATGACGGCGTCCTGGCGGCCGTCGCGCGTGCCGCGGGCACGGACGCGCCGTTCCTCGGTGCCGTGGAGGAGAGGAAAGTGCCGCTCGCCGTCCCCGTGCGCAGCATCATCAGCGTCCAGCAGGAAGACAAGGACGTATGGCGCGACCCGCTCCGCGACATCGCCGCGCCCCGCCGTGAGATCCTCGGCACGCCCGTCCGCCTCCGGCTCGACGACGGCCGGGCGAGGATCTTACGATCGCTCGTTCGCCTCCTGTTTGCGCGCATCGTCCGTCCCGCGCTCCTCTTAAAGATCCTCCGTCCTTTCCGCCTGTCGCACCCCATCGTCTTTACGACCGACGACCAGCTCCTCTCGGTGGTCAAGGATCACCGTCTCAACCGGATGATCGAGGACACCGAGTACTGGAAAACCACCACACGGCGCATCGGCCTGTCGGAGCGGTTCCCGGAGCCGCGGCTCATCGTCCACGCGGTCTTTGAGCGGATTCAGCGGTCGTTGGAGGCCGTGGCCGACGCGGCTCGGCCGTGCGATCCGGCCGACCTGTGGCTGGTGGCGCTCTTCTGTCTCGAGTACCTGGAGAACCAGGACAACCACAGCCTCCTCCTGTACCACGGCTCTCCACCGGACGGCATCCCCGGCATCGAGGCCAACCTGCGTGCGTACGCGGCACGGCTGGCGGCTCCGAAACGCCTCCTCTTTCAGCAGAAAGCGGCGCTCATGGGCGTCATCGACGACGCCGAGCGCCTGGAAGGCCTCGGCTTCCGGCGCACGCTCGAGCCCGACAAGAGGATCTTTGTGGAGGGCTACCGCTTCGGCATCAATGCCACGATCGATTTTGTCGATCCGGACGCCAACCTGCTCATCGACCTCCGGTTCTCCGCGCAGAACGAGTGCCGGCCGGAGTGGCTCGCGCAGGCCATCACTGGTTCGTTGCTCTCGAGAAACAGCCGGTACGCCAACGCGCGGCACATCCACATCTATAACGTCACGAGAGGCGTCCTGTACACGACGATCCGCCGGAAAGCGCACACGATCCGTGGTTGGATCCTGCCTATCCTGGAGAGCTACCGTTTCCCGGACGTCTTGCGTGTCGAGCTCGAGGCGCAGATCCGGGATGAAAAATAATTTATTTTTCCACAGATAGAGGAGCATGGAGAAGAGGCTTGTTGCTGTGGTTGCCGCGGCACGAGCCAACCCGGTCTTTCACCCGCTCATACCCCTCGCGCACAATCCCTGCCTCTGCATCCTCCTGGAGACCGTCCTCTCCGTCTCCGGGGTGGAAGAGATCCGTGTCCTCGCCCACCCGGAGCAGAAAGCCGTCATCCAGACGGAGCTGAACCGGTGGTTTCCCGAGGAGAGGATCTCCATCCATACACGGTGGGACGACGCGCTCCGGGATCTCGGCGACGACGATCGAGTCCTGGTGGTTCAGACGGAGTTCCCGCTGCTTTCGAGGTCAACCCTCCTCCAGCTGACAAGAGACGAGCGATCGGATGACGGAGCCGTGCTGCTGGCTTCGAGGCTGCGCAACCACGGTCTCTACACCGGCCTGACCGACGACGGCTTCCGGCGGTATCCTGACAACGACCAGGAGGGCACGACGTGTTTCTGTGGCGCGGCCGTGGCGCCCGTCCGGTCGTTTGTCCCGATCCTGAGCCTGCTCGAGGAGGATGCCGACCATGTCGTGGCGATGGAACGGGCCGGGCTCTTGTGGCTGAGCCCGGCGACCGCCGCAAAGGAGTGCGCCGTCCTCCGGAGCCACGAAGACAAGAACTACCTGGAAGAGGTCTACATGGAGAACCGCAACGCGGATTTTATCTATCAGTTCTACAGCCTCTGGAAGCGGTGCTCTCTGATCGAGTCGCGGCTCGAGTCCCTTGAAGAAAAGATGTCGCGCTAAATTTTTTCATCTTCTTGATAGAGATGCCTCCTCCTCTGATCGAGAAATCCTCCCTCCGGCGTCTGTTTACAGACGATCTCACCCCGCAGGAGAGGGCGCGTCTGGCAAACGGCCTGGATCCGTTCCCACCGGTCAGCACGCCGCTCGTCCTCCTCCTCCGCTCGCCGGTGGTCTGTCGGGAGTCGCTGAAAGAGCTCGTTTTTCATTACGCGGATATCAATCTTTTCGGGCTGGACGGGTCGAACCCCCTCTACGAGGTTCTGTTCCGGTGGATCGGCGGCAGGACAGACGATGCTCTGGTTCTCCTCGATCTGGTGCTCCGGCTCGGGGCGAATCCTTCAGTGCCGTTGATCACCGGCACCCGCGCGCTCACCCCGATCGACCTCGTCCTGGAGCATGCCGATCTGCCGTGCGCGGAAAAGATCCTCGTCTTGCTCCTTGCCTTTGGTGGTTCTTCCGGCGTCTCTGATCATCCGCTCCTCCAACGCCTCCTCGCGCTCCGCGCGGACACGCTCGACGAGCCGCTGCTCTCGCGGCATCCGATCCTGGCGTCCCTCGTGCGGCGGCTCTGGAACCTCCCGAAAGGCCTCGGCACGCCGGAGATCCTCCGGCGCCATTATTATCTGGGGCTGGATCTCGTCCGGCCACTCGTGCCCGAGGCCGCGGCGAGCCTCGGAACCGCGGGCGCCATCCGTGTGAACCCGCTCTTTGAGGATCGGGGATACGACGGCGAGGACGGCTTCGTGTCGGAGGAGCGTTTTCATTTCTCGGTAGACATGATCCCCCACGTCGTGGCCGCCGGCAAGAACCCGATCACGGGCGTGCCGCTCCCGGATCAGACGCGCCGGGAATGGCTTCGGCGCCTCCTCGACGCAGAACCGCCGCTGCCCACCCGGTCGTTCCGGGATGTCGTCGACCGGTGGCCGGCGCTGTGGCCGGTACGGGTGGACGAGCAACCGGATGTCCTGTGGGCCGTCTGCGACCGGCTCCATTCATTCCTGCGGCTCGTTCATCCGTACACACAGGTCATGAGCATGACGGGCTGGTCGGCCACCAAGCGGGCGTATTTTCTGGATGTGGCAGAGGCCGAGAACCGCACCCTCGATGATTTCCTCCGCGGCGTGCTCACGATCGTCCCGACGGCCGAGAGTCCAGATACCGTGCTGACGAGCCTTCATTTCCTGGTGGAAAATACCGTCGGAGATTACGTCCTCTACGAGGAGCTCGTTGCCGCTTTCCGGGGGGCGAACGAGGATTTTGTCTTTTATTTCCTGGACGCCATCCTCGTGCCCGGCGTGCTGGACGTCCTGCTGCGGCACGTGCCCACCCGGTCTTTTCTGGAGCTATCCCAGGCCTGGTTCCGCGTGTGCGACGTGTATTTCCACGAGCACGCCCTCGACGAGGCCACGACCCCGGCGCTGCTGACCGATTAGGACGTTCGACGTTTTTTATTGGGATAAAAAAACATGAAACGCATCTACCTGTCGGGGGATCGGGACGAGCACGAGGCCGTCCTGCGCCGCTGCCGCGTGCCCGTTACCGAGGAGGCCGCCGGCCTCCTCCGCGACGTCCTCCGCAAACACCTGGATCTTCTTTCCGCGGTGGATCGCTCGCACAAGCCGCCGCACGCGCACCAGAAAAAGATTGTCCGCGCGATGCGCGACAGCCGCGGCCTGATCGTCTTCCACAAGGTCGGCTCCGGCAAGACGCTGACGGCCATCCTCGTCAGCCAGGACTACCTCGACCGCTTCCCCTGGAAGCGCGTCGTTGTCATTACGCCCGCCGGGCTCCTCAGCAATTTCCGGGACGAGATGAGAAAATCGTTCAAGAACCTCCTGTACGAGGATCGCTACGAGTTCTTTTCGTACCACGCGTTTGTCAACCGGTGCAAAGACGACGAGTTATTCTGCCACCGGTGCACCGACACGCTGCTCATCGTCGACGAGGCGCACAACCTGCGGCACATCTACCACGCCAGGAAAAACAAAAAGACAAAAAAAGTCAAAGAGTACGGCGTCATGAACCGGTGGATCACCCGGTGCGCGGAGCGCGCCGACAGGGTGCTCCTGCTCACGGGCACGCCCGTCTACAACCATCCCAATGATATCGCGGCTCTGTACAACATGATCCGGGAGGCGAACGAACGCCCCTTCCGGTACAGCTACGACCAGCAAGACCTGTTCGACTACGGCCTCCTGGATCAGCGCGTGTCGCTGTACGAGCCCCCGGTCGAGGCGGGCGACTACCCCAGGCGCGTCGATCATCTGGTGCCGATCGTCATGAACGATGATTTCCTCCGGCGCTACGAGGAGCTCCTCGAGAACCTCGAGCCCGGCGAGCGTCCCGAGTACCTCAGCCGGCTGTTTGGCGACGAGACCAACCTCGAGCCTTTCTTCAACGGCGTGCGCCGGGGCGTCAACAACCTCGAGGACGAGCGCAGCGCCAAGATCCAGTGGGTCGTCCAGAAAATCCTGGATCCGGCAACGCCCGGGCCGATCCTCGTCTTTTCCGCGTGGCTCAATGCAGGCAACCGCATCGTCGCCAACATCCTCGAGCACAGCCTCTTCAACGGGAAGCCGGTCCGCTACCGCGTCATCGAGGGTGACGTGCCCATGAAAGACCGCCGGGGGATCGTGTCGCGGTATAATCATGGCAGGACGCGCGTCCTTTTCTTGTCCAAGGCCGGTGGCGAGGGGCTGGATCTCCGGAACACGCGCACGGTCATCATCATGGAGGAGTCGTGGAACCGCGCCTCGCAGGAGCAGGTCATCGGCCGTGCCATCCGCTACCGGAGCCACCACGGTCTGCCTGAGGATCAGCGCCGCGTCGACGTCTACATCCTCAACCACCTCCGGCCCACGGACATGGATTACCGAGACAAGGTGCGCGCCTGGCTCAACGACGGGGGTGGGTATTCGTTTCTTGGCTTCCCGGTCGATCTGGAGATGATATCGATCGATTTTGCGCTCCGGGCGTACCACAAGAAGAAAAAAAAAGTGCTGGACGGCTTCGTCCGGCGGCTCCGCGAGCTCTCGTACCGCGGCCGTGTGGCGGCCGAAGAGGCGCGAGAGCGTCGAGAGCAGGAGCGTCTGGAGCGAGAGCGCCAAGAGCGCGAACGACGAGAACGCGAGCGCCAAGAGCGCGAACGCAGAAAACAAGAGCGCAAAGAGCGTGAGCGCCGAGAACGAGAGCGAAAACGTCAAGAACGCCGAGAACGCGAGCGGAAACGACAAGAGCGTCCCGAGGCGCGTGCCACGGAATCCGGCCTGCGCGAAAGGATCCGCGCGCTCCGCTTCGCGTCCGTCTCTGCGGCGGTGTACGACGAGTCCACGCGGCTCACAAAAGAGCTCGATGACGACATCATCCGTTTCTACCGCGAGATGATCGGTTCCGTGCCGGCCGATCCTTTCACATTCGCCGCGGCCTCGTGGCCGAGCCTGGTCGAGAAAGTGTGTCCCAGGAGCAGGAAATGCCGGCTCCTCCTCCAGAGCTACCTCGGCCTCTACCCGGTTCCGCTGTATCCGCTGCTGATGGAGAATGCCAAGAAATCCGTCCTCGTGCGGAGCCAGGCGCCAGACGTCATCGGCCACCTCTCCGCGATGGCCGACAGGATCCGGGCGCTGTACAGGGAGAGGCACGGCGTGCCGTTCCCCGAATAATTTTGATGAGCCGCTGGAGATCTTCGTTCGGAAACTTGTAGTCGAGATCGGGCTGATCCTTGTACCCGTCTTTGAGCAGCGTGTGCTCGCCGGTGAAAGATGCCGGACGGCCAGACGATCAGCGCCGAGCCGTCAAAATACAGCTTGTTGTTCTTGTCCGGCGTAATGACAAAACTCGATTTCACCAGCCGCCGCGGACAGAAAATGTCCACGTACCGCGTGCCCTGGAGCACCATCAGGTTGTCGTCCTGGTGCGTGTGCATGTACCACGGCCGTTTGATGCTGTTAGCACCGTGGATCACGCGGTCGATGCCGTCGATCTTTGGAATATCCGAGATCCATCCGATCTTTGGAATATCCGAGATCCATCTCGTCGAACGGGTTTCGTGCGTCCTCCTCAGGACGCGCATCGGGATCACTCTATACATGTTTTGCTGTTCTGTTTCAAAAAATATTTCATGCCTCCAATCGAAAAAAGTCCTCGACCATCGCGGCGAGGCGGCTCGCGTCCGGCGTCTCGTCGTACTCCTGGCAGAACGTGCACGAGGGAAACTGTCGGCTCAGCGCCACCGGCTCGCCGCTCTCGTCCGCCGTAAAATAATCACACGGCTCCTCCTGGCCGTGGAACAGGAGCATCACTGTCGTGGTGTCCTCACCGTACTGGAGGGTCAGCAGGCGTTTGAGGTTGCTCCGCGTCAGTCGCATGGGCTGGAGCCAGCCGACAAAGTTGTCGTACGTGTCCTCCATGCACCGGATGGTAACGCCTCTGTCGTCCTGTTGGAAATGGAACAGGCCTTTCCACGCGTTGTCCTCCACCAGCACGTACAGCACCATGTTCAGGGTTTTCCGGAGCGCTTCGGCCTTGTCCGATTCTCTGGCCTCCGCGACGATGCGCCTCGCCATCTCTTCGGCAATGTCGTACGCGATGGTCGTTGTCTTGCTCATTCTTGTCTGAACCACACCAGAGGCCGATCCTCATTTTCTTCATTTTTCTGGCCAGAAAAA
>RGVZ01000420.1 GCA_010029825.1 bacterium | reverse complement strand
CTGTCGCTGCTGGAACTCTTTGTGGTGGCTGTCAACGTCGAGGGAGGCGTCAGGTAGTACATGACATTGTTGATGACCGTGCTGATGCAACACAAGGAGGGTGTCGACACGAGAAAGTTGACGAACCATGTCGGCGGCGAGCTGGACGAGGCCCACGTGACGCTGCCGGTGCTCGTCGGCGCCAGCGTGAGTTGTGGGTTCGCGTGGACGAAAATGGAGCACGGATAAGACACGGAAAAGGCCGGATAAATGCCTTCCTGACTGCAGTTCGCCAACAGCGTAAAGAGCAAGTACGTGTTGCTTTGGTTTTGCGAGTTCGTCAGCGCGCAGTTGTTGCCGTTGACGAGCCAAGTGAGGATGTAGGCCGTGTTGACGTACGCGCTGAGTTTGGCGACTTGGCTATTGGTGCCAGTCGTGGCACCAGGCGTGCTGCAGCAACTCGTCATGACGGACTGCGTTTTCAAACCAACCGGACATTTTTTTTACCTCACGGCCACGGGACAAAGATCCAAACGGACGTGTTTTCTCCGTCAGTGAGCACGGGGCGCAGCACGAGGATCGTGTCCGCGTCGATCGTGCCCGTGGGGGGCGCATCGACAGAAGAAAAACGCCGGACTTGTCGGTCGTCGTCACCGCCCTTGGTTTCCTCCTCGCCCGCGGTGCAGGGACGGTAGACGGGGCCGTCACGCGTGAGGCCATCGTAGAGGCGCCGTATTTGTTGGTCCGAAGCCGTCGCGAGGCAGGCGGCCACGAGCACGACGCGTGGCGCCCAGGGGTTGGTGGCGGCGTTGTGCCAGAAGAAGGCGGCGGGCCGCAGCAGCGCGTCGGTCGGCGCGAACCGGCGCCAGAGGGGGTCGTCGCTGATCAGAGGCCGGTGGACGCGCCAGGTCATCTCATCCGCGTGCAGGATTTCTGCGAGAGCGAGGGGCTGGAAGGAGGGCGTGGCGGCAAAGTCGTGGGCGCTCTGGTAAAAGTGCGGCAACACGTCATCTGGGCTCAGACGGAGGAACGTTTTCCATTCGTAGAGGAGATAGGTCGTGAGGCCAAAGGAGAGCCGCGAGGCAAACGCTGCTGTCGGGAGCACCCACCGGCCGTCAACGCGCCAGCCGAGGTCGTCCGCCCGCGCGGCCATTTGACGAAAGGTGGGCTCGCGGATCCATTCCGCGAGCGCCGCGGAGGAGGGGGGCAAGACGTCGCGCGCAATGGCCTCGTTCATGAACTGTTGCACTTTGTGGGACAAAAGGGTGAGTGCGGGTGGGACGGCGGGTGGGTCGTCCCATCGTTGACGCAGCGCGACGTGGAAAAAGTCCATGAGCAACTGGGCCGCGCGACGTGTGGCGTGCACGTTGCGCCACGGATCTGTTGTCGTTGTTGACGCCGAGGACCGCAAGAGTGCTTGCACGGCGCTGTTGGGAATACTCTCGTACGACGGCCATTCTCGCACGACCGTGTCGCGTTCGTTCCAGGTGTCGCGAAGGTTCTTGACGAGAATACGAAAGATAAAGTGTGGAGAATGCGCAAACGTGCACACGGCACGACTATCCGGCAACCGATCGATTTCACGGAGACGACAAGTGGAAAAGAGTGACTGCCACACATCCATCGCATTTCGGTCCTTCATGTCGAGCATGGTCGACATCGTCGACATCGTTGACGTAGTCGAAGCGAGATGCGGATCGCGAAAGAGCGTGGCGGGATAGATCGTGATGGTCGTGGCACCAATCTTGTACGACAGCGCGTGGACGGCGCCATTGACGTCGAGGTGCGCGGTGGGTCGCTTGTCCGGAGCAGGAAGGAGTTTGGCGACAAAGGCGCGTTCGGGCCGGCCGTCAGCGAACAGAAGCGGATTGACGTGGCACGACCGTTCGAGGAACGAAGGCGAGAACTGGAAGCGGTAACCGCGATCGGGATCGTTGACGGGGCGTGCGCACACCAACTCGACCGCCGGTGTCTTGCGATCGCGCATGCGGTCCAGTCGGCCGCCATAGTGTGTGTAGAGAACGACGACGGGTGACTTGGTCGCGCCCGTCTTGCTGACTGTCTGCATTTGCGTGCCGAGGGACCAGGAAAAGGCGTCGGTGCCGTCGTCGCGGTCGCCACGATGCACAACGAGAAGCAGGATTTTGTAAAAAGATTCGAGTAACGGAACCCAGGGCTCGACACGCATGTCCGACGGGTGCTGCACGGCTCGGTCCCAATGACGGAGGATGCCGGCCTTGGTTTCGTGCGGAAAGGCGGCTCGGAGAAGCGGCCATTGCTTCTCGAGATGGGTGCGCAGACGAGCGAGTTGCTGTGGTTGCGTCCCTTCTTGTCGTTGCTGCTGCTCTTGCGCGAGCGGAGTGCGCTCCAGGTCGACCCACGCTTCGATGGCGTGCAAAAAGGGGATGCCGTCCTGACGCACACCGATGCGTGCAACCTCCAGTGTGGGGTCTGCGCGCAGAAAAAGGGCAAGAGATGCGGGGGGTAGGTCGCCGAACTGGCCGGGGTGCTTGATGATGTGCTCCTTGTGGATGCGATTG
>RGVZ01000419.1 GCA_010029825.1 bacterium | reverse complement strand
TGCTGCGCGCAGAATCCGCCTACATGCGCCAACAGAAAACGCTCCGTCAGCGGTGGGGCACGTCCCTGTGGCAATTGCGAAATGCGCTACGGGATATACCCGAGGCCATGCGGCTCATTCCGGACCGATTCTGGTCACGCCGCAGACGCGTGGAGCCAACCGCGCTAAATATCGTTATTCAGTAAATGCTCACAGGACCAGAGGCTACAGTAATAGGAAGTGAATTCTTCCTATCGCTATATCCTATCCTGATTAAACTTGTTCGCACGACCTTGCCGACGCAGTTGCTCGTGCGGTTCGGGACCTTTGCGGCGGGTGCCGCGGCCCCTGCAAGTGCCGCCGACCTGGTCGCTGTTGCTGGTTCCTGGGCCGCGATTCAACGGACCCTCCTTGTGGGCCTCATCGCTGCGGTTCATACCTGGGCCTCCTATGCGGCCTTTGCCAGTCTCTCTACCGGTGTCTCCATGTCCCTCTTTTATACGTATCCCCTCTGGAATCTCGTCGGCGCGAAAGTCATCTATGGTGAGTCCGTGGGGAGCAGTATCCCGTATCTGCTCTCCGGCATCCTCGGCACGTATCTCGTCAGCACGAAAGGCCTCGGGGACCCTATAGGGGGTGTTACGCGCGCGGTAGCGAGCCCGGCCGCCGGCGTGGCCCTCGCCTTGCTTGCGGCCCTCACGGAGTCCGCGATGTATTTTGTGGTCAAAGACCGAGCGTCCACGACGCCCTGGGCCTCTATGCTGGAACTGTATGGTGGCGCGGCCGTCTGGCTTCTCGCCGCTGCGCCTCTTCTGGGCCTGAGCTTCGCATGGAACTGGTCTGCCATTGGCCTGATGACAGCGTTTAATGTGCTCGTAGGCTTCGTCGGGTATGCGCTCCGGTATTATGCCGTCCCTCTCGTCAGCACGGAAGTCTTTGGCCTTCTCTCCTTTGTGGGCGTCTTGTCGGCCTTCCTTTTCGGGTTCATCTTCGCCGGCGAGCGACCCGGTATGTGGAGCATTGTAGGCGCGGCCCTGATTGTGTGGGCCGTCGCGAATGTAGAGACGATAAAAAAGGCAGTCAACAAATAAGGTGGATGCCACTTGCGTCATCAATAGAAGGTGCATTTGGATACGGGCGCGCATTCCGGGCCGCGCAGGCCGGTGGCAATGCGCCAGCGTATTATACAAGTTCGTCGGGATTTCTCATGTATCAACCTGGCTATAATTCAACAACTCTCCAACTGAAATCGGCAGCGAATATTAGCACGGCAACTGTTATACGCACCTATACGGGCCTCACGAACGCCTGGACCTATATACATGATAAGGACCTGGATTCCAATATCTATTACGGCATGACGGAAGGGACACGTGTTTTGCGACGCTATGCGCTACTCAAAGGAGGAACTACAGTAACCACCTCTACACTGACGACGTATGCCGGCGCAACAACAAGTGTTCTGGGCGCATCTTATGCTCCTGCCTGCATGTGGACAGGAACTGCATATGGTGCGTTCGTGATTGGTGGATTTAATCAAGCAGTAATTCACGTGCTGGAATTCACCGCAGCGAAGGTTATCGGCACGACCTATACTGTTGCATATACCTCAGAGGTGTATGGGACAGAAATGATACCCAAGGCGGCCTCGGGATTTGCGAATGAGTATGGTGTTGCCTATACGCGCGGATCAAAGCAGATGTCCTCCTGGACAGTAAATATGGATACACGCACATGGTCCAATCGGTTTGATAATTCCTATACGGGGGGCGTCAACGGCCCATCCAACGGCGATGGTATGATTTACTATCCTATTGGGAAACCCATATTCACAGGCGACCCTGACACATCTACGAATCGGATCGCAATGAATGACACATCTACCGCGCGACTCTATGTCTGGACGATAACAGAGTCTGGGACACGAATTGTTTGGACATTCTTAAAACAGGTTGTAATCCCAGATAATGGTGGCTACCCTTATCACATGTCGGTCGCGGCGTATAATTCCGTTTCATAACCGGAAGATAGATAGATGATTGAGAACATTACGGCGCGAGCAGTCGAGGGACGGCTTGTGCTGTCATGGGCGGCGGCGACGGTGTTCCGGGCAATTACGGTCCAGGTGGCGGCTGATATTGAATTCACGAAAACACGGCGGCAATTTGTGCTGCCTGCTGGCACGTCGGGTTGCAGTTTAGACCTCGGCCCGGGACTCTGGTATTATCGCATTGGGGGGCTCCACGGCCAAGAGGAGGAAGGAGAAGTCATCTGGGCAGGCATTTATCAGCCTGTGCGACTAGCTGCTACCCGGGCTGTGCTGCCGGCTGTGGAAGGGCGCTTGATGATAACAAGCACACAGGCGATAGACGGCGGCGTGCGCCTTGCAACGAATTTGAAAGAGCCTTATCTGGTGTTTGTCGATTACTCTAAGGATGAGGGGGTGCCGGCGAGCACGTCCCGGACATTCTATATCCGGGATTGGGGTCGGGGAGACCTGACTGTCCGGGGACTCAGCGCCGGGACGGACTATTTCTTCCG
>RGVZ01000418.1 GCA_010029825.1 bacterium | reverse complement strand
ACGGGCCCACCGGGGCCAACAGTTCCTATTCAACCGACGGCGGCAACCAAGCCTCCTTCGTCTACCACGATCCTGCCGCCGCCGTGGCCGGAACCGCCCCGCAACCGCTGCAGTTCGACGAATCCGGATCCAACATCGTCATTTGGGCGGAAAGCAATTCTGTTGGCTCCGGCTTCAGAGCCTTCGTCTATTACACCCTCGACGGTTCCTTCCCCGAGGGGGCCGGCGGGATCGGTCGCGGCACCACGAGGGCCGTCGAGATGAACTACCAGCGGAGCGTCGGTGGCAAAGACTGGTGGTCTTCAGCCGGCATTTCCAAGCCCGCCCCCGGCACCACCTTCACTTACAAGATCGGTTTCTACAAAACAGGCGCTTCCTCCCAGTGGCCGAGCGGCCCCACGGAGGTGACCCGCAAGAAAAACATGATGACCACCTAGGCGACCGCTGGTGAAGGCTGTTTTCGTCGATACCTCTTCGACACACAAAAGGGACTGGATGAGGGCTTCCATGTGATTCGCGCGCGCGCCCATCTCAACCGGAATCCGGATAACGCTGCGCCGCTTTACCAGACGTTCACCCAGGTCTTTTATTACGACGCCAAACCCCCGACCGGCGAGATGCTTTACCCTTCCGAGAACGACCAACTCACCGGATCCAACTATGAGGTGGTGATTCATACCGACATGACGGTCGAGGAAGTTTGGTTCCATATCGCGGATGAGGACCCCGGCAACGACGATAAAACCACCAAAATTCTCAACGGCAACGGCGAGGGATTCGAGCCGTTCGTTGATGCCAACCAGGACGGCATCCGTCAATCCACCGAGACCTTCACCGATGTCAACGGCAACAATCAATATGATGCCTCCCTGGGTCAATCCTGGGGGCAAGCCACTCAGGTCACTTCCATCAACCTTCCGAACGAAAAAGAGTGGAGATTCCGCTACAACAACATCCCGGCCACGGGCACGGCAGCAGTTACGCTCCGCTTGCATGAGGCTTCCTCAATTCGCGATATCGACCTTGATGCCACCCAGGCCAACGTCAGGCAGATCGTCCGTAACGTCCGCACGGCCGGGCCCGACCAGCGCGTCAATGTTGCCTGGCCCCAGCGGGACGGCGACAGCGTGAACGACAACTACACCTTGAAGGTTTACTTCACCAAGTCCCTCGCCGATGGCATCTCCGATGACAACAACAGCGGCTCCAATACGGATGAACTCATCAACCGCTTCACCTTCTCAATCGACAGCACGGACAACAACGACAGCTCCGATGCCGTGGTCCAGAGCCGCTCCAACTTCACCATCAATTACAACGTCAGCTCCCAGTTCCACGAATTGGCGATTCCCCTGCCCAACTTGTACAACGATGTGGCGGATTTTGTCCACGAACTGAAGGTCACCTACACCTTCCCGGACAACCGCAAGCTCGATGCGGTCCGCCGGGTCAAGGCCGATCCAAGCACCAAACCATTCATTCGCATCACCAAGCCCAGCGAGCTTGATTCAGACGGTCAACAAACCAAGATCATTCTCAACGACGTTCCGGGTCCCGATGCTCTTGACTATGTCGTCCGCGTGGAGACCGGCGCCACGGTCAACGATGTTGTCCTTTCCGGCGCCCCAGCCATCCAGTTCTTTACAGAAACCTTTACCGACACCAACGGCAACAATAAATGGGATGACCAAGAGCCTTCGACCGACAAGAACAACAATGGCCGGCTCGACCCGGCGGAGGTCTTTACGGACACAAACGGGAATGGCCAGTGGGACGGGGCCGAGCCCTTCACCGATACGAACGGTAACGGCACTTGGAATTCCGGAGAATCCTACACCGACAGCAACGGCAACGGACATTGGGATCCCGCCGAACCGCTCGTCGACGGCAACGGCAATGGTCTCTGGGACAGCGCCGAAACCTTCACCGACGTGAATCAAAATGGCATCTGCGACGTCGGCGAACTTTTCTCGGACACCAACGGAAACGGCGTCCGGGACGCAGCCGAACCTTTCACCGACACCAACGGCAACGGGACATGGGATGGGATCAAGGTCTCGGTCAACGGGAAGATCAAAACCTGGGAATATACATGGCGGATCACCGCCCCCGCGAATTACCTTTTGACCGCTACCGCCACACTGGGAACTCAATCCACATCCACTGTCCGTAATGCGCGAGTTATCCTCCGCCAAATCACCGGATCCGACCTTGATACATCGAACGACGACGACGATGACGGCCTCGTGGATTTCGATGAAATCAATAAAAAGAGCTTACCCACCGGCAACGCCGAGAATTGGTCAAATGGAGATGTTCACATTTGGCGTGCCTCCGGCCTTACCGCGTCAACAAGCCCGGACACCGACGGAGACGGCTTACCCGATGGCTTGGAGGTTGGCTGGCGAACTGCAGGAAGCACCACGGACACCAACGCCGACACCAACGGCGATGGTGTCAAAAATTTCGTGGCTGATCTTGACCCGCCTTTCTATGCCGTGCGGGATGGCAGATTCGGGA
>RGVZ01000417.1 GCA_010029825.1 bacterium | reverse complement strand
GGACGGTGACCGTTGTCTTGAAGAAAGGTTCGTTCAGGGTGGCGTTGTTCGCGTGGTTGATGGCGATGGTCGAACCAGTCGTATCGACCGTGAAGTTTCGGGTCAGGGTGGAGGTGTTGATGACGCTGCGGCTGGATCCGTAGTCGGCCTCCGTGGCGTTCAGGGTGATGCTGTGATTGCCTGAGGACAATCCGCTCAGACTGATCCGCCATTTGCCTCGAATGACCATGTCCGCCTGCTGATCGGGTCCGCCATCAATCTTGTAGGTCAGGTTGTAGAGAGTGCGGTCAGGATTGTTAATGGTGATGACTCGCGCGCCCTCGATGGTTTCCCCCGCGGCCAGATTTTCGATCTCCAGATCCGGTCCTCGCCGGTCGATGTAAACAGTTTCAGTCCAGGTTTGGAAAAGAGCGGGCTTATTCGTGCGGCCGTTGAACGCACGGGCTTTGATAACGTTGAGCCCTTCCGGAAGGTTCGCGATATTCGCGTTGAGGCGGTAATGGCCGTCATTGATTTTGGTCATGTTTTCGAAGCCGCCCGTGACCACGCTATTGGTGTTGTTGTCGATAGTCCCGTTGCCATTGAGATCCCGTCCCTGACCCCACTTGAGGAGAACATTGTCGACCGTTTCGTTGTTCTGCTGGGGGTTGGTGTTGCTGTAGCGGACATCGACCTGCACGGTGTCCCCGGTCAGACGGACGATGTTGCGGACCGGCTTGGCGGCGCCATCCCGGCCGGCCGGGATCACCCACGGGATCGTGCTGACGCCGCTGCCAGAAAACTGCAGGGGATCAACTCCGGCGGGAGCTTCGGCGTTGAAGGGGGCGTAGCACACAAAACCCTGGCCGTCGCCGGCGGGCACGCGGACCGTGACCTGACCGCTGCCGTTGACCGTGACTGTGTCTGGATTGCGGCCGGTGTAGTCCTTGAGCTTGGTGCCAGGAGCGAAGGAAGTCTGGATCGGGCTTTTGGTGATATCGCTGCCGGAGTCATTGAGTGCAACCAGCATAAGTCCTTCGCCCGAATCGGGGTTGCCGTTGTTATTCAGATCGTCATAGCGCTCGTAAGCAAAGTAATCACCCTCGCTCCAGCGGTTGAATTCCTTGCCGCGCGCGAATTGGTTGTGGATGTAGACAAGATTCGGAATAGCCGTGCTTCGGAAGCCGTTGACCGTATCACCGAGAGCGTAATCGTAACCTTTTTCCATCCAGGTGTTCTTGCCGGGTGTGCGGCCGATTTGGCTTTGCGCCAGATTATTTCCGGAGAAATAAACGACCGGCACACCGATGCGGGTAAGGATGTAGGCGTAGGCCAGTTCGAGCTTCGACGGCGGACCCTCGTCGTGGCTGTGGGCGAACATGACACCTTCCTCCGGACTGAATCCGGACATTCCGGCGAGCGCAGCGAGATTTCCCCCGTTGAAGGCAGCATCCATCATTCCTTTTTTGCGGGGAAAATCGAGATAGCGGGTCTGTATTCCCCAGTTGCGATCACCCGGACTGCGCCAATAGTCGACCTCGCCTACCCCGCCGATAAAGAATTCCGAATAGACCATGGCGTCATCGCGGCGGATGTCGTTCGAATACATGTCATCGAACGGATTGGCGTCACTCAGTCCGCGGCGCTCGTTGAAGTTTTTCTGGATGTTATAGATGAAAGTTTTGTCGCGGATGGATTGCGCCTGGTTGGGCATCCCGAAAAAGTCCTTGTAGACGTGTTTTGGCGCATCGAGACGGACGCCGTCGTAATCCATCGCGTAACCGAGCCAGTTGATCCAACGAACGACGAAGTCACGGGAATTTTCGTTCGGGAGAGTGCCCGAGGGATTGTAGGGATATTTGTCGTAGTCTCCCGGATGGCGCACGAACGGCGCAGGATCGGCGACATAGCCGACGGAGTTCGCCCGGCCGACTTGGAAGCGGTTGTCGAACTCGAGGACGATGTCCATCAGACTGACCAACTCCTGGTGCAGAGTGCCGCCGGTTCCGTTGACCGGATCCCACTGCCACATTCGATCCGCGCGCTTGAAACCTCCAGGTTGCGCACCATCGGCCCAAACATGGAAATCCTGGGGAACCATCCCGGGATAGGTACGGAAGTCCGGGCCATTGCCGGTGTGGTTGAAAACGATGTCGGGGTAGATCTTGATGTCCGACTGGTGCGCATTATCAACGAGGTTGCGTAGCGAAGTGCGTGAACCGTAGCGCGTCTCCCAATTCCCGCGCTGGGGGGTATCGCCGAGGTCGAAACGGTCAAAGGAGTTGTAGCCGACGTTACCGCCGTAGGCGTAAGGGTAGGGTCCGCCGATGGGGGATTTGCCGGGGGGAGGAGTCCAGATGGATTCATAGCCAGTTTCGGCAATTTCGGGTAGGCGCTGGTACATTTCATCCCAACGGGTCTCAAAGTACTGAATGATGACCTCCGACTGGCCCAAACGGGGGAAGATAGAAAGGAAAAGTCCGACCAGGGCCAGGGAATTGGTGAAAAGCCCTCTCATGGAATTATTTACCATACAAGCAA
>RGVZ01000416.1 GCA_010029825.1 bacterium | reverse complement strand
CGGACGGCGCAGGCGAAGCGCAAGGGGGATGGCCCCTTCAACATTTGGCATTGGCCGCGTGAGGCGCAGTCAAGTGGAGCAGTTTAAGCGACGGTGGACCTTGTAGACGCTAGCCTGGTCCACTGGCATGAGCACCATCTGGTCGATGTTTACGTGAGCGGGTCTTGACGCCGCGAACCAGATGCATTCAGCGATGTCGGCGGCTGTCAGCGGAGTCATGCCCTTGTAGACGGAAGCTGCTTTGTCCGTGTCCCCGCGGTAGCGCACTTCACTGAAACCCGTTTCCACCATTCCCGGATCGATCGAGGTAATCCGGATTGGTGTCCCGTTCAGTTCAAGGCGCAAGGTTTTTGTTATTGCATTAAGCGCATGCTTTGACGCGGTGTAGATACTTCCACCCTCGTAAACCCAGAATCCGGCAACGGACCCCATATTGAAGATGTGACCGCGATTTTGCTCGAGCATCCAAGGCAGAAAGGCGCGGAGGACCGAGATGGCGCCTTTCACGTTGGTATCGATCATGGCGTCGACCTCGTCGTCCGTGACCTGGGGCATTCGCGAGGTTCCGAGGGCGAGGCCAGCGTTATTCACGAGGACATCCAGTCCTTCGGGAAATCCGGATTTTACTTTCGCTGCGAACTCGAGGACAGATTTTCGCGAGGTCACGTCCAGCTCGCAGTGAACAACCTTGTCCGCCCCAAGTTTCAACAAGTTGGCCGAGAGGTCTTTCAACGCGTCCACGCGGCGCGCTCCGATGGCGACAGACCACCCTTGACGCGCGAAGGTCTCTGCCGTGGCGGCGCCAATTCCAGAGCTGGCGCCGGTGATGCAGACGACTTTCGAGGAATTCATGCTTTTCCGTCGCGGGAGACGCGAACAGCACGATCCTTGCCTTCGCCGACGGACGAAGACTTGAATCCATGCTCCATGACTGCGTGATGCTGTTTGCGGCGCTGGAAGCTGTTGGTCGGGGGCAAATCGACGAACGCGAGGTTCGCGTCACTGTTCAGCAGTTCAACGGCCTTGTCTACTTCGGCCAAGGCAGCATGTTCTTGTTCGACAGAACGTTCCTCATGGCTGGCCCGGTTGCCGAAGTTTTCGTCGCGGTGATGGCGGTCTTCGCGACGCGGCCTGTCACCACGGTTGACTCGTTCTGGTCGATCTGGTCGATCTGGACGATCAGGACGATCAGGACGATCGGGCCCCGCCTTGCCTCCCGGACCACCGGCGCGAAGACGTGGAGGTGGCGCATAGCGGCCCACGGGTGGGCGACTTCCCACTTCATATACCGGCGCTTCCCAGTCGCTATAGGTCCACGCGAAATATTTTTCGAACAGCGAAGCGCCACGCGGCGATTTATTTCTGAGCACATTCATGACGGCGACCCACACAGGAGCCAGTCCGGCTTCCATGTCGAAAACGGGCAGGGATCCACCAGTTGCCGATTGGTAGAAGTTACGCAGATCCGCGTGGAACGCAGCGAATGCGTCAGAGACAGGGCACAGCATTTCAATGTCGACCGGCTTGCTGTCGTCCACCAGCGCAGGTTCGCGTTCGCAGTGCCACGAGTACAGTCTCGTGATGACGTTTTCCCAGGCGGCTTCGTCCCCGGCACCGAGGCCAGTGGCAGAAGACGTGTCCATGTGACGGGAGTCGAGGTTTTCCGGTCCACCGACGCGCTTTTCCGCTTCGGCGAGCATTTTCTCGGCCTCGAAGCAGGAATAAAGGAACAGGTCGAGAGGGACCTCTTTGCCGGTCATTTCAATAAAGCGTTGCTTGAAGGTAGAAGTCATTTTTTTAGCCCCTTCGGTTGGGAAGGACTATAGGCGCAGACCCGCTGGGACGCAAGGGTTCGAAACCCCTGATTTTAGAGGAGTGGCGCCAGCAGGCGGGAAAGGTTTTCCCTCTGGAGGCGGATGAACCGGCTAATGGGGCCCCTGTCGGCTGGTTCGCTCACGGCGCTGCTTTCTGCCATGTCGGCCGTCAGCATGTTCTCTACCTTCCGGGCAAATTCAGCCCCATGGATGGCAAGAGTCGTCTCAAAGTTCAGGTACAATGCGCGATTATCAAAGTTTGTAGTCCCGACAAGGGCCAGATCATCGTCAACGAGAACCACTTTTTGATGCATGAATCCAGCGCCGTAGGACAGCACCTTTACGCCAGCTTTCCTCAGTTTGTCGGCATAAGTTTCTCCGACCCAGTGGACCAGGGAATTGTCGGATTTGCGCGGCAGGATCAAGCGAACATCGACTCCCCGGAGGGTGCAAAGTTCCAGTTCGCGGGTCAGTGGCGTATCCGGGACAAAATAGGGGGTTGCGATCCATAGTCGGTGTTTTGCCTTCTGGATGGTCAGCATATACAGAAGGACTCCAACCAAGGCCTCATCCGTCGGCGCGGACGGTATGACCTGAACAGCCTCGCCGGCATTGATCTGCCAACCCGGGTGCGGAATGGCCCGCAAATTTATTTCGAGGGACTCACCTGTGGCAAAATGCCAGTCGTCAAAAAAAACGTCCTCGAGCTTTTCCACGGCGGGGCCAGTGATCCGGACGTGGGTATCCCGCC
>RGVZ01000415.1 GCA_010029825.1 bacterium | reverse complement strand
GCCTGCCATCCTTCAGCTTGGCCTCACCGATATCGCAGCACCCCATGGCTACGCCGTAGGGCAGCGATCCGATACGCCGTTTGCTCACGGCCTGCACCGCAGACGAATCGCACAGGCCAAACCCCATCACCTTAGTTTCAGTCGTCATCGTTCACTCCGTTGAATAACTGGACAAACCGAACTGCCTCATCGTAACTATCGAAGTCCTTCAGGTGTATCACTGGCGGACCAAGGTCAGCCATGATGGCTTCATCACTCAGCCGTGAGTACACGCCCCAGAAGGTGGTGCCACCCAGCCTATCCACGGCAGAACGGGCTTCGGCCATGGTCTCAAACGCTTCGACCTCGTACCCGCCTTCCGTGTCCGGCGTTTTGGCACACGGACTGATCTCCCATGAGGCAATGGGAGCAATGGGATTGGTGTTGACTATGAAGGTGCGGTTCACTGGTCCCTCCCTTTGGCAACGTCCCTTTCGCGGTAACGCAGCATGCCATTCCGTGCGTCTTCCCGGGTGTTGTACTCGCCCAACAGCGACGACACCCCGGATGCCCGCAGTGTGCTGTAGAGTTCGTAGATCACCTGACCGAGACGCTTGTCGTACACCTCTTCGATGCGGTAGGTGTACTCGCCCGGTCCAATGTAGCACTCAGCCTCTGCTAGTTTCTTAGGCATCACTCGTCCTCCTGCCCGTCAGGCTCATACAAGTCGTACCATTCATTGGCTGCGGCAATAAACTCATTCCTCTGCTCTTCGGTGTGGTGCGAGTTCTCAACGACCATCAAGCCGGTTTTTTGAAACGCATAAATCAGAGACGGGTGCAGTCCAGCCTCACGCATGATGGCAGAAATGGTTTGTTTGACTTCATTGGCAGACAAGTGATCCATCACGCAATCTCCAGTAGGTTAAGGATGTCGGACAGGACAGACTTCTCATGGGTGGCCGTTACATGGTCCGGACTGTGGGGAGCGTAGGACGGCAGCCACTCATCAAGTTTTTCGATCTCGTAAAAAAGCAGATCCTTCAACTCCTGGGCCTGCTCGTCTGTCAGTTCAATCGTTGGCATGGCTTGCCTCCTTGTGGCGATTCAACAGCGCCCTCAATGTCACTCCGGCATCGCTGGTTCGGCGGACGCTTTCGCCATACCATTCGCCAACGTCCGCATCCCCGTCCGCAATCGCATCGGCTTGGAACTGTCGGCCGCGCCGCACGTTCTCCAACAGGCACATGCACGCAAGATCAATCGCCCGCAGTTCTGCGTCGGTCAGTTCAATCGTTGGCATTGGCCTTGCTCCTTGACTTGCGCCGCCATCGGACCATCGCATCGGCCAGGAGATACGCTTCCTGAGCGATCATGTCGTTGGTGTAGTAACTGGATTCAGTTGCCTGCCATTGGGACAGGGCAATAGACGCCGCAATCTGCCCGGCAAACCAATCCCGCAGGTCCATGCCGGGTTGCTGGTCTATGCGTTGCTCGTCCATGTACACGTCAGTTGGGAACGCTCGCATCACTCGCCCTCCATTCGTTCTTCATAGTCCTCGTCCGACTCGTCATCGCACTGCTGCTGCCATGCCTCGTCGGCGCAACGGCCCAGATGCTTGTCAGAACATCCGCCGTGCCCGTACTTGCATGGGTGGCAGCCATCTACCTCGTCGTTCACACGGTCAAGGAACGCCTCAAGCGACGCCAGTTTCATCGCACGCCCCCTTGTCTGCTAACATCCTTCGCAACTGCCGCCGCACAGCCTGTGTCTCGCCAGCCTTCAGCCGGGCCAGATGGGCGATGTCGCCTGGATGCCACAGGCAATTAGTCGGCCACCAATCCTCCCACCACGCATCGCCGTCGTTGCACGGCTCGCCAATCGCCTTGCAGGCTGCGGCGTACTTGTCCATGAAAAGGTAGCCGGGCTCGCGGACTGACGGAATGTCCACCTCCTCATCGTCCCCAGCCTCTTCGGTGGCTTCGATGGTGCGGAGATGCCACGCCGCATCTACCAGCCGGCGAAGGACCTCCCCTTCCATCTCGCCGCCGCTTTCATTCATCGCCACCTGCATGATCATCTCAGACAGGCCCTCGGCAGTCGGATAGTCATCACTGAATCGGAACATGCTGTATTCCAGGCTCATCACTCCACCGGGCCGTCGATCTTCACCCGGTGTGCGTACTGGTTGGAGCAGTAGGTCTTCACCGTGAGAACGGGCAGCCTTTCGCCTGTCTTCTGGTTGCTTCTGATCTTGTGCTGGTTGACGTGAACTATGGTCTTCATCTGCCCAAGTCCCTCCGGGTCCGCGTTGCTTCGGCATGGCCCAGCCCATGTCCTCCGGCCGTCGTCCCAAAAACTTCCTGCACTCACGGCAGTAGGTGGCAATCCAACCGGGGCGCATGGACGACGGCCGGTCAATCCACACGTGATGCCCCCATTCACAGGGCATGTGTACCTCCGTACAGGTGCGGGAGTGTACAAGAAAAAACCCCTGCCGGGTACTTAGACATTTTTCCCCGGCAGGGGCCACCACGGAGAGGCGAACCTCCCACGCATCGGAATCATACGTTGGAGGTGGTGCGTCTGACAATCTCTTT
>RGVZ01000414.1 GCA_010029825.1 bacterium | reverse complement strand
AAATTTAAATGACGGTGGTGGTATCGGCGACCTCGGTTCCGGTCGTCACCTGGTCGAGGCCGTTATCGATGGCACCAAAAGCATCGGTGAGCACGCTCTTGAGCGTGTTCAGGCCGTTCTGGATGGTGGTGATGTAGGTGGAGAGGACCGTGTGGTCGTGGATGCTGTTGTTGCTGACGTAGTCCGTCCACCTCTCCTGGAGCTCCTGGATGTTGGTCGCGATGACGGCGCTGATGGCGTTCTGAGCCTGGGTATTGACAAAGAAATCATTGGCATGGGCGTAGAAAGAGTTGAGCAGGCTGTCGTTGCCGCTGTACTGGCGGAGAGAGATGAGGTAGGTGTGGACGAGGTTGTCCTGAGTGATCGCCACGTTTTTGGAGATGCTGGTCGCGATCTCGAAGAGGGCATTCAGGTCGCTGGGCGAGTAGTTGACGACATGGTTTCCGTCCGTGCTGGACAGGTCGCTGTGATACTTGATCTTGATGTCTTCGATCACAGCATTGATCTTGGTGGTCGCCTGGGTGAGGTCCGCAATGACGGTGGCCGTCTGGCTATCCACGTCCGTCTTGGTTTTATGACGGATCAGGAGACCAAGATCGTCGATAAGCGTGTTCAGGCTGTCATTCGCGTCCGTGATCGCGGCCGAGGTAGAACCAAACTGGCTGGTCGAATTGTCGGCATAGTCGATGATGGTCTGGATGGCATTCAGCTGGGTCAGGAAATTCACCGCCACGTCGATCAGCAGATTCGCGGTCTTATTTTTCACACCGCTGGTCATGAAATAGTTTGTCGCCGTAACCATGGATGTCCTCCTACCCCTTGTCAAGAAAAAAAAACACGGGAATAAAAATGACCATCGATGTGGCCCGCGTGCTCCGCGCCAGCGGCGCCGCGGAGAGGATCGTCCACGAGCTGGAAGACTTCCGTGTCGGCTTCGGTGTCCACACCGCCTCGCTGTTCCGTGAGGGCGGCTTTTTCGACGGCTTCACGGTGTTCTTTCCGGCCGGCGGTGGTGATGTGACGGACATGCTGGAAAAATTTTTTGAGGCCGAGGCGGCGACCCGGTGCGTCGTCTCGGACTCGGAGCTGGCCTTTGTCAACCTCTCGACCGCGGAGTTTGCGCAGTACCAGACCAACCTCCAGGCGATCCGAGACGGGCTGGACTTTCCGTTCGTCTTTCTCCGCGGCTACACGGCAGACACGGAGCCATCGCCGTGCGACGATTTCCGGGCGGACGTCCGGTTATTCCTTACGACACTGTCCATGCTCGTGAGCTCGCTGAGCGCTCTTCTCACGGAATTTTCTTTTCACGTGCTCAGCAGGACGGAGCAGATGTGGGGCGCCGAGAACCTGAGCATCCTCCAGAAAACACTGGATCGGATCAGGACGGATGCCGTCGCGCTGGCATCTCTGTTCATCAAGATCCGGCGAGACCTTCCATGACGGAGCCGCACGGGAGACAGCGAAAAGCGGGCGGATCCGCGTTGGTCGTCCTGACCACCTCGAAGCCGAGATCGCTCGTGCGGCGGAGGATCTCAAAGATGTTCTGGAGGTGGCTGAAGCCCAGGACGACGATCGGGATCTCGTCTGCCGGGAGCGCGAGGATCGAAAAGACCGTGTGGAAATCCACCAGGAGGCCGCCGAGCATCAGCGCCGCGTTCCACACGATAACAACGGCCGGATCATCCGCGCGCAGCGATCCGTCGCCCATGACGGCCGCTCCGAGCGCTTCCACGCACGCCCGCACCCGCAGCTCGAAACGCGACCGCAGGTTATTCCGGACGGGCCTCGAGAATGGAATCGGGATCTCCAGGAAATCCAGGATCTCTCGGGTGGGAAAACGGAGATGACGCTGGATGCGCCGGATCTTTTTCTCCGCATCCGGTCGCAGCGGCTCACCGCCTTCCATGAGCGGCTTGAGCAGGATCACGAGTTTCTGGACGGCGCCGATCTTTCGGCGGATGCCGGCGAGACGGACGTCCACGCCGCAAAAGACAGCGTTGGCGTGCCGGCAACCGGTGCGGCCGCCCACGAAGCAGTGCTTGAAGCGCTTGTAGCAGCGCACGACGCAGAGGTCGTTGGACGCGGACGCGTAGTCCACGTATTTCCTGACACCACCCTCCTGCATAAGATGAAAGGCCTGGATCTCGAGAAAGACGCGGAATCTTGTCTCTGGATTGGCTCGGAACAGGGCGCCGAGAAAATCCTCGAACGCGATCGTCTTGACGCGCCTCGGGCAGCGCTCGATGCCGGCGTGGATGTCGGCAAAGAAATGGATCCGCCTGCCGGCGAGCAGACACTCGTAGTACGCCGCCGGGCCACGGACATGAAAATCCCGAAACATCTTTTCTTGATGGCGATAATAATTTTGAATTTTGATTTTGTTCAGAGACGCACCTGGATGCGACGCACCAGTCCGGTCAACAACCGACCCGCCTCGTCGCCGATCGGGTTATTGCGCAGACTCAGCCTGGTAAGACTCGCCGTGTTGGGCAGCACACGAGCCAGCGCGCCCGCGCCCCTGTCACCAATGTCGTTGGAATCGAGGATCAGCTCGGACAGGCTCGCCATGCCGGGCAG
>RGVZ01000413.1 GCA_010029825.1 bacterium | reverse complement strand
TCTGGCCAGTGCCGCGGTTGGCAACGTGATGCCCAAGGAACCCTTCGGGCAGGCGCTGACGTATCTACGGAACCAGTTCGAGCATCTGCTCGTCTACCTCGACGACGGCCTCCTGCCGATCGACAACAACGAGACCGAGCAACTGATGAAGCAGGTGGCCCTGGGCCGGAAGAACTGGATGTTCATCGGCAGCGTCGCGGCGGGCTACCGCGCCGCGGATCTCATGTCGCTCGTGAGCAGCGCGGCGAGGAACGACCTCGATGTCTTCCTGTACGTGAAGGACGTGCTCGATCGCCTTCTGGCAGGCGAGATGGACTACGACTCGCTGCGTCCCGACGTGTGGAAGCAGTCGCACCCGGAGGCGATCCGGATCTATCGCCAAGAAGAGCGACGATCTCGGGCAGACGCCAAGGCGGTCAAGCGAGCCCGGCGACGCATCGCCCGCAGCGGCTAACCAGTCCCTGCTCACCGCAATCCGCTCCGCGGTACCTATGGCGGTGGTGTGCGCTCACTGTCCTTCTGCAACCCTTGCTTGTCAACGATTATGCCTGTCCTTTTGGCCTTTTCGCAGAGGAAGGCCCGTCGCACACAGCGGGAAATGCAGTGGTAGTAGCGGGTGACGGAGACGTCTACCAACTGCCGTCTGGGCATCGTCATCGCAGGGCCTCCTGCAGGATTCGGGGTACTGAACGCCCGTATCCTACGGCCCCCGCGGCCGGTCGTCAACGATTATGCCTGTCCTTTTGTGGGCCGGCCGTCAAGAATGGCTGTGGTGGGCGCACACAAATTGCACGCTTGCTGCAAGGACACGATTATGCCTGTCCTTTTGGCTCTTTTGCCTGGGCATCGTCATCGCGGGGGACTCCTGCAGGATTTGCTGTACTGAACGCCCGGCGGGGGACTCCTGCAGGATTTGCTGTACTGAACGCCCGTATCCTACTGCCCCCGTGGCCGGTCGTCAACGATTATGCCTGTCCTTTTGGGCCCCTTCTTCGGACTTACTCGAATCCGTACTGCTTGCGAAGCCGCCGATGGTCTTCGGCTGTGCCAACGCACAGTATGATTCTCGCACTTTCGTTTGCCCTAGACGCAATTGAGCCAACGGTATGCAGTGAAATTTTCTCGGGATTTCTTGTAGTCGGCCCGTGGCCTCCCGGCGTCAAAGTCGGTATCGCGCGCCCATCCGCATATCGCGCGAGCATAAAATGATAGCCTTGGAACAGGTCAAAATTCTTCACCAGCAGGGTTCCAGAATCGGGGATCGTGTAGATGTAAACATCGCCATTCCTAACCGCCGGTTCCGACCCGTGATCGCCTTGCTCGACGACGATAACGCCGCGGTGGTCGTTGGGGATAATGAACTCGATTGTGTAGTCGCGATTGATATTCCTTTTATACATGGCCAATGCAACAAGCCCGATAATGATCGTGGCCAGAATCCAGATTCGTTTCCCGAACAACCGCGGAGCCCAAGTACGCTCGTCTGGCTGCTTCTCCGTATTGCCCTGACGAGCACTCGAGTTCATTTCGTTCGAACGACTCCGTTCCTGTCGATGGTGATTTGAAAACGAAAGCTATCCGAGAAAAGTCCAAGATTGAAGATGCCCGGCCCCGACGCAGTAGGATAATCCTTGTAGACCACTTTGCCATTCACGATGATTTCGTAGGCAGGGAACTCGTTGTGACTGCCGACAGCGGACAAACGGACGCTCCCATCGGCATTTCTCGTGGCGGAAATGGACATCCCGAAGTCAATCTTTGGCGCTTTAATGCCGAGCGGATGCTTGAATGGATAACCGCCCGATGCGCCAACGGTAATACCGCTGCTCGAGCTCGATGTATCGATTGCCCGTTCAATTTTGGACGGAATGGACGTATCCTCTTTCAGCGTGCCCGCAACGTATTCCGGGCCAAACAACCCTCCATTGTTCGCCTCCAATTGGTGAGACGGATCAGATGATGCGGTAAAGAGTTTCCCGCTAAGCGGCTGCAACGAACCAACGTCGCATGAATCAAACTTACCGCTCAGCTTCAATCGTGAAGTGCCAGCTTGGCCGGCATATTCTCGGTTGTCTGTCGAGAAATAGCGGTTTCGCGACTTAAGCGGCAACTGGCCCGGCTCAACGCCCCAGTTCACGCCGGGCATCCCAACGCCGTGGATGACAACTCCCTTGCTCTTGGGGATAAACGCATTGAACTGAATTGAAATCCCAAACAGCCCAAAGGGGTCCACGCGTCCTGTTGGCTTATTTCCCACGAACCGGTACAGGTTGTTGTCGCCGGCACTGAACCCGATCGGGTCCAGCTCGATGAACCGCCCGAGGCTCGCCGAGTAGTCGCGGTGGCGGACGTAGGCGAGGGCCGTGACGTCGGTGAACTCGAGGCCCTGGAAGAGGTGATACCACGGGACGGCGGGGGTTGAGCCGGCCGGCAGGCTCGCCCATGAGGCGGTGAGGGTTTGCGATTCGCCGTAGGGTGTGTAGGCGAAGCGGTTGATGATAGCGCCGGCCGCGACGCCGGGGACGCCGGTCGCGGCGATGATCGCAGTCGTGTTCCAGTTGGCGTCTTGTAGGGCGTAGA
>RGVZ01000412.1 GCA_010029825.1 bacterium | reverse complement strand
GTAGTCCAGCGCCTTGTAATAACCGAACCCAGACTCCGCAACTCCGGGGTATATAGCCCATGCGTAGACCCGCACTTGATACGCCACATCTTCGCCAGAACACGGAAACAAAGACAAACGCTTTTGCGTGGTGTCGTATGGCATGTGAAACCCGACCGGAACCACCCGCATATCAATCGCAGCAATCCATCTTGGAGACAACGAGTTCCCGACAGTCAGCGGCTCGTACCCCTTTCCTAAATCTGGCTCGCCATAAGGAGTGCTAAAAAATATGCCGCTCCACCCGCACCCTGGATACGATATTTCAGGGCGACGCAAAAGTGGCACGACAGAAAAATCACTGTGAACCGTGCCCCATTGGTTGTATGGGAAGGACGATCCGTACTGAAGCGAATAAGCCCCAGACATCGACGAAAGCCCTGGAATCGAGCCTGGGTTCTGCACGCCATTCGGATAGACCAATGAATCGACGGACATTTCGCCAAACGATACTGTCGCCGTTAGCTCAGGAACTGACTCGTCGGGATGGTTTGGCGTTTGAAAAGTAACGCGGTCCTCGTCGCACATTCTGCAAGTGGCAAAATACGACGGATAAGTCCCGACTGGTGTTTGCAGCGTGTCTCCAGGCCCACAGCTTGCCGCGCCGCTTGGGCAGTCGAGTGGAAGAAACTGCGGATCAGAGCCATCAATAGTTACAGAGAACCCTGACAGGTCGCACTCGGGCAGGGTAGACAGAGACACGATAGCACCGCCAGAGTACGGAAACTCTCTGAAGGTCTTTCCGTTTTCTGGTCGTAGGGTTATCTGAAAAGCGGCGGCGTCGATTTTCAGCGTGTCCGCTGCAAGGTCGAGCCATATGTTTACGCGATAGCCATCGCAGTCACTGTAGGTATTGTGAAATCCCGGCAGCGCTGCGTAGTAAAGACACTGATTTGGGACTTGTGATGCGTAAGGACGCCTAAACACACGGAACGAACAGTTGTTGTATTGCGTAATGTCCCGGGCTATGTATGTGTAGAAAAACAGTTGTGGGTGGTTGCGGACGCAGTCGCCCGGAAAGCCTGCGATTCGAATGGTCAACTTGTCATAGGACGCTGAGCAGCTCTCGCAGTTGTAGCAATCGCAGGTATTTGCAGCGCACGGAACTCCAATCCCGGCAAAAGAGTTCCCGTCTTCTTGACGGCAATCACACTTCGTCCGCTGCTCGCACCCGCTAGGCGTGCAGCACGCCCCCAGTTCCGAACACGTTTCCTCGCACTCGGCCTGCGTCGGGAACGCCTGGTCGGAGTTGCTGGGAAAGTACGGCGGGCCGGGGTTTTCTTGAAAGCAGGGCATTAGAGAATGACGTAGTGAGAGATGTAAAATAGTTTCGGGTTGCTGGCGATCGACAGTCGCAGGTAGATCGTGTCGTAGAGGTTGGCGACCAGCTTGCCTTGAACGCTTAGACTGCCGCTGCCGTCGTCGTCCATGTTCGCGGTAAATCCTCCAGCACACGACGCCCCGTTGAGCGTGAGGCATTGCAGCCCAAGCCAGCCAGGGTTGGCTGGCAGCGGCTGCGGCAGAACCGTCCCGCCCGCGCCGTTGTATTGCACCGGCACGGCGACGTAGTCGAGGTTCCACTTCTCGGATCGAAGAGAGCTGTCGCACGGACCGCCGTACTCCGTGACGCTGGCAGAGACGTAGCTTTCAAACTGCGAGCCGCCAAGCGGGTTCAGGAAATACTCACCCTGCGAGACGTTGTTTGCCCACAGAAGTCTTGGGTCCACGATCGACCCGTAGTCCGGTATGGTCGATCGGATGACAGGGGCAGAGTACGCCTCGAAATAATCGCCCGGTGACCGCGATTGCGCTCGCACGCGGACGTACAGCCTGCCGGCCTGCCATGTTTGATTCGTGTACGTCGGCGGCGCGTACTGGTCGAAGTCGAGGTAGATCGGCTCGCACTGGTCGCCTACAGCCTGGACATCGTCGGCCGGGTCGGTGATGTTCGCGCCCTCCACCCGCTGGGCGATGTGCCACGTTCCAGCCTGCGTCACCGCGTTGTAGTCGCCGGATATGGCGATCTCGTACACCTGCTCTGTAACGCAGTCGTACGGCGGCGGGCCGTCCAGGCAGACGGCGGCCTTCGTCTTCAACCCGTCATCGTCGAAACACTCCGGCACCTGCACGCGGACGTTGGATGGGGCAACAGGCGGGCCTTTGTCCTCGGAGTAGTAGCAACTCCACCTCGAGCAACACGGCGAGCAGGACGCGCCCAGCATCAGTCGCACTCCGCCGCGATCAGGTAGTGAGACCCGTTCTGACACATGGCGACGATCACCCATTTTCCGCTGGCGACGTTGGCAAACTTGTTCACGCAGTCCGGCAGCGTCACGCCCGTGGATTCAGTTTCGTTTGGCGGCGTGCCGTTTTCGTACACGTCAAGAGTAGCAAGCGTTCCCTTGTTCCAGGCCGCGTTCGTCTTGCATAGGCGGACCGGCGGAGATTCGTCGTACGCCGGCTGTATCCGGCGAGATGTTGCGTTTCGATCGCCTCGTTCTACCTGCTGGACGACACGATTTATGCGGCGGGCCGCGTTGC
>RGVZ01000411.1 GCA_010029825.1 bacterium | reverse complement strand
CTGCGATGCTTCGTGGCGTTCCGAGAAGACGAGTCGTCGGGCCGCCCCACGCGCGTCCTGTGCTACTCGCTGGAAACGAAAACGTGGTGGGTCGAGATGTACCCGCAGAGCATCGCAGGCGGGGCGCACGTCTTGCTGACTAACGGCGACTACCGCTGCGTGTACGGGGCGTCGAGCGGAGCGTTCCTGCTGGACGATGGGCGACTGGACTCGGCGGTGGGCTCCATCGCCACCGTGACCATCACGAGCGTCAGCTCGGGCACGACCCTCACCACCTCCTCCGCGAACGCGCTGGCGATTGGTGATCAAGTGTCCGGAACCGGTATCGCTCCCGGCACCGTTGTCATCGCTACCCCGACGACCACCACTGCCACTCTGTCTGCCGCGGTTACCGCTGCAACTGGCACCACGGTGTTTGTCCGCCGCATGCCTTACAAGGCTATCGCGACGACTCAGGGCAACAAGTTCGACATCAACTCGGCCTACGAAACGGCCGCTTACGAAGATTCGATCGTGTTTCACCAGGACGTGTTCACCTGCTTGGTTCCCAAGCCGATCACGGCCGCTGGCTCGAACGTGACCTTCGACGCTGTCAACTACATGGGAGACTTCAAATGGAAGAACATCCCCCATGCAACGGATAACCCAGACGGTACTATCGGTTACTTCCGCGCTGTCCTCAGCGCCGGTTCCAAGCCGATCCGTCCGGAATGGGGTTCGATCATCCGTCACCGTCGCAGCTCGACTCCGCTCGATCTGACCACGACCGCGTCGGTTAACACCATCTATAGCTAACCCATCCCTCCCACAGAGAAGGGGTTGCCTTAACGGGCGCCCCTTCTCACAGGGAGAGAATAACCAGGACCTACACCAATGGGCACAATGTTGATCATAGGTATGGGACCCAAGAAAGGACCCAAGGGAATGATGAATAACCCGATGGAAAAGTATCTCAGCAAGGGCTCCGACAAGGAGTCGCTTGTGGAATCGGAAAGCGGTGGCGGCGAGGTCAGTTTCGCGATGCCTTCCGGATTTCAAATTCCGGATGGTGTGAAAGACGGTGAGCCCTTCGATGCGATGGCCACATTGATGGTCAAGGACGGCAAGCTCGTTCTTGGTGAACTCGACGGCATGCCTGTCGGGGACGAACCCGAGGAGTCGGAAACTCCGGAGACGTCGGAAGAGTCCCCGGAGGCCGAATCTCCCGAGTCCGACGATTCTGAAAAGTCTTCGGAGGACTCCGAAGACTCCGAAGAAGTCGCGGATGAGGCGAACGATTCGGAGGAAGCCGACAACAGCCTCGGTTTTCTCGATCGAGTCGAAAAGAAGCTCAAGAAGAAAAAGATGTAGTCACCTCGGACTTCGGTGCAGTTCGACCCTGCACCGGGGTCATCATAAACCATGGCCGCAACCGTTAACTGGACGTTGTATCAGGGGGCCACTTTTTCCAGAAACATAACCTGGAAGACGGGCACCCCGAAAGTTCCGGTAAACTTGACGGGTTACAGTGCCGCGATGCAGTTGCGGCCCAGCGCCTCTTCCAAGTCGGTGGCGCTCTCTTTGACCAGTTCCAACGGCGGCATCGTTATTACTCCTTTGACCGGAACCTTCACCTTGAATGTTTCTGCTACCCAAAGTTCCGCTATTCCGGCCGGACGCTACGTTTACGACTTTAAAGCAACAAGCGGCTCAGGGCAGGTGACTCCTCTTTTAAGTGGGTCCATAACTGTGCCAGAGAGGGTGACTCGCCCGTGAGTGATCTTATCATAGTTGAAAACACAGATGTCGTCGCAGTTGAGACGCCTGTGGAACTGCTTTTAGAGACTTCCGGACCACAAGGTCCCGCAGGCCCGTCCGCTACGTGGGAAAGTCTTTCGGGAAAACCTGATGTCCTTATCGCGTCGGGCGGCGCGTTAAATCCTGACGCCGCTCTCACGGCAAGTACAACTCCAGACGGCGCAGACCGATCAACTGATACCGAGTTCGGCGGCTGGGGGTTTGGCGTTGAAGAAAAAATCGACGGAACCAATACGGGTAAGCAGGCCACGCTGGAGCCGGATGGGTTCCACACGGCGGACGGCTCCGGTAACAGCGCTCATCTAAGTCCTACTGGGTTGCTGCTAGGCAACGGCAGCAAGCTCCAAAAAGGAACCACTGACGCCGGACTCGGAGGCAATGGGGGCATCGCTTTGAGATGTTCCCTTGACTATGAACTCAAGTGGGACGCAGGCCGTTTATTTGTTATGGCCCAAGATGGGTTTACTATCCGCCGCGTGGAGTATTGTGGAGTAGCAGTGCCGTCCGCCAACGACGATTCAACAAAAGGCTTTGTTGTAGGGTCTCTATGGATTTTAGATGACGGAACCGTGTATGAATGCACGGACAACGCGGTTGAGGGGGCCACATGGGTTGAAGCTCCGGGCGGAAGCGTGACCTACGGAACCGCCGCAGGCACGGCGACTGAAGGCAATGACGCTAGGATTGCTAATATTAAAGCGAACAGTATTTCTACGTTAGATGGCGTTGCGTCTGGGGAATATACTGGCGGTATCGGAGGATCAATAGATATTTCTGGAGGAAATCCTGATATCGGCA
>RGVZ01000042.1 GCA_010029825.1 bacterium | reverse complement strand
GAGACTGTTTGCTCCCAGCCCGGCATGGGACCCCGTTCAACGCCGACGGAAGAATGATGTGGACATGCGCTCCATCGCCGCAGTCACTACAATCCGAATCGAGGACACAGTACGAACCAAGCTCCCGAAGGGCTACATGAGCCCGGAGCACGCACACCACACGGCGTGGCGTCGTGCTTCCCTCATGCGCCGCAAGGCGGGAATCATTCTTCGGTCGGCGCAACTCATGGAGTCCACGGCCAGGAACTCGGCCAAGTACATCAAAGCCATTCCGGGCGGGCCCCAGATTCCCGCAGACCTTGCGGCTCGTGTTCGAGTGATCGAGAAGGAAGCAAGTGAGCTGTACCAGATCTTCGCAGGCATGGCCGCTCACATCTCAAACATGAACAAGGAGGACTGACAATGGCAACGTCGACTCACTCGGGGACGCTCAGCGTCTTCAACTACACCAACTACAACACGGATGACATCCTCGCTCTCATCGACGTGGTGGAGCGCGGTATTCCCAACTCGGGCCTCGGCAGAAGGCTTGCGTCCCGCATCATCGACGCCACCCCCAAGGGGGAGTTGCCGTCGCTGACCCTCAAGACCTTCACGGGGACGCCCCGCTGGGAGAAGGACTACACAGCAGGAGCGCCGACCAACAAGAGGCTGCTCTTCCTCGCACCCACCCGCTGGCACTTCCCGAACGAGTTCAGGATGCTGCCGCCGGACAAGATCTACTCCAGCGCGATCGAGGCCCTGGCAGCAGCGGCAGACACTCAGCAGCCGGTGGTGCCTGCGGACATGGTGCTCCAGCTTCGAGACAAGATCTGCGAACTCTACGACCACTACGGGTACCGCTACGGAAGGCCCGCTGAAGAACGGCCAGACGTCTCCGGCCTCTCGATCCGTATCGAGAGGAAGAAGGCGGCCAGTGCCCCCAAGCGCAGTCGCAAGGTTGTCGCTCTGGAGAACATCCAGAAGGCCAACATGGAAGTCTCGTGGCGGCTAGGGAGCGCCAAGGATCGTGTTCAGGGCTTCCAGCGGACTCTGGCTCGCATCGCCAGGGGCGCGCAGGTAGCAGGAATCAGTTGCAACTTCAGTGCTGACGTCAACGCCTGCATCCTCGCCCTCGAAGCGTTGGCTCAGGAGGCAGAACGAGTCGCCATCGAAGCTCGCCGCAAGCAGGAGGCCACATGAAGACCAAGAGTGGTTCGTGGGAGATCATCAACACCACCCGGTACAACACCGATGACCTGGTCGCGGTGTTCAATGCCTACGAAGACTGGATGAAAGCTCGCTGGAACCTCGTGCAGCCGGACAGGAACAGGGAGGAGGGGGTTGTCCGCATCGGGGACTACTCCCCTCAAACCACGCACTACCGCAGGACTCGATGGACAGTCGGCGGGCTCATCGAGGAGGTCACCCACTGCTACGTCCGCGGCCCCATGACGACAACTCGTCACATGCGAGACATCGGGTTGATCAAGCCCACGAAGCTCTACGACAACCCGGTTGAGGCTTTGTCTGCTCCGCGGGTTGACGGGCAGGAAGTGGTGCCCGTCGAGTTCATCAAGCAGTTGGTGGTGGACGCTATTCTGCGCTGCTACTCGCCCTCGCCGCAGCACTCTGACGTCTTCGAGACGTTCGACTTCTCGGCCGTGAACGTTCGCATCATGAAGAACAGAGCCGACAAGACTCCCGTGGGAGGGTCACGAGCGGCAAAACTGCTTTCCTTGCAGAACGCTCACGACCCTGCGAAGTGGGCAGCTCGGTCGATGCTGGTTGCCTTCGAGTCCTGGCGCACAGCCAACCTTGGCGTCGACAAGCGGTTCGCTGCACTTGGTCTTCCTCGCAGCGCCACGGAAGCGGCGGCTGATGAGTTCGCCGTGCATCTGAATGAGTTCCTGGAGCACGTTCGCGCTGACTCTGACCTCATCGCAAAGGAGAGGGAGTGATGCCAATGTCTGACTACCACCTCGAGACGCACCAGGTCGGTGACTTCACCGTGAAGATCTATCAGGATCCAGACCCCATGCACCCGGACGAGGGGAGCGACGACCTGTTCCTCGTGTCGTTCAGCAGTCACTTCCACGTCATCCGCAAGGGCACGTGGGAAGACGTTGGAGACTTCCGGGACTTCATTCATCCGCGCTATCAGGTGGACGGGTGGGACCCCGAGAAGGAGTTGCCCGAGCCGCTCATCAAGCCGGTGAGAGGGCCTGAGGATCCCATCTGGCGCTCGGTCTACGCGGAGAAGTGCTCGGACCAGATGGAGCAGCTTCTTCTGGCATCGGGAGAGGAGAGCGATTTCTCCAATCAGGAGGGCGCGGAGGCGGCCAACGAGGACTGGAATCTTCGCAGCGACATCTGGGACGCGTGGCAGTCCTACAAGAGAGCTCACGCAGAATGGGCCTGCTTCGTTGTCCGGGTCAACAACTACGGCGGCGGTAACATGAGCGTGAGTCTTCAAGAGATCTACGACGGCTCCGAAACAGACCGTTGGGGCAACCCCAAGGATGCGGACGGGTTCGTGATGGTCAAGAAGAGTGCTGGCTGGCACAGTCCTCCGCTCGATGTCGCGGACGATCTCATCAAAGAGTGGCAGGCCTACCTTGATGGCGAAGTCTACGGCTACGTCGTCGAGGACGAGAATGGAGAGCAGGTCGACTCATGCTGGGGTTTCTTGGCTGATCGGGAGGAGTGCCTGGCACAGGGAATGGACAGCGCCAAGTGGCATGACGAACACAGCCGGAAGCAACTCAAGCTCCCGCTACCAGTAGCGAAGGAGGTTCAAGATGGGTGCTAGAACCCTGATTCGCTTCGTGCGGGGAGCCGGTGGAGCGACAGTCGTCGACAAAGTCGTTCCCATGATCTACCTGCACTGGGGTGGCCCCCCGCAGATCATGGCTGAGACCTTCGACGAGTTCTTCGCCCGGATCGAGCGAGACGCCGGGAAGGACACTAGGTACAACGATCCAGAGTACCTCGCAGCCAGGTTCGTGGTGTTCGCTTCGGTGGAGTGTGGTTCTGCCGAGGATCCCGGCACGCTCGGCTTCACAGGCGTGGGTGTAACGGCAACGACGGTGGTCAAGGCCATTGAGGGCGGCTCGTTCACCTACGCTGTGGACTGTTCCGATAACGGACCGCGTCTCCGGCCCAAGATTCTGGTGGATGAAGTTCTGTTCACAGACACGCACGAGATCGCTCATCACTCCGTATGCACCATCGAGGACTTTCTAGACGCCCAGCGCAAGAACGAGGAGGAAGACAATGCCAAACTGGTGTAGCAATCGACTGACCGTCTTCGGGACTGAACACGCCCTCACGAGCTTCCTGAGTGCTGCTCGCACGGAGGAGTCGAGCTTCTCGTTTCAGGTCTTCGTGCCCTGTCCCGAAGAACTGAAGGAGACAACGAGCGGACACACCACCATCGACGGCGTGAGTGTGACCGTGTGGCGAAACGTCAGCCAGCCAGATGGCAAGATGCTCCAGGTCAGGATCACACCCGAGGACTTGGATCGCTTCAAGTGGCAGTACGGGGCCACGAACTGGTACGACTGGCAGATTCAGAACTGGGGTACCAAGTGGGACGTCGAGGCGCACGTGAGCAGCGACGCCATCGCTGACGGCGAGGTCAGCATTGACTTCGAGACCGCGTGGAGTCCCCCCAAGGAGTTTGTCCTCGCCGTGTCCAACAAGTTTCCTGCCCTGACTTTCACGCTGGACTACGCCGAGCCGGGTGTCGGCTTCGGAGGACGGGCCACCTACAGGGACGGCGATCTCGTGGAGGCGGTGGAAGCGGAAGATGCGGCGTCAGCCAAGCACCTGTCGGAGTGGCACTCTGACGCGATTGGCAGCATCGCCGAGGACGATGATGACGACGACGAGTGGTCCGAGGACGAGGAAGAAGACGAGGAGGTGACGAATGGTTGAAACAACTGAGGGCGGAACGGTGGTGACCGGCGCCCACATCGGGCTGTACGCAATGCTGGCCTTGAAGCAGCGACTCAAGCTCGAGGGCTTCGGCATGAAGTCGCGAGGCCCGTCGGCACTCAAAATGGCTCGTGACGCCTACGGGCTCACGGGGAACAGGGCGAAAGTGCTGGAGGACCTTCAGCGAATGATCGACACCTGGCAACCGCCGCAGGAGATCGAATGACAGACTACCAGAGAGGTCGCCGAGATGGCCTGCTTGCCCTGGCCGAGTGGGCTGAGGTGAGGCGAGAGCACTGGCAGAACGAGACGTACCGACATCAGTCGCTCGTGGGCGGGTCCCTGAACCGCATCAAGCATCGGGGAGCCAGCCGAATGGCGTCCTGGTGCATGAACAAGATGAGCATCTACCAAGAGATGGCAGAAGAAGCCCGCCGGATGGCGGAGGAGGAGCAGAATGGGTGACCGCTGCTGGGTAGAGGTGACCGTCCGCAAGGATCACGCTGAGCGGTTCCTGGAAATCGCAGGCTACGATCCCGAAAGCCGGCACGAGACAGAGCATGTAGTCGAGTTCGAGTTTCAGGAAGTGAACTACGGGATGGGGCACCAGCTCGACGAGGCCGCTGCTTCCGGACTCGAGTTCTACGGTCAGCACACCGCCGGGGACTCGTACGGGTGTGCCGAGTTCTTCACCGACGGCAAGGGGAGTGTCGAGTACATCCCCACGGGCGATGACAACTACGGCGTTGTCGTTTCCGGCTCCACGCCATCAGAGCGGTGGGCGCGCCTTCGAGAGCTGGAGACACGAATCGCACAGCGAAGTGAACTTGTCCGACGCATGAGCAACCCCCTGTACGACCTCATCAAGGAGTCAGCATGAGCGACATCATCACCGAAGCGGGCGAGTTCCGCTTCATCAACCGCACTCGGTACAGCAGCGAAGACATCGCAGCACTTTTCCTCGGGCGCCTCAGCACGGCCTCGATGCTGATGGGTTCTCCGGTGACCATCTCGCAGCGCGACCAGCGAGACCGTCCGAGCGTCTACGAACTGGGCGACTACAACCCGAACGTGGTCTGGGAAGCCGCGACCCAGTGGGACGGCCAGGTGCGTCGGAATGTCATGAAGGCCAACTTCGTCAACCCGCCGGGATGGGCGCACTCCAACAACTGGAAGATCAACTTCGTCACTCCTGACAAGCTCCACCAGAACCCGGTGGAGGCACTCGCGGCCATGAGTGAGCCTGATCCATCTGTTCCGCCCGAGTTCGTGACCCAACTGATGGATGTCTTTGACCGCTGCTTCGGTCTGGACATTCGTGACTGGCGTCGGCACCAGGAAGTGCGGGAAGGAATCTCGGCATGGGCACGAGGTCAGCGCATCCGCATTCTGCCGAAGAGGGAGAACACCGCTTCCTCGCCGACCAGGAAGGCCCGGCAGGATCGCTCGAACGCGATTTCCGGCTGCTCCGGGATGCTGGAAGCGCTCTACCCGGTGTGGCGTGCGGAGTCCGAGGTGTTGGCCCGCTTCAGCGCCATGAACTCCAGCCTGCAACAGGTGGGAGAGAGCATCCCCATGAGCAAGGAGAGGCTCAAGGAAGCCTTCGAGACTCTCACTCTGCTGAACGCTCTCACGAATGAGATGAAGAACAAACTGAGGTGAGGATGGTGTTCGTCACGGCAGGACGTGTGGGCAGCGAGTACAGGCGGTGCAAGCACTTCTACGTGATGCGCATCGCCGTCAAGCTCTACGAGATGAAGACGGGTCGCGATGGAGTGACTCGTCTTCGCTACGCAGGGTTCGTGCCGGGGACTGACACCCTGGATCGCTACATCCGAGACAAGAAGGTGAAGCTCGCGAAGGAACACGCAGCCAAGGTTGGCGGTGTCTACCACGACTTCATCAAGCACAACAAGGTGGTGCCCCCGATGGTGGCACTTTCACTTTCTCTGGAGGGCTGAATGAGAAACCGAGACTACCCCGGCACGTGCTGTGACCGGTGCTTCAAGAAGAGCATGGCGTACATCATGTCGATGTACAACACCCAGTGGATCTGCATGGACTGCAAGGACAAAGAGCAGAAGCGGGAAGACTATCAGCAGGCGGTCGACCGCGACGTTGCCGAGTACATGCAGCGAGTGGAGGCAGCCCGTGGACGCTGAGACACTCTCGACCCACAAGGTCTTCGACGTTCAGGTGCCGGGCAACTGGGACACCTTCCAAGCACCCGGCGACACGGAGTTCAGGGAGCGAAAGGACAACGGGATCTTTCCCGTGGCCTGGCACACGGACTCGACGCCCGACTCTGCTTCCATCCAGATCTCGGACGTCGTGACCGAGTGGTCGTTCGTGGCGATGTTCCACGTCACGGTCTGGTTCGGCGGCATCGGCAACTCTGTGCTCGTCCGCGACCCAGTCAGTTTGGCCTTTTTCCTCACGCAGACCTACTCCGGCCTGAAACCCTTCATGCGTAAGTACGACCTGGTGATTCCATGAACGAGCGCACCATCACGGCCTGCAACATCGGGCCGTACCCCAAGTCCTTCTTCGACCCCATGCCTGCGGTCAACGTGACCTACAGCGACGGGACGACGGAGAAACTCTTCACCTTCTACCCGGACGAGCTCTCGTTCAGCGAGAGAGAGTTCATCGGCAAGACCCGAGATCAGGCCATGTCTCTGCGGCATCGCAAGGACGTGGCTTACCTGCAATCCTAGGAGGCAACATGGGATGGGACTGGCTGAAGGCGGCAGACTCCTTCAAGCGCTGCCGCAACAAGTTCAACGGACGGCTCATCGCCAAGAACACCTACCTCAAGCCCTGCGGCAGGGATGACAAAGGTGAACACATCTACCAACTGACCTACTGCAACACGGCCCTAGTGCGCTGGCACGCGGACGGCACCCTTCAAGTGCGTACTGCAGGCTGGGACACGAACACCACGAGGAGACGGATCACCTACTTTGCCGGTGTCATCAGCGGGAAGGTGACAACGAGGAGAGGAGAGACGATCCGCCTTTTCGACAACTACCGAGTGGACGCATCCCGGCACGCATGTCAGACCCTTGATGAGTCAGAGTGGGTCACGCTCCACCGCGACGAGAACCGCAACACGTTTTGGATGGGCAAGGATGGTACTCCACTCCAGGGAAGGCTGGAGGTGGTTGCCAACCGCAAGAGGTCTCCGAAGCGCAACCCCCTCGCCAAGATGTGCAGGGGCGATGTCTTCGTGAACGATTCGGGCAAGGCCTACATCGCGCTCAATGGCGGAGGGGGCAGGATGCGGCTTGTCCGCTACCACGGCGACCCTCGACCCGACCTGTGCAGGGTCGAGTATCTGGACAGCATAACTGTGACCGAGATCTTCTCGCTCTCCATGCAGGCGGGCGGGTGGACGGTCGGCGAACGGTTTGAGGGAGGCATGTAATGGACATCGACGCACTCCGGTATCTGACGCAGAGCCGGGACGTAAATCAGCTCAAGGCAAACTCGACAGCACTCATTGATACGCTCAAGAGCGTGTCTGCCCCAGTGAACGAAGGTTCTCGGTGGGGCTTCTTCATGATCGGTCTTTCAGCGGCCTGCGTGATCGAGGGATGGGTGAGCCATGATCTCAACAGCGAGAAGCGTGCTCCGTGCAAGGACCTTGTGGCGGCGTGGTGCGACTTCTGCACGAAAGCCAGCGCCGGACGCTGGTTCGTGGACGACTCGACCCTCGTCGAGATGATGGACAGGATCCTGCTCCTCGAGAACCAGCGCCTGGCTGAGGACGGCTGGGTCAAAGACTCGTTCGAGCACTCCTATCTCTACCGCTACAAGGAGTACGCGTTCGACAACCTCGAACTTGACGGCAACTTCATCTTCAACCTGCCTACGACCCCGGAGGGATGACATGGGCTACTACGCTTCCAACCCCGTCGCGGAGGCACTCTCGGTCATCAAGAAGATGTACGAGGTAGACGAGGGTATCGCCAAACCGCGCTTCTCGTGGGTGGACGAGGAGACGGTGATGAACGCCCTGACTCTGGACGATGCCCTGGCGGAGTGGCGCTGGGACACGGAGTTCAGCGACGACGGTGACCTCGTCAGCGTCACGTTCTCAGGCGAGAAGCTCGGCGATGACGAGGACCTGTGGTTCAACCTCGCGCACCTGATCGAGCACGGGAGCTACATCGAGATGCTCGGTGAGGACGACACCAGATGGCGCTGGGTCTTCTGGCGCGGTGAGTTCCGCACGGAGCACCCCCGAATCATCTGGGACTACCAGCAGATGACTCCCGCGATGGAGCTCGCGGAGACGATCGGAGAGGAACTCGCAGAAACCGCTTGATTGCCGTTTGACAAAGAAACGGCTTTCCCGATAAGGGGGGCGAGGGGGATGACCTCTCGCTCCCCTTTCTTTCACCCACGAGGACAGGACATGGACACCAGCAAGCTCAAGCTCAACTACGACCAGTACGCCGTCGAACTCGCAGACGGGAGCTACATCGGACCCTTCAAGACCTGGGGTCAGGCCACCGTCTCCAAGGCGCACAACAGTGGCGTCTGCATCATCAAGTGCACGGGCATCGGCGAACTTCAGCCCGACACCCACTCGGACGGGACGGTGACCGACCGGGGCACCATCAGCAACCCGAAGCGCCAGGAGGAGAGCGTGAAGAAGGAGGACACGGTGGGTCAGCCCATCATCACCGAGCCCGTCCGCGAGAGCGGTCAGGTCACCTACACCGCGAAACACGCCGAGGTCGATGCTGAGGCTGCGGAGCGTGTGAAGCGTCACGAGGAGCACGTCAAGCAGTTCGGCATCGCGATGGCCCCGCCCATCTACGCGCCGGGCTTCGTGACCGAGAAGCTGGGTGGCGACAACTTCCACCTCTCGCACAAGCAGCACCGCGAGATGCCGATGACCGTCGAGGGTCTGCAAGGCATCAAGGATGCAGTCCGAGCGGAGAAGCGTCTGGACCTGACGCTCCACCCGCAGCGTCTTCGGATGCTCCCCAACGGCCTGCTCTACCGCGTTGACGGTGCGAAGAACCCGGACGGTACGCCCCGCACCATCGTGCTCGAGGGTAACGGCCTTCGGCAGCTGTGCGCCCGGATGACGGATCAGTTCCCTCGGGCTGCCGAGTTCCTCTCGGTGCTCGACCCGGCTGACCGCGCCGAGGTGTTCAACAAGCAGATCGTGAAGGTCGATCCCGACTACGAGTTCAAGGCCCGCACCCGCCTCTCCGCGAATGGGATGCGGTCGGTCTACGCTGTCGTCGGCAAGACCTACTCCACCTTCGACGCGGACCGCATCGCGGAGGTCTTGTCTGACCCGTTCCGTGAGATGCAGATCGAGTTCGGCGAGAACGCGCCTCGTGGACTGGCTCTCTACCAGCCCGACGACTCCTCGATGCGAGTGGACGCCATCTGGCACGCTGACAGCATCGTCAACCTCGCAGCGGGTGACGTGTTCAAGGCGGGTCTACGGTTCCGCTCGTCCGACACGGGTGGCGGCAGCATCAAGGCTGACCTCCTGGTCTGGCGCAACCTCTGCAAGAACCTGATCATCATCGACAACGCCTCGGTAGAGGTCATGCGCAAGTCGCACCGCGGTTCGATGGATGGAGTGGTCGTTGACCTCACCTCCGCCACCGCGAAGGCTCAGGACCTTGTTCAGGGCTTCGCCAAGGACTGGGGCTTCCTCCGCCGCACGCCCATCACGAAGGTGCAGATCTTCGGTGAGCAGTACAAGGATGTCTACACGGCGATCAACGCCCTGCTGGACGCGGGCCGCATCGACGGGATGACGGCGACGAACGCCACGGTTCAGGCTCTCCTCGCGAGCCGTAACGCGGAGCCGGGTAACGAGTCCCTGGCGGACGTCATCAACATCATCACCCGGGCCGCTCACGAGGGGAAGTTCGGCATCGACAAGCAGGAGAAGATCGAGCGTGCCGCTGGTGAGCTCGTCCCCGTGCTGGTCAAGGCCGCTCACCGAGCGATGGACTAACAGGAGGCAGCGTGGCAGCGACCAAGAGTCAGGGGCTGAGTCCCCTCTATCAGTACGAGCACGTGAGGGAGGCCCTGAACCGCTTCACCTCACAGTCGACCAGCGAGATGCAAGAGGCATGGCGGCTGGCGCAGGAGATCATCGAAGCCCAGGCTCGGTTCTACCGGGCCTTCTGGGACGAGCCGACCGCGCGCTCCAAGGCGTGGGAGGACTTCGAGATCGCCTGCCGCGGTCGAGGCGCCGCGGGCATCTCTGGGGCCGTGTTCGAGCTCTGGCAGCACCTGCCCAGGCGCAAGGACAACGCGTTCCTTGCCGCCATGGAGCAGGGCTTCGCGAAGGCTCACCAGCACACGGATCCCCGGTTCCTGCGGTATCGGCCTCACGACCGCAACGCGAAACTGAGGACGCTCGAGGATGGCTTCGATGAGCCGGAAGCAGCGGCGATCGACATCCCCATCCCCGAGGCCGTGAAGAACTTCGCCCTGACCGAAGGCGTTCAGGTCATGGAGTTCGGACCCCCACCCAAGGAGGACAAGCCCAAGCAGAACAACGCGACGGCATCGCCGTTCACGGTCATCCGCGGAGGCAGGGATGCAGATTCCTGACCTCGAACTTCAGTTCGCCGCTGCTCGTCTCCTGGAGGCGGGCACGGCGGCTGAGGAACTGCTTCGACCCTGCAAGGTGAGCCTTCGCACCATGCAGCACGCGGAGACCATCACCCTCGTAGTGGACAACCGAGAGGTTGCCACGTTCGGACCAGGCCATCCCGTAGAGTGCGCCGACGCTCTCTACTCGTTCATCACCCATCTCACTACGCGAATCATCGCAGAGGCATGACATCATGACGACCAGCACCCCGACCATCATCACCATCAAGCTCCTCGCCTCCACGGCCCCCAACGTCAAGGACGTTCAGGCTGCCCTGGCCGAGTTCGGCACCACCCTCCAGTACGAGGCCGTGAACCTCGTGTTCAACGGCACCGGCCTCGTCCCGGCCCCGTCCCCCGTCCCCGTCAAGCAGGACGCCCCGGTTCAGGCCGCGGCCCCTGCGAAGAAGGGCGGGCGGAAGCCGGGTGCGGCTCCCATCAAGGTCAAGGCGAAGACCACCGGGGACGAGGAGACGCTCCCGAAGGTCGTCCACGCCGAGTCCCCTGACGGCAAGGTCATCAACTTCGAGGAGGGGAGTGACCCCCACAAGATCTGGGAGTTCATCCGCAACAACGTGGCGATGACCTCCACGCAGATCCGCGAGAAGCTGGGCCTTGGCAGCAACATCGTGAACACCACGATCTACCGCCTCAAGAAGGCGGGCATGATCCGGCCGATGTCCTACACCGCGGCGAACGGCGACACCCTCTACACGAGCACGGAGTTCGACCCCAAGCCGGTCGCCGAGCCGGTGGCGGAGGAGCCCAAGGTCAACGGGCGCATCGTCCGTCTCGTGGAGGACGAGGACGAACTGATGGACGAGGAAGCGTTCTAAGCCGCACACACCACCAAGGAGAACAAACGAATGTTGAACCTGCTGTTCGTCGAGATCGCACCCGATCTCGTGACCAACGAAGAATACTGGGCGTTCTGCGACGCCACAGGTCGTGACAAGGGCAAGACCGTGGGAGGGCGACCCAAGCAGCCCGTGACCAACGTCTCGTGGTACGACGCGATGGACTACGCCTGCTGGAAGGCCGAGCAAGACGGCATCCCGTGGCGGCTCCCGCTGGAGGAGGAGCTCAAGGCGGCTGAGCGCCTCATCCCCGAGGACGCTGACTTCTCGAAGTGGCCGCTCCCTGAGCTTCCTGACGTGGGGACCCACCCGGAGACCACCAACAGCCTCGGTCACAATGACCTTGTCGGTGTCGTCTACCAGTGGACCATGCGCCCGGAGGACAAGGCCAAGTACGACGAGGCGTGGGCCGACTACGTGAAGCGCCGCAAGGCCGCGGAGGAGGGAGGATGAGGGACGGCTTTCGTCACTACATCAACCCCGACGAACTCGACGTCCTCCGCCGCCTGGCGGAGGCGTCCGAGGATCTCTGCGAAGCTGACCACACCGTCTTCCGCTCGCTCGTGCAGCGGCTGGCAGACGATGTCACCGTTCAGTCTTCCGAGGAGATGCGCACAGCCCGACTGAACGGCATCCTCGAGTTCGAGACGGACGACGTGCGGGTGGACGAGGACGCGGAGGTCCTGTCCACCGAGGCCGGCTACTGGGTTCAGGGCTGGCTCTGGCTCGCGAAGCATCAATAAAAAGTCGACGCGGCATACGCCGTGCGATATCGTAGGGGCGGGTTTGCCGACCGGCATGCCCCGCCCCGTCTCTTCCCGCAAGCAATCACTCAGGAGTGAATCATGGCAAAGGTCAAGCCCTACATCATCACCGTCAAGTACATCAGCACCTACTCGGACCCGCCCCCGACCGAGGAGCAGATCCTCGCCGAGCTCAACATCGACGCTCTGGAGGTTCACATCCAGCCCGCGACCATCGCCGCGCTGACTCAGGTCGAGGAGGAGATCGACGTGGACAGCCGCACTATCTCGTTTCACAACGTCCCGGTGTCGACCCCGACTCCTGCCCCGGAGCCGACCCCTGCGCCCAAGGTGAAGAAGCTCATCATCGACTTCGACACCAAGCACCTCGAGAAGAAGGGCCCGAGCATCCAGGTGCTGACCGCCCTCCGCAACGACGGACCCATGAGCCTGGCGGACCTGCGTGAGGCCACGGGCAACTACAGCCCCAGCCTGCAGGTGGCTGTCTCGCGGATGAAGTCGCAGGGGCGAATCAAGGTCGTGGGGAGTAAGAACAGCAAGAACCTCTACGCCTTCGTCAAGTAGGAGAACGCATGAGCACCGTGAAGCCCAGTCCGGGGGCGATGGCCTACCTCGTGGGGGAAGCCCTGCGAGCGGGAGGCATCACCATCCACCAGACCAAGGAGAAGTTCGGGAGCATCCGCGTGTACGTGGGTGTGCCGAACAACCATGAGGCGCGGCGTCACTACCGTGAGGTGTACCTGACCGCGATGGCTGCCTGCCCCGACCTCGCGGAGAACCTTCGCGGCTCTGCGGACCACAGCGAGTGGCTGTTCCGTAGCGAGAAGGAACTCGACGAGTACATCGACAAGCACGTGAGCGGCCGTCCCGAGAACGCACTCGACTCGTGGGCGCCTCGCTTCAAGCTCGCCCGGCAGCTCATCCGCGGGGAGGACACCTCCGACTATCTGGACGGTGAGTCCGAGATCGAGGAGGTGACCGAGCCGAAGCAGGAAGTCACCATCAGCCGCGACCTGTTCGAGGCTGCGAGTGCCGCCGTGGCGTGGGCTTGCGTTCAGTCTGGCGGGACCGGGTGGACGGAGGTGTACCACAAGCTCAACGACGCTCTGCGAAAGGAGAAGAAGTAATGCTCACGATGGAGCGGAAGTGCGAGAGCTGCTCTGGATGGGAGGAGAGGACGTTCCGAGACTCGCACACAGGCATGGACCTGTGTCTCGAGTGTCTGACGCCGATCGTCGCATTCATCGCTCACTCGCCTTCGACTGAGAAAGACAACCTGAAGCAACTGCTAGATGGCGATAACGCCGACCCCAACCGCTAGAACACAGGAGTAAGACAACATGGCTTCCAACATCAAGTTCGCTCTCTACGACTTCACGGGCACCCCCAAGGAGTTCTACTTCGTCGATGAGGTCGAGGTTCCCAAGCCCGTCCTCGAGCCCACCGTGTCCCACCACGTCGTCATCGTGGACCGCTCGGGGTCCATGTACAGCGCGATGAAGGACACCCGCGCCATGGTCGAGAAGGTCATGGTGGCGGAGGAGTTCACCAACAGCGAGCTGCTGCTCACGCTCATCTCCTACTCGTCCAAGGGTGACTTCACCCTGCACTTCGGGCGCAAGAAGGTGAGCGAGGTGCTCGACCCGAACAACGGGTTCGTGGATCAGATCCGCAGCATCCAGGCCACCTGCCTGACCTCGGTCAGCGGTGCTCTGGAGGAGAGCCTCAAGCACGTCGTCGCGGGTGAGACCACGGCAGTCAGCATCCACACCGACGGCTGGTTCAACGACTCCAGCCCGGCTGCGGAGGCCAAGCTGGTGGACAAGTGGATCAAGACCGTCCAGAAGGACTTCCCCAACGTGTACGCGAACACCATCGCGTACGGTTCGTGGTCTGACTTCAAGACCCTCGACCGGATCTCTCAGTCGCTCTCGGGGAAGACGGTCATCGCTAAGACGGTGAAGCAGGTCTTCGACGCCCTGCACGACACCACGGCGCTCCTCGCGGGTCGCGTGCTGCCTGCCATCCACGTTCCGAAGGAGGACAGCGACTTCCTGGCCGTGCACAACGTCACGCAGAAGAAGGTCAACGGCAACACCGTCGACTTCGCGGTGAAGGGCGTCGGCCCGGACGACGTCACCAAGCTCTACCGCTTCAAGAAGGTGACGCAGGAGCGGTGGGACAAGGACAAGCGTGTTGAGGCCATCGGCTCTGACGCCACGCCGGTCTACGTGTTCGCCCGCAGCCTTCTTGCGGTCGGTCGTCTCAACGACGCCAAGTACGCGCTCTGCGGCACGGGGGACCAGACCCTGCTCCGTCAGCACTACAAGGACCTGACCTCGGAGGCGCTCGCTGGATTCGCCGATGACCTCGACAAGCGAATCGGCGGTGACTTCGACGGTCTGGTCGCGTCCACGAGCAAGGGTCTGGGAAGCAGCGCCGGGTCGGTGGCGGAACTCTGTCAGGTGCTCGAGCGTCACCGCAAGGACTTCACGCTCAACCTGACCGAGACCCTCAAGGGGTACAAGCGGCGCAGCGTGAAGCGCCTGGCCGGTGAGTGGGTCAACAGCACGTTCGTCCCTTCCTCCACCCGCCTCGTGCCCACCGACGATGCAGCGACGGTCAGCGTGGCGACCTTCGAGATCAACAACTCCAACGCGACCATCAACATGCAGGTGATGCGTACGGCTGACCTGTACAAGGATGGCGTGCACGTGGCGTCGGTGGCTGGCAAGAAGCTGGATCTGCGGGAGATTCGTGCCTACACCCTCGTGGGCGATGGTGAGGTCAACCTGCCGAGCCTGACGTTGAAGATCTCCTCCAAGAAGCTGCACGCGGCTCTGGTGGAGGGCGGCTGGCTCACCGGGGACTTCGATCACACCGTGGAGTACACGATCGACCTCACGGGTCTGGCTGCTGTTCCGTTCAGTCAGGGCGTCAAGTTCCCGCCCTCGGACACCTTCGAGCACCTGATGATGCTGACGGTGAAGCGCGGTCTCCTTTCCGCGTGCCTGGGCGGCTCCGCCAAGGCCGATGAGTGGACGCCGGAGCAGCTCGAGGAGCTCAAGTCCCACGACCTGAGCGCGTCCTTGAACTACAACCCGAAGACCACGAACCCGTACACCGACCTCACCGTGGCCATCTCGGCGGGTGAGATCGACTCCCGTACGAAGTTCAACGTCACTCTGGGGGACTCCCGCATGGTGAGCGTCTCGTCCTTGTACTCGGCCAACGAGTACCTGGCCCGGCGCTTCAGCGTGAAGGGTTCCGACCCGGCAGAGTGTGACAAGGACGGCAACCTCAAGAAGCCCAAGCTCACGGACATCGTCAACGGTGCAGCGTTCAGCGTGAAGACCCTGTCCGCACGCACGAAGCTCAACGCCATCGACGACATCATGATGCCGATGTTCGAGCAGTTCATGAGCGCTGGCTTCGACGGGATCAGCCGTACGTCGCACCGCATCGACATGGTGGAGGCCCTGCGCACCACGGAGGAGGAGATCGAGGCGTTCTACGCTTCGCTCATCCGCCCCGTGGCCATGTACATCGGCGCGACCGGCTTGATCCCCGAGGGCTGGCAGGTCGATGTCATGGACGGTGAGGGTCTGGTCGCGAAGTTCCCCGAGATCGACGTGGCGAAGAAGCAGAAGGAAGAGGGCACGTTCTTCGTGAACGGGAGCCTGGTGGTGGGTGTGTTCCCCGAGGTGGCGTACTTCTCCACCCCGAAGGGCATCGAGGCCGCGAAGGCGATCTCGGCAGCCTCCGAGGAGTAGTCCTCCAGCCCCCGTGTGAGCCGGGGCAAGCTGGGATAAGGGCGGCATGACACGGCCCTTCATCCCCACCCAACCACAAGGATCTGACCATGAGCGAGAACTACGAGACCTACGTCGAGCGAGTTGCGTATTGCAGGAACACCTTCGGGCCCCCGAAGGACTTCCGACTTCAGCAGGCTGGTGACCTGGACATTCAGTTCACGGGCTGGGAGATCAGCACGGTGGACGATGGTGAACTTCGACCAGACCGTCCCACCGTGGACGTGAGCACCTTCTACTCCATCAAGGGTTCCTACGTCGCAGAGATCGTCCGTCACATGCCTAATCGCGATGGCGCCGACAAGCCGCACATCACCAAGGCGAAGGCTGCGGCGTTCTCGTCGCACCTGGACATGCTCAAGTGGCTCAAGGAGGATGGCCGAGGCTGGCTCGGCGAAAACAGCAAGCTGGCGTGGGAGGAGATGTGTGAGAAGCTCCCATGGCTCAAGGACAACAACGCAATCCGAGTCTGAACGCAGAGGAGAGAACATGAGCAAGAACAAGAGCCCGACGGGCTTCCTCGTGTACGAGGGGCCGTCGGTACTGGATCCGTCTGTCCAAATCGCGGTGATCGTCAACCGGGTGTTCGGAAACGCGACGAACGCCAAGACTGGGGCCATGGCTCAGTCCTTCATCATCCGCACGGACATGAAGCCCAACGAGGCGGTCAGAGCGAAACAGGACCACGCCATCTGCGGAGCCTGTCCGTACGCGGGAGGAGCAGGCTGCTACGTCAGCATCAAGATGGTCTGCTCGGTCTACGCGGCCTATCAGAGAGGCGCGTATCTCAAGACCACACCGGACACGGTTGGCCAGCTCTGCGCGGCCCTGACCGAGGTCGGGATGCTCGCAGGCTTCCGTGCGGGCTCGTACGGTGACCCCGCGGCGGCACCCTACGGCGTGTGGGAGGCTCTCATCGAGCCGGTCCGTCGTGCTGGGGGTAAGACCAGCGGGTACACCCACCAGTGGAGCGAGAAGTACGCCTACATGGGTCGGACAGCAGACCCGGCCTTCCGGAGCCTGCTCATGGCTTCGGCTCACGGCCCGGTTGATGCTCTTCTCGCCAACGCAGAGGGATGGCGAGCCTTTACGACCTTTGGTTCCGCTGATGAACTGAAGGACACGCCCCGCATGGTGATGTGTCCGGCATCGAAAGAAGCTGGGCACCGTCTGACCTGTGCAACCTGCGGGGGACAGAGCGCCTGCAACGGTAGGAAGTCCTTGGATGACCGCCGAGCCAATGTCGGCATCGTCGTGCACGGGAGCAACTACGTGAAGGGCCTGGCTACGGCAGCCAACGAAGCGGCGGGACGATGACCCTGCGGCCTGCTCGCGGTGCCCGTAATCGCAAGATCGCGAGCAGCGCCGCTGTCCCGCCCATGCCCCCGGAGCAGAAGGTCGCGCTCGGCAGCGAGTTCGACTTTCATGCTCGATCGGCCAGGCGGATGGAAGAAGTCTGGATCCACGGCAAGCAGCAGATCGACATCATCGGCATCCGCCTGGTCAGGGAGGAAGTATGAAAATCGCCAGAGGTGTGGGCTGGTCATTCCCGTTCCCGGAAGACGGGGGCGCCTCCACGGACTGCCATCCCGAAGGGGCGGCAGGTGCCCTTGGCTTCAGGCTCATGTACGAGGGCAGCAAAAGTCAGCGGGTCTACGGCTGGCAGAGCAAACAGAGCTCGCCCCCGTCGCTGCGGATACCGCAAGCCCCGTCAAAAACAGATCATGTGGTCGGTTTCCGGCTCGTGTGGGAGAAGACATGATGCAGACAGCACGAGGTCGGACGCACATCTGGCCCTTCCCCGTTAGGGAGGGAGGAGCAGTCGACGTTGCCGCGATGGCAGAGCACAGAGGAGTTGGCTTCAGGCTGGCGCACGATGACGCGGGTCGAGTCATCCGAGACGGTTCGTGGCGCAACACGGCTGTCTACTGGAGGACCGCTCCGTTCGTCACTGTGGATCCCGACTATTACACCTCTTATCTCGGCTTCAGGCTAGTGCGGGAGGACACGTGAGTAAGATCTACTACGGCAGCCACCACGGGTACTACTCGCCCGAGCCTCCGTCCAGCGGCTACGAAGGGATACCGACAGAGATCGTCGGCTTCAGGCTGACGCACGATGAAGGAGCCTTTCAAGAAACTCGGGGACGATGCTGGGAGTCTCGTGTCCTAGAGCCCGAGTGGCAGCTCGACCACCCCGAAGAAACTGCCGACAACCTCGGATTCAGGCTCGCATGGGAGAGGTCATGAATAACAGCGAACGGCGAGAGAACAGGGGCAGCACCTTCATGTCGCAAACCCCAAGTGCTGCGTACACGGACGACGACCCAGTCTGGGCCACCGGCGTGATGGGCTTCCGGCTGGCGTACGACGGCGAGTGCAGGATGTTCTCAGGCTGCATTCACGGGTGCAGAGCGCCCGGTCGCAAGCTTGCGACGTACCAAGAACGAGGCGACTGGAAAGCTCAGGTCGTCGGGTTCCGGCTCACGCTGGACAGGGAGTAGACATGGCCGACCAAGTAAAGAGCATCCTAGGAAAGTGGGTGCGCAAGTACCACTGGGATGAGGTGGTGCTGGGAACAGACTGGACTCGATACCCGCTGGCAGCCAGGAGCCTGTGGCGCAACGGCTACATGGCTCACACCACATCCAAGGACATCGGCATCCGCCTCGTGCGAGACACGGCTGAAAAATGAGGGCAAGGGTCGAACAGCGGGGCATCGTAGGCAGCACGCACGGATGGAGAGCAGATCCGTGGAGTGTCAAATCAGCGATCGGGTCCAGACGCGACGTGGACTGGCCATCAACCATGGTCGGGTTTCGGCTGGTGTCGTCCATCGAGAGCAGGTTCTCACCCGTCAAGAAGGAGGGCAGGTATGAGTAGTTCGTTCAACAGTCCCGACTGCAGGGATGACAGCGGAAGTGCTTGGTATCACAAGCACCTGCTAGATCAAGAGAGCGTGGAGCGATCCATGGAGGAAGAGTCGGAAACTCTAGGCTTCAGGCTTGCGCGGGAGGCCGGAGCACGCACTCTGTGGGGAGGCGCATGGCGTTTCTCGTCCTCGGTGGCAGGGGAACCGACCGCCAGAGATGCCAACGCCCCATTCCACGGCTCTTTCATCGGGTTCAGGCTCACGTGGACGAGAACATGAATCGAGACGACCGGGGAACAACATGGCAGTACCTCCCGGACGAGGTCCTGGATGGCGGTCACCCTGTTCCCACGCACGTGAGCCATGAACGAAGAGATCGTGGCTTCAGGCTCATCCATGATGCCGCGTTGTCCCGATGCCACCGTGGAGGTTCGTTTCGGGACAATCAGGATCGAGTGCACTGGATCAGGGAGTTTGATTGGGAAGGGAAGTACCAGGACGACATCCTGTCCATCAGGCTGGTCCGCGACATGGAGAACACATGAAGACCAAGAAGCATCGAGGCGGACTCTACTTCGACGAGCCTGAGGTAGCGGGCATGAATGAATCGGCAGAGACGATGGATGGAAGCATGAACTTCCCATACTCCATCGGGTTCAGACTGACGCGAGACTCAGGAGAGGTCGAGTCATGGGGCAGCGCGCACTGCGTCCAGCATCCTCTTCTGTCCTGGGATGTGACTACCCCTAAAGACGACTACGACCACTACGTGGGCTTCCGACTAGTGTGGCACAGCACAACAAATAACTCTGATCAACGGGAGAGCAGATGAGCGAGAAGAGCAAGGCCAACCAGTTTCTCAAGTGCGGCAGCACACGACTCACGAAGGAAGACAAAGTCAACATCGCGATGGCCGTCTACCTGACGCTCGATGCCGTGAATCACACAGCTCCTACCGGATGCGACGGAAAGCCGGCTGAACTCACGGTCCCTCTCGGGGACGGCGTGGTGGTGATCCAGAACATCCTCACCCAGATCCTCGAAAGGTTCGGCGCTCCCATCCCCGAGCTCCCTGAGGTTGAGGCAAAGGAGGGTCACTGTGTCTGCGGCAATAAGCTCGAGGACGAGGACTACAACTGATGATCAGCGAGGCAACCAAACACTTCGCCTTAGAGTGCGAGGCCGGATCAATCAAGTACTTCATGGGGTCAGTGTGGGACGTCGAACTTCCCGAGCAGGTGCTACAGGTCGAAGGAATCCCAGACTACGCCTTCGCAGAAGAAAACTACATCGGCTTCAGGCTGGCACGGGACAGCGGGGAGAGGTCGTGAAAGCACAGCATGTCAGTCATCCGCCCCTTCAGGTGAACTTCGGGACGGCATGGACGGATGACGCATTTCGCGCCCGCCACGTAGGGGTCGAAGCTGACAACCCCGGCGTGAAACACGAAGCCGTGAGCTTCCGCCTGTGCAGGGATCAGGAGGAAACATGGAAGAAGAAGGCAGACTGAAGCCGCAGTTCGAGGTGGCGATCGCACAGGCGAGACTTGGAGGCTCGTGGGGTGTGAACTACGCCGGCCTCCGGCGCTTCATGTACGACGCCAACCATCCCATGGCCCGGATGAATCACTTGGGCTTCAGACTCGCACGACAGAACGTGGAGGAGACATGCAACAGGACAGATCTGAAGTGACAGGGAGTGGACCTGCCCTCGTAGCCCACGGTGGATCCCTAGAGTACGACCCCGCCATGGCCAACACGGGGTACAGCTTCCGCTACCTGCCCGAGAGCAGGTACCCCAGCCTTGGATTCCGCCTCGTCCGCATCAACATCCCCGAAGGAGAACACAATGTACCAGACCGTAGTCCTTGATCCTCCCTGGCAGGAGCGGGGAGGAGGCAAGATCAAGCGAGGAGCCGACCGGCACTACCCTCTCGTCAAGACCGCAGACCTGCCCGCAGTCATCACAGGCTGCCCACATTGGGCCGACGTCGAGGCCAACGCCCACATGTACATGTGGGTGACGAACAACTTCCTCGAGGACGGTCTGTGGCTCATGCGCCAGCTCGGCTTCACGTACAAGACGAACGTCGTCTGGGTGAAGCAACGCATAGGCTTGGGACAGTACTTCCGCGGGAAGCACGAGATCTGTCTCTTCGGCGTTCGAGGAGACTCCTACGCCGTGCGCACTGACGACAAGACCATCCCGTCGGTAATCACCGCTGACCGGGGGCTGCACTCCAAGAAGCCGGACGCGTTCATGGAACTCGTTGAGAAGCGCAGCAAGGGTCCTTACCTGGAAGTGTTCGCACGCAGGGAACGAGAGAACTGGACCTGCTGGGGAAACGAGGTTGGAGGTGACAATGAGAAAGAAGATTGAGGTTCTGGCGGAGGAGCAGAGGCTCTTCGACCAACTGTGGTACGCCAGGCACATGACGATGGAGATGCCCGAGCACGTCCCCGACGACATCGTGAAGCAGGCCGAGGCCAAAGCTCGTCAGGTGGAGAAGGAATACTCGCAGGAGCACCTGGACGGCATCCAGCACGACGAATATGAGGTGGGCGTGCTGCACGGCAAGCTCATGGCCCTCCGCTGGATTCTGGGGATGGACTGGGACGAAGACGGCATCTTGGACTCATAGGGGGTAGCGTGGAAAACAAGGGAAAGAAAGATGACGGGGCAATGCAGCGGTTCCGCGGCGGGTACTGGGGCATGAACATCAAACAGCCACAGCCCATCGGGGACATCGCACCCACCAACGACGGGCAGGTGCTGGGATTTCGCGTAGTTCACGACGAAGGTCAGTCCTACCTGAACGTGATGGGGAGCGGGAATCACACTGCATCCGTGGATCGGGTGGTTCGCACCACCGCAGCGCGTCCGTCCTCGAAGACAGCGAAACTGGGCTTCCGCCTGGCCTTCACTGAAGGCACCTCATGAGGACGCAGCCGTGGAACTTGCACAACAGGATCGGTCTGTCCTTCATCAACAACGAGTGGAGCATGAACGAGAGGGCGGGAAAGAACGCCATGAACACCCGCCAACTTCAGCAGAACACTCACATCGACAAATACGGCGGGTTCAGACTCGCGAGGGACACTCAACATGAGCTGGCAGAACAAGAGGGGCAGCCCCTGGATCGTTCACTCGGGAGGGGCAGTCAAAGTAAGTTCCGCTTCGTCCTACGCTGAGCCGCTGAGCGGGTTCAGGCTTGCGGTGTCCTTGAGTGACCATCAGAACATGGCCTTCGTTCGGGGCGGGTTCTACCGGCTAGGGAGGCGGCCTGCAATGCAGATTCTTCCTCCGAACGGGTCCCCCAGCGCGATGATCGGAATCAGGCTTGTCTGGGACGACCGATGAAACGCCCTCGTGCCCCAAAGCTCATGCAAGGTGAGAGCGGCCATGGGTCTTGGACCCTTCGCCACGCGCACTGGTACGAAGAACCGGCCCTGACCGGTGTTCACATCAGATCCAAGTCCGTCGATCGCGGGTTCAGACTCGTGAAAGACACAACATTAGGAGGTACAATGTCAGCACCCAACAACTGGCGGGCTCACACCGAGGCTGCAGTATCAGAGATTCAGCGTGCAATGGAGACTGTACGGGAGGACAGCGCGAACGCGTGGAAGGAAGGCCTCATGCTCGAGGCCGCCCAGAAGCTCGAGACCGCTCTCTTCCCTGACGAGGCGCAGCCGCCTGAATCGAACGATTAGACCGCCACGGCCTTCTTGCTCTTGGCTCTTGCGTGGGCGTTCTTGTTGCTGCAGACTCTAGAGCAGTACTTCGACGTCATCGTGTGATCGTTCGGACAGGAAGGCCAGGCGCACTTTGCAGCAGCAAGGATTTCGGCCTGAACGGCGGCAGCGCGAGCGGCCTTCTTCTTCGCTTCCGCCTTCGCCTTCTTCTCGGCCAGCTCCTGCTCTTCCTTCTCGCGCAGCCAGCGGCGCTCCTCTTCCAGCCGCTTCTGCTCCCTTTCTGCAGCGGCCTGGACAGCGGCAGCGTGAGCTGCTACAAGCCCCTTGACCTTCTCGGGGCCGTAGATTCGCGTGCCGCAAGTCCTGCAGTGGAAAATCATGTCGGGCTCCCCGCCCATGTACGGGCTCCGGGAGGTCGAGACATGGGTGGATCGACTACCGCATTTGGGACATGGCGTTGTTTCCATGCCCCCTCCTTAACCCCTGAAGACCTTCCCACCAACTTCGTCGCGAGGCATCAATGATCTACGGTTCCGTGTGCAGCGGCATCGAGGCCGCCACAGCAGCATGGGAGCCGCTCGGATGGACCCCTGCGTGGTTCGCAGAGATCGACCCGTTCTGCTCCAGTCTTCTCAACCACCACTACCCACAGGTGACGAACCATGGCGACTTCACGAAGCTCATCCCCCTCTACCAAGCAGGCGAAGGCCCGAAGCTCGACCTCCTCGTCGGGGGCACTCCGTGCCAGTCCTTCTCCATCGCCGGACTCCGTGGCGGGCTTTCAGACGCTCGAGGAAGCCTTGCGCTCTCCTTTGTCCAGTTGGTCGCCGCGTCTCGTCCCCGATGGATCTGCTGGGAAAACGTCCCCGGTTCTCTGTCTGCCGACAGCGGACGGGCTTTCGCTTCCCTCGTCGGGGGGCTTCAAGAACTCGGGTATGGCGTCGCCTGGCGGGTGCTGGACGCTCAGTACGTCCGAGTGGACGGCTTTCCCCGAGCCGTCCCTCAACGACGCCGGCGTGTGTTCCTTGTCGGACATTCTTCAGGAGACGTCCGACGTCCCGCAGCAGTTCTTTTTGAGCCCGAAAGCGTGCGCGGGGATCATCCGCCGAGCCGCCGGACGCGGGAAGAAGTTGCCGGAGCCTCTGGGCGAAGCCTTGAGGCAGGTGTCCCAGATGTCTGCGGAACCCTCTCCGATGGAGCGCACCACGGGGGAGGACTGAACGGTCAGGACGCGTTCAGTGGCCGCATCATCCCCGTGCAGCCCGTCCCGTACGACCTACTTCAGGTGACGCATCCTCTCAACGCTCAGAGCCGCTCACCCGGCGATCCCTGCCATTGTCTGGCCAAGGACAACGCCAGCTCTGCTGCCATCGTGGAGACGTACCCGATCCAGGACTGCAGGGATATCACCAAGAAGCAGAACGGTCTGGGCATCGGGCAGGCAGGCGACCCGTCCTACACCATCGACACGACTGGCTCGCAGGGCGTGTCCCACAAGATGCGGGTGCGCCGCCTGACGCCGTTGGAGTGTGAACGGCTGATGGGCTTTCCTGACGGGTACACGGACATCCCCAGGAAGCACAAGAGGCCGGTGGACGGAAACCGCTACAAGGCGCTGGGGAACTCGATCGCGGTGAACTGCATCCGCTGGCTGGGTCAGCGCATCGCGAAGGTGGACGCCATCCCGATGGAGGAGACATGACTGAACGAGAAGCGTGGGAGGTACACCTCACGAAGTCCAAGGGGTTCGCGTGGAGGGCTGGAATGTCAGTCCTTCATGTGGGTCGTCCGCTCCGCATCGTGAGCGTGGAGAGCGACGAGTTTCTGGAGGAACCGTACTTCATCCTGAACTGCTGTGACCCGGACGGCGGGGCGTTGGTGACCATCATCCCGAAGGACGAGACCTTCCTCAATCTCGCCGACGAGGTCACCGCGGCGTACTGCCAGATGGCAATCGCGTCGGGTCTGTGGTACGAGGTCGCGCCATGACCCCCGAAGAAATCCGCAAGCTCCAAATGTCTCATGACCTCCTGCTGGATCTTCTGGCCAACATCCACTCGGACGGAGGTCACTACGTAGTTCAGCACGGTCTAGAGCAGGCAGTTGCGGCCGCCCACGAAAACGTGATCTCCATGCGGGGGTTCATGGAGGGGAACCTAAACTTCCGCGTCTTCTACGAGACTCTCGTGTCCAAGATCGTGGGCGACTACGGCAACACCGCTGCTCTGAACGGTCCGATCCTCGCGGGTGACATCGCGGGAGCGAAGGTCGAGGAAGCCTTCAATACGCTCCGGACCATTCGAGCTACGCTCCAGACGAGGCTCGGTAGAGGCGAGGCCGGCAAGGAAATCCCCGAGGTGGGCGCTTCGACAGAAGCCTTCGTTCGTGCGATCGAGAGCGTAGCGACTCAAGGGCAGAAACAGGGCAGGGACTACGAGCGGTCGCTGATCGCCTCATGGCTGTCCCACAACCCGACTGATGTCAACATGGAGCTCGCGTTCGCGGGGGACAACCCCTATCTGTGGCTAGTCCACGCCATTCACGCCAAGAGGCACGAGGAGGCTGAGGATGTCTTTCCCTTCTGAACTCGACATCGAGGCCATCAAGCAGAGGCACCTCCGCAAGGAGCAGATGGAGCACCGCACGTTCTACGAGGGCCACATCGTGATCGACCTGGCTGCGTGCGTAGACGAGATTGAGCGACTCCGTGAAGAACTCGTCGAACTTCGAGGCCGGGCGTGAGACGTCGGTTAGCTCATGCCCTCTACTGGACTGCGGCTTTGGTAGTCATCTACGGGGCTGCGCTCACCTACATGCTCAGAGCGAACAAGGACAAGTCCGATGCAGTTTGAAGAGAACCACAGTTACTGGGTCCTCCTGGCGGTCGTGAAGTACAGCAGCGTCCCTTGGTACGTCCGTACTTCTGGCATCCCCACAGAGGGACGAACGACGTCGATACATGATGCGAAGCGATTCGCCTCACGGGATGAGGCGATTGAGTGGGGTAATCACCTCAGGCGCCTGTACTCGCTGACGGAGGAAGCATGACCGACCCGAAGGATCCCCCTGGCCTCAAGTACGTGCTGGACTGCCTGAAGCGTTCAGCGGACAACTCGGAGTGCTGGCCGGTCTACCCCGCGGAAGCGGGCGCCATCATCAGCACCATTGATCGTCTCCGGAAGGAAAACGAGGAGCTTCGTGCTGCCCGGCCTGAGCAGGAGGAGCGAGCCGACGTTCTGGCTTACCTTCGATACGCCCGTGCGTTCCCCTTCACTTACGCCACAAACACCGCTGACATCATCGACGCTCTGCGGGAACTGATGGAGCAGGGTCAGCACGCGGGCTGGGCCAAGA
>RGVZ01000410.1 GCA_010029825.1 bacterium | reverse complement strand
TTGGCAAGAGACGCAAGAGGTGAGGGAGACGCGTTTGGCCGAGGGAAAGGCGTGGGACGAGAGACGCGCGAAAAAGGCGCGCGGATCGTCCCGGTGGGCTGCGGCGGCGTGTGACCAACTGTGGTGGGCCGACGCGAGAAAGTGGAGGAAGCAGTGCGTGGCGTCAATGGGTAGAAAAGAGGCGTTTCTACGCAAAAAGGCGTCATTGTCGACGAGGACGGTCATGCCCGTCATTTCGGTAATCATGACGGAACCGTCCTCCGTGCAAACGAGGTGGATAGGCGAGCGAAGGATGCGGTCGGCGGGTTGTGCTTGCCAGAAGAGGCTATCGAGATGCAGTGGCAAGCGTTCCAAACACGTTTGCGAGGACCACCTCTGTCTGTCGGCCTCGTAAAAGAGCAGCAGCACCCGCTGACCGACCTGGGAGAGGAGCGCCACTTCGTGGGAACCGAGACGATCCTGTCGCGACCATAGCTGCGCAACGGAGGCTCGATCGGTCATGATGGTTTGTCCGTCACCCCTCTTTCGTTAAGCGAGCATTCGCTGCTCGATGCGCGGGCGCCACTTTTGGATCATGGCGAGGAAGGTGTCGTAGTCCTCGCGCATGGTGGCGGTGAACATGCCGCTCATAATGACCTTGCCGCTGTGAAAGACGAGAAAGGTGTTGAACTTGCCCTTGCGTCGGAGGCGCTCAATGGCGGTTTCCGGAACAAACGTGTTGAGGGGCGCGAGCGCGTACTGGATTTCCCCCTGCGTGCCGAGCGTCCAGCGCATGGCGGGACACGGCGTCTCCCACCACTTCATGTGGAGCGGGAACTTGATGTTGACACCGGTGTAGCCAAAGCTGGTTTCGAGGAGGGAATAGTAGTCGGTGGACGTGTTCATGAGAAGGTCGAGTTCGCGGCGGTTGACCATGAAGCCGAGGTTAAAGTCCACGTTCGTCATGACGGTCTGGAAAAAGAGTTGCATGTCGGCGCCGTCGCAGGTAATGGCGGTGGGGAGGGCGGCGTGGATGAGTTCGAGAAAGTGCCAAAGACAAACTTGGGCGTAGCGCATCTTTTTGCATCCTGTCAACTGGAATTTGCCGTTCTTGTGGACCTTCATGTTGACACGACGGTCGGCGCTGGTGGCCGTGTCATGGATGCGGTAGACGACGTTGAGGGCGTTGCGAAAGGACTTTTTGTAGTAAATGTCTGTGAGCGCCACCGTCATGCCTTGCAGCACCATGGTTCGGTGCACCGCCCCATCGCCAGCAAACGCGGCGGCGTAGGGCACGAACCAATCGGAAATGGCCGTCACGTCCAGCGTCGTGTTGGACGACACGACGACCGTGCGGGTGGAAATGACGAGGTCATCGAAACGCGGTGGTGACATCGGGCTAGCAGTCGTGGCCGTGACGACGGCTTTTTCTTGCGTGGTTGGTTCCATGATCCATCTACCAGATGTTTTTCTTAGTTTCGCCCTCTCATTTTCTTAACGTTCTTCGTGTGAGGGCACGGACAGAGGCGTCGGAGTCGAAAGAGGGCGACGAGGACCATGAGCATGGCGACGGCTTCAAAGAAAATGTCGTAGAGGGGGTGTTTGGGTGCACGGGGTGTGCATCGCAGGTAATCCTCGAGGAGCGTGAGAATGCAGGCGTTGATCTTGTACCAGTGAAAGATGACAAAGAGGTTCAGAACAATGATGAACGAGAGCATCGCGGGCGATCGGGAAAAGAACGTGAGGTAAACGAGAAGGAAGGAACCGCCATAATGCAAGATTTGAAGTGCGCGAAGTGCAGGAATGCGTATCTGCCGTTCGTGTAGATAGTCGACGAGGCGTGCGAGTGCGGGCCAACGTGAATCGCGCATGTCGCTTCTTTTCCAGTGAGGGGAGGAAAGAAAACAAAGTTGCTGTGATGGATAGATTGACTCATTCTAATATTGATTGTTCGCAAAACGATGCGTTTCGGATCGTTATGGAGCACAATCGGTGCATTATCGATAGCACTGTATCTCGGCGGTGCCAATGCGAACGCGAACGCGGTGCAGTGGGGCGTCGCCATTTCCGCCTATCAGAGCGAGGGTCAGCCGCGGAGCGGCGGGCGCACGTGGTCCGTTTGGGACGCCTTTTCCCACGCCGACGACGGTGCGCACATTGCCGACCGCTCCAACGGTGATAGCGCCTGCAACCTGGCGTCGCTCGATCAATGGGTCGCTGACGTGGACGTGCTGGCCGCCATGCAGATCCAGCACGTGCGCCTGTCCATTTCCTGGTCCCGCATTTTTCCACTCCGCGATGAGTGGACACCGAATGCGCACGGTGTCCACTACTACGAACGCGTCTTGGGCGTCCTCGACGCGCGCAACATGACCCCTTGGGTCACCATGTTTCATTGGGATACACCCTTGGACCGCCAAGACGTTTGGCTGACACAAGAGGGAATCGACAATTTTGTGCGTTACGCACTCGTTCTCGTCGATCTGTTTCCCACGGTGCAGCACTGGATCACGATCAACGAACCACGCACCGTCATGGAACAAGGATACGAACAGGGCGTGCACGCGCCTGGTGAACGCAATCGCACGCTTGCCTTTGTCGTGGGTGCTCACTTCATCCAGGCCCACCGCC
>RGVZ01000409.1 GCA_010029825.1 bacterium | reverse complement strand
ATATCTCCCCTCTGACTGCAAGCCACGGATCTCTGCTGTGATTCTCTTTTCCATTTTTACTTCTTTTTGAAAAGATTTGAGTAGATGCGGACATACTCCCTCGCTGACATTGCTAGATCTAACTTGGCCACCGCCCGCTCCCGACCGCTCTCTCCCATCCTTTTACACAGGCCACGATTCCGTTCCGCCTCCTCCAGCGCCCGCGTCAAGCCGGCCGCCCCGGAAGCCAGCGGCAAGAGCTGACCGTTGACTCCATCCTCTACAATCTCTGGCAAGCCGCCGGTGGCGAAGCAGATCACCGGCCGTCCACACGCCCCGGCCTCCGCCGCCGTCATCCCAAATGTCTCCATCTGGGAGGGCGTCACATAGACGTCGGCCGCGGAGTAGACTGCCGCCAGCAGCCGCTCCGAGGCCACCGGCCCCGCCGGGTGCACGGCCACCCCGCGCACCTCCCCGGGCAGCACCCCCGCCCCGTAGGTCAAAAGCGTTGTCCCCGCCCGCATCCCGGCCGGCAGCAGGCCCAAGGCCTCCAGCAGGATCCCCATCCCCTTGTTCCGGTCCCCCAGGTCCGCGCTCCCGGCGCAGACCACGAACCGGTCCGGCGGGATACCCAGGATCTCCCGGCACGCCTGCCGATCCAGCGGCCGGAACGCCTCCGTGTCGATCCCCGGATGAATCGGCTCCGTGATCTCGATGCCCTGCAGCAAGGCCGCTTGGCTGGCGTGCCTTTTCGTCCAACCGCTGTTCGGCACCGCGATAATTTTTCGCCCGGCGAAACAACGCTGGCGGATCTCGAAACCGCGATGGGAAAGGTCCCGCGGCCCGGAACGACGGAGCATCGGGCAAGATCCGCAATGGCTTTGGAAACGAATGCACTCATTTGTCTGATGACACCCCCCCGCAAAAAAACTCGCATCATGTAGTGTGAGGATGATCGGCGTCTCCACCGAAATGGCGGCGAACAACGCCGGCCAGTCGAGCCACTTGGCAATCCAGTGCAACTGGAGGATGTCCGCTCCCGCCAACGCCTCCCGCATCCCGCCACGCATCCAGCGCCGGGTTCGGCTGAACAACCCTGCGCCCTGCCGCTGCGCTTTCCAGACGTGCTGGTCGAGAAAACGATCCGCATACCGGGCCCAAGCCGATCCGGTTGGCTCGAGCCTCCGCACCCCTTCCCCGACGCTTGATCCGAACCCGTGGAGCAGTTCGGAATCCACCCCTTGGCTCCGCAAGGCCCGGTGGAGCCGCTGCGCCGCCAGTCCGGCTCCGCCGGAAAGCTCAGAGGTTAGATGCTTAATTTTCAAAATCCGAAGAATTTGAGACTTGAATGACGGCTGCCTTGACTTGCTGGACTGATAAAAGCTCCAGAGACGGCAAAGTATACTCAAAACCGTTGCGTTTTTTTTCCAACCCGAGAAGACGGGTGGTCGGTGAGCCGGTCAACCCCCGGAACCAACCCCGCGCAACCTGATCCGCTGTCATGTTTTGAAAATCTGGGGTGTATCCCTTTCGAAGATCCGCCACGATCACCACTTGGGGAATTTTCCACCAACCGGCCACGTATTTGGTCCAGGAATCGACACTCACCACGCAACTTGCCGCTCGCATGCGTTGCACCGTCTCCAGCAGGGTCCGCCGGCGCGCGTCTTGAATGAAGGGGCACGCTCGCACGATGGCCTCAAAAGAAGGCGGGTCCCACTCCAGCAACTCCACCGCCCAGCCGTCCCGATGCAGGCTTTCTGCGAGTTCGCACCACCGATTGACCGGCCATTTCTTTGCCCAGACCGAAGTGTGGCCGTGGTGCCCGTCGAGATGGCTTTGCAAAAGAATCCTTTTTGCACTTGCTGGATGGCTGTCCGAAACCTCTCTTTGGGGTATGGGGGGGGCGTAAAGAACGCTGGAATACGGCAACACTCGCTTCCACAGGTTGCGAATCCGCATTTCCGTCAGGCTTGGCGGACGCGCGACGAGTCGGCAGTACTCCAGGGAGGCAAGAAAACCCTCCAACACTTTCCACGCGGGATGGCCCCTTTCGGAGTAAAAAAGATTAAACCGAACGCCCAGGCGGCCCCAGGCCGCGATCGGCACAGCAGCGAGTTTTATTAAGGTGTCGCCTATGCCGCCCGAGCAAATGACGGGAAAACGAAGCATGAAATGATAGGTTCTGCGAATTCCGCGCGGTTCATCTCCGGCCACGGATTCAAACCTGTTTGCGGACAATACACTCGATCTGGGCGGACACCCGCGGATCAGCGGTCTGGTCCTGTCCGTAGATGCGTGCGGTCAATCGCTCCATCACTGGAACCTTGAACGGACAAAACCTTTTGTAAGCCGCCACCATCCAGCGAGCACCTCGCCCCGACGGCCGGCCGAACTGTTGCTTAAAGCGATCATAGCCTCTGTCGTTGAGGGCAAGTTTGACAATTTCAGCACCGGTCAAAGATCGTGCCAGATCGAGAACGTTATAAGAGCGAGGCGACCAGCTTCGCGTCTTCGAAATGGTGAAGGTTGCTTTGTGGTCGGGATTGAATCGGCTGGGAAAAACACCCTGCTCGTAGAGATCCTCGTCCGGAACGATGAAGAACAAGTGGCCCCCCGGCTTGACCAACT
>RGVZ01000408.1 GCA_010029825.1 bacterium | reverse complement strand
CTCATCGGCAGTAGCCGCCGTCAACAGAGCGCTTGATCCCGCTTTTTCCGAATCGTTGATGTAGCCGTCGGCGGCGTCTCCCGTCCAGGTCAAGCCGCCTGCCTTCGACGGATAGACGGTATCCCGCACAATATTGACCGATGACCCAAAGCCGATATTCCCGGCCGGATCGACCATCTTGACGCAAACCTTGTACGCCCCGTCAGACCCGAAGTCAGGGTCATTGATCTGCGGAATCGAGGACGAGTACCCCGTTGCGCCAGAGCAAACCGTTGCCGCCGGAGCAAGTTTGTAAGTGACCGTTGACGCCTCCGAGACGGTCGCCGCCGAAATCAAGAATCCGGTGGATGATTTTTCCAGGTCATTGATGAACCCATCAGCGGCTTCGTTCGCCAACGCTGCCGTTGTCAAGTTCGGCGCGGTGGTGTCGAGGGTAATCACCGCAGACGTCGCATAGCCAACGTTGCCCGCACGGTCTGTCAAGCGCATGCAGATCACGTAAGCGCCATCTGCTCCAAAATCACTGCTGTTGGCGGCGGGAATGATGGATCCAAAGCTCAAGGCAGGACCGCAAGTTGTTGTGGAAGGTATCAATTTGTAATCAGACGATGCGAGATCAGACGATCCTGACGGGCGGGATCCCATGGGCGCGGAGCCAGAACCACGTTCAGCGGAATTGACATAACTGTCGGCAGCGGCATTCGCCAGGGTCATGCTCGCCGACGGGGCGGCCGTATCACGAGTGACGTTGCTGCTGGATGTCGCGTAAGCGATATTGCCGGCGACATCCTGCATCCTCACACAAGCCTTGTAATCGCCATCTGAGGCGAAAGAAGCGTGACTGGCTGTGGGAATCGACGTGGAATAAGTCACGTTTCCGTCACACGCCGTCGCCGAATCGACAATGCCGTATTGGAGAGTCGCTGCCTCGGAAGCTGCGACCGCCGTAATGATCGCGGATGCGCCAGACTTCTCGGAATCGTTGATGTAGCCGTCCGCCGCAGCACCGGTCCACGCGAGGCCGCCGGTTCTGGCTGGATAAATCGTGTCACGGATAAAAGCGGGCGACGCGCCGTAACCGGTGTTGCCAGCCGCGTCAGTCATCTTCACGCAAACCTTGTAGGTGCCGTCGGAACCAAGAGCCGCATCGTTGGCCTTGGGGAAAGCGCCGCCGTAACCTGATTGGCTGTCGCAGGCGACGCTGGAGGCGACAACCTTGTACTCGAGCGTCGAAGACTCTGATGTTACCGGTGCAGCGATCAGGTCACTCGTCGCTGATTTTTCCGCGTCATTGATGTAGCCATCAGCGGCATCATTGGCCAAAGCAGCAGCCGTCAGCGTGGGCGGCGTCAAGTCAACATTGAAAGATTGTGACGCGGCAAAACTCGTGTTTCCAGCCGCGTCGACCGCCTTGATACATATTTTCGCGGAGCCGTCCGACGAAAATTGCCCGGACTTGACCAACACATCACTGGCGCCGGAATAGGTTTCCGAGGAGCAATTAGCCGACGAATCGACTTGCTTGTAAAAGCGCGCGGACGACCCGGTGACCGTGGCCGCCGCATGGACTGCCGTGTCATCGGACCGCATAGCGATATTCAAATACGCGCCGACGCCTTGAAGTCGAGCGATCAAAGGTGGCGACGCGGTTATGTCGGGGGGGATCGTGTCGACCGTCCAGGAGAATTGCGTGGGAACCAGTTGCTCATTTTTGACCGATTCCCGGGCCAGAACACAAAGCCTGTTGGTTCCGTCGGTCAGGGAAGACGCGGTGATTGGCGTCGCGACCGCCGTCCACGTTGTGGGCCAGGTGACGCCGTCACAATTCGGTGCCATGGCGAGAACGTGCTTGTATTCCACCGAGCCCACGCCACCAACCGTCACTGAGATCGAATCGACATTCGTCAGCGCGGAGGGCGTTCCCGACAAGACCGCTTCTGCGCGCTTCACAGTCGTCACCGCGGTCAAGGCGCCAGGGCCGGAATAGGTAACCGGCGTTTTTCCGTCCGAACTGCAGAGGCGCAAAGCGTAGGTCTTGTTGTCCGTCAAACCAGATAGCTGGGCCTTGAATTCGTACAGGTTCTTGCCGGAACTGCCGGTCACCGCCGCAGCCGGTGTCTCGGAGGCAACCAGATCAAATGACTTCCCGCACAGCGGAGCCACAGGCGCGAGAGCGAACGCGACAGAGAAACCCTGACCACCAACTCGTTCGGCGCGCCAAGTGAGATCCACCTTGTCTGGGGCTTCATTCGCGACAGCCACGAATGACTCAGGATCCCGCGGAGACGGAGCGTCCGTGTCAAAGCCAGGCGGATTACCGCTCGTGGATTGGGCCAGGACGAGTCCGATATCCGGAGAGCGCGCAGAAACTTTGGCCACCAGTTTGCCTTCGGCGTTTGTCCCGGCGTCCGAACCGAGCGCGCTCACCCGCGCAAACCGCCGCGTGGGTTCCTTGACTTTTGTGGCACGCGCCTCGGCATAATCGGCGAGCAGTACCGTCGACTTGTAAAGTTCCGCAGATTTGACTGACGTCACGGTGAATTCAATGTCGCGAGCGGCGTCGGTGCGCTCAAGGACACTGTCCTCATCCGTAATGCGCAACCGCACCGGCAA
>RGVZ01000407.1 GCA_010029825.1 bacterium | reverse complement strand
TCCTACAAGCGCGTAGCTGACGGAATGACGGCGCGCGCGATGACTTTCATTCGACGGGGCTCCGGTGCCGACATCGATTCGACGGATAACGCTACGGAATCGCGGAGCTGAAGGAGAAACAAGGTGGCCAAAGCCAAAACGATGAACCGCTCTCGCAACCAGCTTGCGACGGCCTACGCACCGGAGAGCTTCTTCACCTTCGAGGGCGGGATGGGTGCATGCATCGCGCGGTCGTCGGCCGGCGAGCCCATCCAGCTGTCGGAATCAACCATGGACCTGGTGTTCGAGCGAATGAACGAACTGGGGCGGGCCTGGTTCAACGCCGCCTCTTCTGCGCGGGATGGCAACCCGACAAAACCACGCATCCTGCACGCGCAATGCGTCGACCAGGCCTTGCTTGACCCGACGAGGACGGAGTTTCAACTGCCGGGGCAGGACCGCTTCTATCTGTGTCGGCCCTCGCATATGGAATACACCCCGGCACCGCTGACGTTCGTGTGCCGTGCCTGCGGGATGTTCCAGGACTATGAGACCCTAGCCCAGCTGGACAATGACCTGGGGAACCTGACGCCCGAGCACTGCCCCAACCCCAAGAAGAAGGGTCAGTGCGACTGGGAGCAGCTGGATGTCATCTTCGTGCACTGGTCCGGCCACTGGGAGGCGGCCTTTCCGGGCCAATGGCATTGGAGTGACCGTGATGCCAAAGTCGTCAGGCGCCGCGACAATTGCGTGTGTGGGAGCCACCTGTTCAAATTGAATCGGCGTTCCGCTGCCATTGGCGATTGGTTCTTCGAGTGCGCCGCGTGCGATAAGCCGCTGTCACCCAAGTGGCTGCAGAACGACCGCGATACCTTGCGCATTCTCGGACCGGCGATGGGCCCTGACCGGCTGACCGAGGTGCGGATGCAGGCGACACCCTATCGCGCGTCCGGCGCGTATTACGTCAAGTCGGACCTGTTCATCGACTTCAAGGACGGCAGCCAGCAGTTGCTGACCCGACTCCGGCCGGGGCGGGAGGCAGAGCTCAAGGACTTCGTCGCGAAGCAGTATGGCTTTGCCGCGCAGCCCATTACTGACGAGGACGTACAGAAGGCCTGCGAGGGCAAGCAGGAATGTGCCAATGACCTGGCGGACTACCTGGCCGCCGTAGGGCAAATCCGAGCGGTTGAACCGCAGCTGGAGGCCTTTCCAGAACCTGCGCGTACTGCAATGAAGGGGTTGCTGGACCTGGCCTACAACAACCGACAGCGCATCCTTGATGATCTCCGCCAAAGACAGATTCTGCTGCCCAAGGTCGACCTTCCGGTGGCAGTCGTCTCGAACCTTCAGAACAGGCAGTCAACGTTCGCGTCCAAGTTCGACCCCTTTCGCCTGGCCGTCGAACACGCGGCCCTCAAGAGCACGCGCCTGGACGTGGAGACCCGCACCAACGGGAAGAAGCCGTTTGTGTCTTTCACGCGGCTGGACGAAGACCTGGCGCCAGAAGACAAGGACAAGACGGACCAGGTGCAACGCGCCACGTGCGCCTTACTCGACAAGCTCGGCCTGCAGGACATGGGGCTTATTCGCGAGTTCGACCTGTGCCGCTTCAGCTTCGGCTACTCGCGGATGGAGTCGACGCCCATCCTGCGTGAGAAGCGGGGCATGGACATGCCGGTTCGCCTCAACCTGTTCCCGCCGGTGAGGCAAAACGACAGCACTCGGTATCCCGTCTACGTGGTGCAGCAGGGCAATGAGGCCATCTATGTGCGCCTCAAGGAAGAACGCGTTCTCGAATGGCTGCGCAGCTTGAAATGCCCGGACATGTTCACGTTAAATCCTGGCGAGCGGATTGGCGCTGGTCTGCTGGGCGCGGCCCGGTCGATGAGTCCTTTCCTGGACAACCTGCCTGAGACCGCGACGCCGCCGGTTTACTTCTATCTGTACACCCTGCTCCACAGCTATTCGCACCTACTGATGAAGCACGTATCGGAGTATTCCGGCCTGGACCTGGGCTCGTTGGGCGAGTACATCTTCCCGGCTGACCTGGCGTTCGTGGTGTACCGCAACGGCACGACCATGGACCTGGGCAACCTCTCGGCGCTTTGGCGCAACGCAGGCACGGCGATGCTGACAGCGATGTTGGGCTCCAAGGCGACGCAGTGCGGGACGGGCTCGTTGTGCACCGAACGCGGCGGCGCTTGTCCTGACTGCGTGATGATGCCGGAGACATCGTGCATCGCCGGCAACAAGCTGTTGTCCCGGTCGGTCCTGCGCTCCATCGGCGGCAGGCCTCGCCTCGACAAGCGCAGCGCGCCGATTGACGGCTACCTCGACATGGTCAAGCCGTAAGTCAGCCATGTCCGCCCAGAAGCTGACCGCGTTCGAGGGTGCCGTACTGGCGGGTCTAGCCGACAAGGCCGGTCTCGCTGCGGCGTTGCTGGAGGCCTGGGCATACCTTCCCGTCGACACCGTGCAGTCTGCCCGTTCGCTTGTCGATGCGGCCCAGTTTGGCGTGACCGAAGAGGGATCGACCAGGGACCTGCTGGAGCGGTCAGTGGGGTTGGGGTTGGTCGAAGCGACGCCAGCTGGGTTCAAGCCCAGAAGCGGGGCGCACATGCGCTTTCAGCGCCTGGCGTTCGCACTTCACGCCGTTGAGCAC
>RGVZ01000406.1 GCA_010029825.1 bacterium | reverse complement strand
AGTTATTGCCGTCGCTGGGGAGCTTGAGGGTATCGGTAGAGCGCTGGAAGTCATTGTCGATGACGTTGACGGAGAGTGTTTCGCTGAGGCCGTTGAAGCGTGTATCGAGCGATGAGAAGGCGTGTGCAATGGAGGCGGGGACATTGCCCTCGATGAGAAGGTCGTCGGCGGCCTGAACGGTGATGTTTTGAGGGATCCACCAGTTGCTGGCTGTGAATGTGAGAGTCAGTAGAGTTAGCCACTATGGGAGATTTGAAGTTAGTGGAGCGCCCTCAGTATGGGACTGAGGGCGCTCCACTAACTTCAAATCTCCCATAGTGGCTAACTCTACTGTGAGGTTGGTGAGGGTGTGGCTGACATAGCCGGTGTTCTGGCTGTTCGTGGTCGAGCCGGAGAGGGCAACCGCCGAGACATTGGGCGTCGCGACAGTGGTATAGGCTACCGGGAAGGTAACGGTCGCACTGCTATCCGCGCCAACCGAAGCCGAGCCCCACTGAAAGAGCAGGCCGTTGGTGAACTTGATGTAGCCGTGGGCATAGGCGAACTCGGATCCACTCCAGAGATCTCCTGCGCTTGTCAGGCTGAAGCTATGAACAGCAGAGAGATCGAGAACATCCCCGCCCGAACCAGCGGTGAAATCGGTGATGATGTCAGGGAGATCTGAGAGGTTTTCTCCTGTGTAGGAGAAGGTGTCTGAGCCTGAGCCGCCGGAGAGGATGTCGGCACCGAGTCCGCCTTTGAGTGTGTCGTTGCCGTCGCCACCGGAGAGGGAATCGCTACCGGCGCCGCCATCGAGGGAATCGTTGCCAATTCCGCCAGAGAGGGTGTCGTTGCCGGCATCACCGGTGAGGGTGTCGTCGCCTGCGGCGCCTGAGATGGAGTCGTCGTTATCACCGCCGGAGGCGGAATCGGCGCCGTCACCACCGATGAGGGTGTCATTTCCAGCCTCGCCGTAGAGGGCGTTGGTGGCGCCGTTGCCGGCGTCTAGGCGGTCAGCGCCGGCGCCGCCATAGAGGGTGTCCGCCCCATCGCCGCCATAGAGGGAATCGTCACCTTCATTGCCTGAGATGGAGTCGTTGTCCTCATTGCCGTAGAGGGCGTCGTTGCCGAGGCCGCCGGCGATGGTGTCAGCCCCGATCCCGGCATTGACGGTGTCATCGCCATCACCGGCGTTGATGGAATCGTTGCCGAGGCCAGAGGTGACGGAATCGTTTCCTGCGCCTGCGGTGATGGTGTCGTTGCCGGCACCGGAGGTGATGGTGTCGGCGTCGCCGCCGGCATCGATGGAGTTATTGCCGTCGCCGGCATCGATTAGATCGAGGCCATCACCGGCATTGACGACATCATCGCCAGCGCCTGCGGAGATGGTGTCGTTGCCAAAGCCGCCGGAGAGGTTGTCAGCGCCGTCGCCAGCGGAGATGGAATCGTTGCCGTCGGAGCCAGCGATGGTGTCGTTGCCAAGGCCGCCGATGAGGGTGTCGTTGCCGGCACCACCGTCAATCCAGTCATCACCGAGGTCACCGTCGATGAGGTCAGCGCCGCTGTTGGCGACGGAGACGGCTGTATTGAAGAACGTTTGACCGTAGAAGTTGAGAGCGAGGCTGTTCCAGTCAGCGAAATCACCCCTGCTGTAGGTATTACCGTAGGGAGTGCGAATGAGGGCGTCATAGCCATCACCCCAAAGGATGTCGTTAACGGTGCTGCCTTTGAGGGAGTCAGAGCCGGAGCCGCCTGCGGCGATGAGAGAGACGTTGCCCGCGGTGATGGCGTCATTGCCGGTGCCTCCGGCGAGGCGCGCTGTGGTGTAATCGCGGGATCCGTAGGGCCAATTTGGGTTATCAATTCGATTGTTGACACCTGTGGAGAAGGTGATGAGGTTGTCATCGCCAGATCCGCCATCGATGATGGTGCCGCCGGAGATGATGTCATTGCCGCCGTTCCCGGAGACGTAGGTGGAGGCGAGGGTGCCCTGGAAGAGGCCTGTGATGTCGAGTTTGTCGTTGCCGAGCTTGAGGTCGTAGACCTTGTCCCAGGAGGAGATGTAGGTGTAGTCAGTTATTGCCGTCGCTGGGGAGCTTGAGGGTATCGGTAGAGCGCTGGAAGTCATTGTCGATGACGTTGACGGAGAGTGTTTCGCTGAGGCCGTTGAAGCCGGAATCGCTGGAATTGAAGAGTAGATTGACGGTCTGCAGGCGATCCAGTGACTGCGTTAGATCATCGACGGGTTTGAGAAGGATGGATTGGCCAACATTGAAGTTGGAAGGGGTGAAGGTTAGGGATGTGCTACCTGTGGTAGACCCATTCGCTGATTCCCACTGGTTGCCAAACTCCAGGGTTACAGTGACGTTGAACGCCGGTGCTGTGGTGAGGTAGACCTCGAGCGTGATGATTTGGTCTTCGTTAACGGACGCACTCAGCCACCGCGTTTCATAGACCCGCGCTTGTTCGATGATCACGAGCTGGTTGCCGAGGAGGATGCTTCGGCTGTCGTCCTCGTTGGCGATGTAGAGGGGGTTGCCGGACGGGGCGAGGACGAACAGTTCCGGATCCGGGCCGGAGGGCAGTGCGATTTTAGGCAAAAATTCCCGGAACGGGTTTGGATTTGTTGCCGATTGTGAAGGGGCGTCCGCTGGGCGAAATCGC
>RGVZ01000405.1 GCA_010029825.1 bacterium | reverse complement strand
CGTTAGCAGCTTCGAGCATAAGTAACGCCCTGTCTGCCCTTTCGAGCGCCTTTAGACGTTCCTCAGCGACAGCCTCAGCGACGGCCGCACGTTGTTCTGCTGCTGATAAAGCCCCCCGTAAGCGCTCGATTTCTTGCCGGGTCTCGACCTGTAAAGCTTGCCCGGTAACTTGCCCCGGAATGGTTTCTACCTGTGGGCTTTCGACCTTTGCCATAAGCCCCACAGCATGGAGGGCAGACAGCGGGATAGCCCAACTATCTCCAGCCATTACAGCCCCCGCACGTTGAAGCTCTGGCAGCCGTTTACGGATCGTGGGAACACTAAAGCCCGTTAGTTTTGCTGCCCCGTTTACTGAGAAAGTTTCCTCAGTACTTGACGTGTTTTGCTTTCTGGCCATGCTCTGAGATTAGAGCCGCGCTCGCCGTGTTCGCGGGATTGACGGGTGAAAGATTCTCAGACTGTAAACACTTGCTTGCAAGTCTATACACCTGTAGCATGGAGGCATGACGAACAACGCAGCATCTCAGCCCCTCGCCCTGCTTTATGTGCGGGTCTCCACGAACCGACAGGCTGACACGGGGCACTCGCTGGAGAGCCAGCCCGCCGTTCTCGAAGCCGCCGCCACAGCAGCCGGCTACCGTGTCGAGATCGTCACAGAGACCGGCTCAGGGCGTAACACAGGCCGCCCCGCATTGATTGAAGCCATGCGCCGATTGAAAGCCGGTGATGCTCAGGCGCTCTACGCGGTAGACGTTGACCGCCTGGCACGTTCTACGCAACACCTGCTCGCTATCGCTGACGCAGCCAAACGCCAAGGGTGGCGGCTGGTGATTACATCCGTAGACATGGACTCGACAACGGCTAACGGAATTTTGTTTCTGACAATGGCGGCCGCTTTCGCTCAGTATGAATCGCACATGATTTCTGCCCGCGTTACTCGCCAGCATGAAGCTCGCCGCGCTCGCGGGATTGTGTGGGGCGTAGACGAGGGCTCTCGCTCAGAGCTTCCCGCTGACGTTGTGGCATTGATTATCGACCTACGGTCTCAGGGCGTATCGCTTCGCAAGATCGCGGCAGAGCTGGTCGCTCGCAACATTCCCACAGCGCGGGGCGGTGAATGGCATCCCGCTACGGTTCGAGCCGTTCTGAACAGCCCGCTGGTTCGTTCTGCTGAAGCGCTCGCCGGTTGAGCGTAATCCGGCGTGTCATGTCTATACGGCTCTAACGGGCGCGTACTTTTGCGGCAACAACTAAATACGAAAGCCCCCACTATGTGAGGGCTTCCGTAAACGGGATAGAAACCCCTGGCCTGGAAAGTCGTGGTTTCTGTCTCTGACTGTAATACAAACAGCCGCAATAGGGAAACATATCCCGGCGTGTTTCAGCCAAAGACAGAGACCATGATCGAGGCTCAGGTCGACAGAGGCCAGAGGCCGTAGGACTGTCGCTAAGTCAACTTGCTCACGGTTCGCAGCCGGTGATACACAGCCGTTAGAGGGCTTAGATTTCCTATGCCTGGCCTTTCTGAATGTTCGCCAGCCGTAGGCCGGTGAGGCGCTTTACCGGAATGCTGTGGAGAACAGCGAGACACATGGAGGCAGCGCCGACACGGGTAGCCCGGCGCTCTGTAAGCCTCTCTGAGAGGGTTTCTGTGTGGAATGGCGCTATCGGTCTGTCTGTAGTGGGCAGACCCCGTGAACAACGCCTGAAGCCTCCCTATACGGGGCGGTGAACGGGTGCAGAGAGCTGCTGACTTAAGCCGTTCTCTGCCCTCAGCCAGCCCTGCCGGGGCAGCCGCTACGAACAGCAGAAATGCCGTCAGCCCTCGCAGCGCGTGAGCGCGTAGAGGGCGAGAAAGTGCATCCGGCGAGCGCGTGAAGCGCGAGACGATTCCGCATTAGGTTCTGATCTCTTTAGTTTTCGTTGTCGTTGTTGCCGGAGGCCGGGGCGGGTCTGCTGCGGGGTATTCCTGGAGGGTTGTGGTTCTGGTTTTGGTTGTCTTTTGCTCGCGCTTTCGTTGATATCGAATTGTTTCTGGTCCGTGTTTGGTTCGTGTTTGGTTCGTATTTTCTCGAGATCGTGACAGACCTGGAAGCGGGCGGCCGTCAGAGCCAGGCCCGCGCCGTACCCCCGTCTCCAGCTTCGAAATGAATCGACATTATTTGCGGCCATGATGCCCACCCCCTCCAGCGGCATCTCCGGGGGCGTATCCGTTTCTAGGGCGCGTTGTTTTTCGTACCCCTTGCCCACCCCTTTTTGCATACCGGAGGTTCAGACCCTTTACCCCTCTGCTGCCCTTTTTTTCATATCCGCACTTCAGACCCCTTGCCCACCCTTTTGTTCATATCGGCACTTCGAACCGGTTCGAGCGAATTTTGCCCCACCTGCCCGCGTTGTATTCATTAGCCCGAAAGGATGTTTACCCATGACGTACTACCTGAGCCGTGTCGAGTTTCGCCGGATGTTCCCCCGGCTTTCTGACAATGAAGCTGAGCTGCTCTACAGCGAGATCACGTCTCCAGACATGATGATGCGCCTGGAGGAATTGAAAGCCCGGTGTAGCTGTATTGCGGGCGCTGTGTTTTGTATGTGTGGGAAGTCTGCGGCGCTTTCGCCGGTTGAGCGCGTGGGCATTGAGCCGCTGGTGAGAGCATGGGCGCGGGGCGTTG
>RGVZ01000404.1 GCA_010029825.1 bacterium | reverse complement strand
AAGGTCTTGACCGCCAACCCCGGCGCGTTGGCGAGATGGAACGACTCATGAAGTTTGTGATTTTGCCCCGTCACTGGAACCACCCAGTCCCAGATTTGCTGCGACGGGCGCAGGCCCTTTGGCAGCCAACTGATGTCGACCGATTCGCGGACGATCATCTGGCCTTCGCTCATGTCCACTTTCGCGAACATGGCAAACGTGTGGGCGCAACCAGGTCGCAACCACCTGTCTTGATAACCAAAAATGACCATCACGCTGCGCACGTCCGCACCCCTGACCTTTTTTTAATGGTAATGCCATTTTTTCCTTGAAATCCATTAGAAAATGAAATAGAAGTCACGCCCCGAGGTTGGTATTCTTCCATGTCAGCTCTTAGCTTTATCGCCGCCACCGTCATTTGTACGTCTGTCTACACACCATCTGCCGATCCGCATGCCCTCGAGCATGTGACCCGCGTTTTCGTCGATGAGAACAACGCGAAGGCCGAGGTCCGTGAGTACTCGTTCAAGGCCCAGGACGCATGGGGCCTGGATGACATCGAGTCACTCCTCGTCGAAACCAACATGTCGGCGCCCGCCAGGAAGTTCGAAGTCGAAGACATCGTGTGGGCCCGCCAAGGCGACAACGCCGCCATGGAACTCTACAACAACGACACCATCACGTGGCGCCTCGAGGCCATCTTGCGCGTCGCAGGCGACCAGGGCAGCTACGAAGTCGAGCAAAACGGCTCGACAAACAGCGCCGCAATGAGCTGCAAGCGCTAAGCGAGACACCGCGTTCCGCATCGTCCTTGAAGGCCCGGTGGGGGGATTCCCTCCGCCGGGCTCAACTTTTTCCCAAAGATCCCGATGAGTTCCATCATGGAACTGTTATCGTCACGGGGAATATCGATCACCCTGGCCCTCCTGGCCAGTGTCTTTCTCGCGCCAATTACTTCCTGCAAAAAACCGGTCAGCTCCCGCGCGCCGGGGTCGTTGCGCGGCGTGACCTACATTTACACGATCGACGGTTCACAAATCCGGTCCGCCATCAACGCCGACGGATCTGTCCGATTCTACATTGAGGCCGGCGGGCGCGCGGAAACCGTGGTCCCCATGGATGACCGGCCCGACGCCGCGCGTTTCATGGCGATCAAAAAATCGGCGGACGCGTGGATCATCTCGTGGCACGGCGTCCCGATTGGCGAGAAACGCGGGGAAGACACCGAGATCTGCGGCGACAGGTTCGGATACGGTGACATCTGCGAGGCCATCTTCGTGCAACGCCCGGCGGAACTTCCCGACGCCAACAACATTATATCCATCGGACTCCTCGAGCGCGGGCGCGCTCTTTTCCAGGCGAACAGCCCGACCGGCAAATCAACATCCAAACGAGCGACGGCCAAAGACGAAAAACCAGGCGTCACCCACGTCGACATCTCGGCCGGCGCGATGCCCCAGATTCACCAGCGCAACACAGGCACCTGCCTGTACAACTCCACAACGGGAATCATCGAATGGTACCGGAACCTGCAAACCAGGTCGCACCAACGCCTGAGCGCGCCGGATGTCCTGGCGCGCCTCGGGGCCTATGAACAGATTGGCGAGAGCGCGGCCGTCGCCAACGTGAACTCCGTCCTCGGCGGCGTTGTCCCGGACGAGTATTTGCCGACCCAGGATTTTTACAACACCAACGCCGCGAATTTCTCCGGCGCGTACAAGACAGCGACCCAGGCCGCCCAGGCCGTGGCGGACAAACGGGTCGCCATACCGCAAATCACGGGGACGATACTTTTCATGCGCCAGGAACCATCGAACGGTATCCGGAACCAGAATTTCGCGACGCCAGAGGACATGGCCCAGGTGCGGGAGTGGCTGGTGACAAAACGGCGCCCGGTTCATTTCTTTCACCTGTATGGCAATACGACGATCTGGCACGCGGTCATCGCGCTGGGGTGGGATGACGCGCGGCAATTGATCCTGATCAAAGACAGCCTCGGCGGCAGCGATTACCTGGCCACGTGGCGGACGGTGGCGGAAATGCAGCGCGGCGGCTACGGGGCTGTCGGAACGATGGAGGCGGAGAACCAGGGATCTCCATCGAACTTGCCGTCAGGTGAGGCCGTGCGGATTCCAAATGCCATCGATTCCGGAAACAGTGACGCGCCGGGAAGCCTTGCGGGTGGATTGCGCGCGGTCCTGGCCGGAAACCGGGGGTCTGATTACCTGTACGTATTCTCACCGCAACCGGTGACGTCCCTGCAAATCCTGGACGGGTCGGGGCAATGGCTGCCAATGGACATGGGATTCCCCGGACAACCGGGGTGGCCTTCCATCGGGGCGATCTGGGTGACGCCGGCGTGGCGGATGCTCGTCACCAGTTTCTCGGTGCGCGCCGTAATGGGCGGGACGTGGCAGGTTGTAACGGTGCCGCTGACGGACAAGCGGTGAGGACAGGATCCTTCGGCCCTGCGGGCCTCAGGATGACGATGGCCACGCCCTCAGGATGACGCACCCGTCATTCTGAGCCGACGGCCCGTCATTCTGAGGCGCAGCCGAAGAATCCTCTCTTCCCCGTCATTCTGAGCCCGCAGGGCGAAGAATCTATTCTTCAAGACAGGATCCTTCGGCCCTTCGGGCCTCAGGATGACGATGGCCACGCCCTCAGGATGACGCACCCGTCATTCTGAG
>RGVZ01000403.1 GCA_010029825.1 bacterium | reverse complement strand
CCCGCCTACCTCGTCAACCTCACGCGGTGGTACGACCGCCTCCGCTAGTCAACGCACTCCGGAGGTTCTCACCCTTTCCTAGCACAAACAAGCGCAAGGAAACCAAACGGTCGATGCGGGTTTCGTCCGTGCGGCTCGTGTCCTTGACAAAGTCCGTCGCGGAACGGCAGTCGATCCACTGCGCGTGCCAGGGATCGAAACACGTGGACAGGTTCTCCCACGCGTTTTTAAAGTTGGCCTGTTGCACCATTCGTTGTGCAACAAATCGCTCCTGAACGACATTTTGCCAGGTTTTGCTGTCGACCACTAACTTCTTCTTCCAGGCCTCCACGTCACCGCCCGGCTCGGGAGAACAGGACAACACCAACGATGACGCCAGCAACAAACTCTCCCAAACATCCGTGAGAGAGATGTTTCCACCCTGACTGTCCGCCGTCTGGAGCATGGACAGAAGTGCGACGAGGAGCACGTTGTCCGTAAGAGCGGTGATGCTCTCGACGTGCCACGATCCAGTGATGTCAATCTTCAACGAGTAGCGATTCTCATCACTACTCTTTTCGCAGGCGCACGCGGAGAAGGCCCACAAGAGGAGCGGATTCAGGAGTAGCAACAGGCAGGAATGATTGGTCGTTCGCGTCAGCAACTCGTGGATCGCGTCGAAAAAGTAGGGCGCAAAGACGGACGATTCCTCTCGCAGGTCGTGCGGCTCCCCCGAAATTCGGGCGTACCGTTTCACGGTGCGGATCGTCGTTTCCATGACGACGGGCCACAAATTCTCATCTGCCGCTGGTTTTGGTTGGGGCACATCGGTGGATGTGCACACCACCTTGACGGCAGACATTAGGCAAAGATCAATTGGCGGTCGGTCGGGATTCTCTTTGACCAAGGAAAGCACCGTGTTGACACTCCTCGTGAGCAAAAAGGTGCTAAAGGCTTTTGGAACAGAAATGTCCACCAGAATAGGACTTGACGCGCTGCGCATGCTGTTCAACGCCCGACGAATGTCTCGTATGCGCTCGACCATGCTTGCAAACTTAGGCCGAGCAACTCCGCAGTCGAATTGCTGAACTTGTTGACCGGAAACGTCGTTGTGCAACATGACCGCCTCGGTCATTTGCGTTTGCTGTTGCGGCACGAGAGAGCGTGCTGTGACGCCGCGGAACGATCGCCACCACCACGACGCTGTTTGTGTGACGAGGAACAGCAAGAGCGTGCACCACAAGACGATGCGCACCGTGGTGCCGCGCGTGGTTGTGGGCTCGCGAACCCACAAAAGCAACACCGCCACGAAAATGCAGGCATGCGTCGCAAGGATCCAGAACAGATCATCACATGGTGAGCATAGCACGGCGTGTTCCTGCTCGCACTCTTGCGCAGCCGCCTTTCGTTGCCACACGATACAGGCCACAGCGCTGCACAGCGTCAGCACCAGCAGGGAGAGCATCCACGGCAAGAAGGACTTGCTGCGCCGTCTGCCTGCGAACAACGAGGCAAGCGCGCAGAGGAGCAGGAGCAGAAACGCGAGGGCAAACGATGCGTGAACGTGCCACTTGCGCATCTCTTCGGTGGGCGTCGTAGAAAAGGTATGGGACGATGATGCCAGCGTCGTCGGTGGTTCGGAAAGGACGGGCGGTGGTGGAACGAGGAAGCACCACGTGTCGCTCCGATCACAAGAGAACGAGGATGCCTGTTGCTGCACTTTTTGCGCGCCTCGTGCTGGTCGACGTGGAGACGGGGCAAATAGCCACTCTTGAAGGGATGGCAGCGGTGACGCAGTTCTTCGAGGGCTCGTGCCTGCTCCTCCTCCTCTCAAGAATCCGGTAAGGCCTTCCATGTGGAAACGATCGTGTTTTTTCCTTGGCGCGACGGGAAAAAACACGCAACGAGGATTATGGATATATATAACTACTTACTTCTTGACGCGTTTCTTGCTCGGCGTCCACCCGTGCTCCACGCCGTGGAGGAGGCGAACCAGGCCCTTGGCCTTGGACAGCGTCGTTTCGCGCGCGCGGATGCGCACGGTGCGGCCTTGGTCGTCCAGCTGGTAGACGCGGTACGTGTCGCGGCCGGGGAGTTTGCGGATCTTGAACGGCATTTCTATCTCTCTTTCTCTCACGGCGGACAAGAAGAAATTGGCGCGCGAATGGCGCGGTTTTCCGCCGCGCCGTGCTTTTCGAAATGCCGCTGCATCGCGTGGCGCGTGCGGGGAAGCACGTGCAGGTCCGGATGCGCGTTCCAGTAAGCCTCCCAGTCAAAGGCCGCGTTCCACACCGATTGTGGCAATGAGTAGACGATGGACGCGCCCTGTTGATAGAAGAAGAAGCACGGCAGACGCTCCAGGAGGAACGGGTGATGACTGTAGACAGATCGCCCAGTCGCGCGCTTGTACGTTTCGGGTGGTGGCATCCCGTACCGCGCGCTGGCGTCGAGCAGCGGGTGCAGATCGGCGTCGCGCTCCATAATGTCCACGGCGCGCTGCACAAAGGCGCAGTAGGCGAGAAAGAGCGTCGGGCGCGCGATCCAGTAGTTGCAGGCAAAAAAGGGAATGCGTCGATCCAGCGCCTGCTCGGCCGTGAAGCCCATTCGACCGAGAATGGCCGTCCACAACGCTGCAAAGTGGGGATGACAGCGCTGACCGTGCACGACAAGCGGCTGATGAATGCGGTGCAT
>RGVZ01000402.1 GCA_010029825.1 bacterium | reverse complement strand
TGCAATTAGCAAAATCTATCAACGATAATATCAAATTCATTGAAGCTAGAAAAGGTGAAGCAATCAACAATTTGTGTACCTATGAGAAATTTAATAAATGTACTAACTGGAATCCAAAAGTTGATATATTATCATGGATTGAAACACAATGAATACTTTAAAATTATATAATCCGCCATTCAATGTAAATTTTAGTAGTTGTTCGGATAAAGTTCCTAAAAAATTTAGATGGAGTATCGAAGACTCCGACAACGGAACCGTATTTATAGATAGAGACATATTATCTGGAGTGTATCTTTCTGTTTATAGAAAATATGCATGGATAGCAGAATCTCCGGAAATAGTTCCAGATCATCTTGGTGCGGGAGCACGCCCGCCGCCCCGGGACCGCGCCCCGGACAGCCACCTGGTCAAGGAGCCGCCGCCAGCGATCAGGATCCAAACCCGCGCTCGCCTCGAAAACGCCGTCCCCCCACAACCTTACCAGACGTTCGCCATCGTTCCAGTAAAGCTCGTGCAACCACGCGAAACACTCGATCGCGCCGAGGATGGTTTCCAACGGAATCGTCACGGGATTCCCCGACCGCAGTTCCTCAAAGATCCATGGATTGCGCAGGGCTCCCCGCCCGATGATCCATTTCGAGACGCCTGGTGTCTGCTGACGCGCGACCTCTGCCGTCGCGAAGTCGCAGATGTCGCCCGATCCAATGACCGGAATGCCGTCCAACCGCCGCGCCGCCATCTCGACCAGATCGTAACGCGCGCGTCCGAGGTAACGGTCGGGGCGCGTCCTGCCGTGAACCGCGACCTGGCGCAGCGGCAACTCCCCCAAGACATCAAGGATCGCGGGAAACTCGCTCGCCGCGGCGAAACCAGTTCTGACCTTGACGCTGACCCGCCCGGGTCCAAGCCGCCCCGTCACCGCGCGCAGCATCTCGCCCAACTCTTCGGGGTGCTGCAGCAACGCGCTGCCCGCGCGGCCGCCGACCACGACCGGCGATGGACAACCGCAATTCAGGTCCACCCACTCATGTCCGCCGGTCGTGAGGACCTGTTCCGCCACACGCGCGAAATCATCCGCGTTGGTCACCATCAGTTGCGGAATCACCCCGGACTTTGCGGCAGGCAGGACGCCACGCGCAAGTTCAGGACACCAAAAGCGCGGCAACTCGCGTCCGGGGAAGGTATCCGTCACGCGCAGAAACGGTGTCCACATGAATTCCGGCGCAGAAGTCTGGCCAAACCAGAGGCGCGCCGGCCAGTCCGTCACCCCTTCCATCGGGGCAAGTCCGAATTGGACTCGATTTTCCAGCATATTGATTCTCACGGATTCTCACGCCTGGGGAAGTTTGATCCAGATCAGGGTGGCACCAGGGCCCGATGCCGGATCGACGGTGACCGCGCCACCGGCGCGCTCAACCATACGACAGACAAGTCGCAAACCCAAGCCTCCCCGTCATCCTGACCCCCCGTCATCCTGAGCGGAGCGAAGGATCCTCTCTTCCCGTCATCCTGACCCCCCGTCATCCTGAGCGGAGCGAAGGATCCTCTCTTCCCGTCATCCTGATGGTATGATCTCGAAACAAGAAATCCCCCCGGCTCCGGCCGGATAAAAAAACCAACGCAACACAGGAGTGACTCATCATGCTGAAGCGCGAAGCCCACGCAGTCTGGAAAGGCACCGGAATGGACGGCAAAGGCGTCCTCACCACAACGAGCGGCACGCTCAAGGACACGCCCTACTCGTTTCACACACGCTTTGAGAACGCCGAGGGCACCAATCCGGAGGAACTCATCGCGGCGGCCCATGCGGGATGCTTCGATATGGCCCTGTCATTCATGCTGACCGGCGCCGGATTCCCGCCGGATGAACTCAACACCAAGGCCACGATCGTCATGGAAAAGGAAGGCGTTCACTGGACCGTCGTCGAGGCCCAGCTGGTCCTGCGCGCGAAAGTCCCCGGGATCACATCAAAACTGTTCAAGGCCAGGATCACCCTGGACGCCAAATTGGCCTGAGCCCCCGTCATCCTGAGCCCCCGTCATCCTGAGGCGGAGCCGAAGGATCCTCTCTTCCCCCGTCATCCTGAGGCGGAGCCGAAGGATCCTCTCTTCCCCGCCCAACTCGTCCCGGGACGAGTTGGCACAGGCAAACAACAAAAAACCCGGATCCTTGCGGATCCGGGTTTCTTGTTTTTAAGTGGCGGGAGCGACGGGACTCGAACCCGCGGCCTCCGGCGTGACAGGCCGGCGTTATAACCAACTTAACTACGCCCCCACGTTCGAACAGGTATAAAGGCCAAGGGTCGAGACTGTCAATTGGTAATTGGCGCAAGGCCGCCGATTTCACGACGCTGCCGTTCTTCCTTGATCCGTTCGCGGTGGACCCAGACAAAGAAAACCGCAGTCATGGCGATGAGATCCATGAACTCCCCTGGGACCCACATGATCAGCCCACCAAGGTGCTGGTCCACGTGATGGCCCCAAGTCCACCATCCTGGCGTCGGACGCCCTTCGTAGGCATACCAGACCCGGTCGGCAAAGGTCAGGGCGACCGACAATCCGACACTGGTGGCCATGATCGAAACCAGGAACAGGATCCGCGCGGGAAGGGGCAGCGGGGCCTTCATTGGGTGCGGGTCGATGATGTTGCGCCAAAGCAGGATCGACGTCATCGAGAACGTCCCGTGCTGGACCAGG
>RGVZ01000401.1 GCA_010029825.1 bacterium | reverse complement strand
GCGAGCGACCGAGCGGCCTGATGAGTGCGCCCTAAAAAATCAATGGCGGGATTCATGCCTGAACTGGCAGCCCGGCGAAAAATCCACGCAGGCTGTAGAGGTGGGCTGGACCGTACAGCGGCCGCCCCAGCTGATCTTCGACAGTAAAACGCGACCGCGTCTCGTTTTCCGGGACTAGCCTCCAGAACCTTTTTGCCGCTAGCGCGCTTAGCTCCCGGATCTGCTCCTCGTATCTGCGGCCTGCTTCGCTCATCTGCTCCTCGTGAGTCGCCGGGCGCGGCCGCAGGTAGGTTTCTGTGATCATTATAGCCACTCCCGTAAACGTTCCCGCCAATGCCCGGGTGATTGTATGTAGCCCTGTTCCCCGCAGACGGGCGCGGCCACGGCGTTCCTTAAGCCAAGAATCCTCTGTTGAAGAGCGATGACGCGACCGGAAGGAGAAAAACTGTAGCCCTCGTCTGCGGCCTGTTTCTTTTCGCGGTCCTCGGTTTTTTTTAGCTCGGCCTCGGTCTGCTCCAAGGCTCGCCGCAAAACTCTTCTACAAATCTCGTGCTGTGGCTTCAGTCGTTCCTCGATTTTTTCGTTCACCGGTCCCAGCGCCCATTCCCGGTGTTGAAACCCGTGCTGGTGGGTACTGGGCATGGCCGCAGCGATCTGCATCTGCCGATATGCTTCCTCGTCCTGTGGACGCTCCGCCACGGCGGCCGCCAACTCTCGGACGCGGGCCTCGCGGTTGCCTGCCGTAGGAAAGTCCCTGTCGATCCGGTCGGCCAGCTCCCGCAGCTCCTTGGTGGATTCGTCCAGGCGCTCCAGCGCCTCGCGGTCGCTGGGTGTTAGAATTCCGTTTTTTCCAAATAATTTGTTCCAATTCATGATTAGTGTCCTTTCTGTGTTTATGTTTTCCATTTCCCGAAGCCGCCGAAAATCCGAATGAGATTTTTGTCGCGGGTTGGGTCATAGGTGAGACTCATCCGGCCAATCGCATCATCCGGGTTCATGGCGGGATTAAGTTCGCTTAATTCTTTGCGCCCAAGATGGCGGCGCAGCTCATTGTTATCGTGGCAGGCCTTGGCGTTGCGTCGCCCTGTCGCCAGTCGTTGCGCTAGCGTGAAGCGGCTGTTTCCTTGGATTTTTGCCGCATGGACGATCTGCGCTTTTTTGAGGAGCTTATGCAGCGCGTTCAGCTTTGCCGTTGAAAATAAAAGATGGGTGTTGTGACTTTGCCTTGTTACCTGCGCCGGCCGGAGCGTGCCGTTATTGATCCAGTTCGTCAGGGTTTGCCGGCTGATTAGATAGCCAAGCCTTTCGGTTAAGCTGCTGTAACTATGTTGCTCAAATCCTTTTAGTGTTTGCATGGTTGTCGTTTGCAATCATGTCAACCAGCGGAGTTGTCGGCCGTCAGGACAACGCGGACTCGACCTGCCTCATAATCTGCCCGACCTCGTTCTCGATCTCATTCTGCACCTCAGCGGCCGGACGGTTGGCACAAACGACGGCCAGCCTCCGGGGCATGCCCCTTAACAGCGGGATCAGCACGGCGTCGCGCTGAGCCAGAACCTTGTCGGCCTCATCAAACGGAACGACGCTGCCCTCGGCCTGGGCGATTTCCGGCGATTCGCTCCTTAGCTTGCGTAATTGATCCAGAACGGCCGTGTAATCGCGGATCAGGCCGCTGCGGGTGTCGGCATCGTCGATGCTGATTTTGGCCGCCAGTTCGTCGGCCAGCTTGCTCAGCTTTGAAACGCCGTCATGTAGACCGTCGGCGGCCGCCGCCTGGATCGCCGCCGTGCTGTCGGACTTGTCCGGCAGGCTGCCGATCCGCTCCATCGCCTGATCCCATCGCGGATCTTTAAGGTCACGCCACCGGCGGCTTGTCCTTTCGCAAATGTTGGCCGCCCTGGCGACGGCCGCGATCCTCCAGTCTGCTTTTGCGGGCATGGCCGGCGCTGTATGTCAAAATAAACGGCGGCAGTTGTGTCATGCGTTTTGGACATGTCACAAGTCGCAAGAGTGGCAACCATAAGAAATAATCACGAGTCGTGGCCACCGCGGGCTAAACCCTTACGGAAGCCTTCATCCTCAATGACTTAGGGAGCCTTTAAGCCGGTGTGTAGCGCGGGGGCGGATATTGCCGCTTATTTTGGGAGAGTTTAGCGGCCGACATTAAGCTAAACAGTGCTGGCGATGGGCTGGGCGGCCAGCAGTTCGCCCCGCAATTTCCGCCACTTCTCGCCTGGTTCCCCATCCAGCGAATCCATCCACTCTAAAGTCTCCTCGCGGTTTTCTGGGTAGACGTCCTTCCAAAACCCAATCAATAAATGACCCTCGCCCTCAGTCCTTAAGCAATAGACCAGTTGCGTGGCCATAAAGAAAATATCATGGTCTTCGTCTGGGTTTTTAAATGCTTCAGTAATCGCGCAGGCCATGTTCTCGTTTATCCTGTCCAATTCCAATAAAGCCTTAAACAAGCACCGCCGGCCCTCTCTATTTAGTGAATCCCTTAAAGCCAAAAGCTGCAACGTAAGCACGTGAAGGCATTTCAACCTGGCCGACTTTCATAAAATCAAGACCGTCAGAGACAACTTCAAAGAGAGATTTCTTAGGATCGATGCCACCACGTGACTGATCGACATAGGAAATCTTTACCGTCTCACCAATCTTCACATTTCCTGAATCTGGTGTCTCCATACCCAGAATGGT
>RGVZ01000041.1 GCA_010029825.1 bacterium | reverse complement strand
ACGACGTTGCTGTAGGAACCGTCGATCCGCTCGATCATGTAGGCGCCAATTCCTTGGGCCGCATAACTCCCAGCTTTGTCCATGGGCTCGCCCGTGGCCACGTAGGCAACGATCTCTTCCCTCGACAGATTTTTGATCGTCACCCGGGTTTCGACCTTGAAAGCCTTGTCCTTCAATGTTTTTGCGTCTTGCACGTGGACAACGCGGAGTCCGGAAATCACCGTATGCGTGCGGCCCGAGATCATGGCCAGCATCCTGGCGGCGTCGGCCGCATCGACGGGCTTCTCGAGGATGTGCCCGTCAAGGACCACGATCGTGTCGCAGGTGATCACGATGGCGCCCCCGGCCAGGAGGTCGTCCCGGTTCGCGACCCGCGTGATGGTGGCGTCGGCCTTCTCGCGCGCATTGCGCAACGTGTAAGATCCCGGATCTTCACCAGATTTTGGCTTTTCTTCGACATCTGGCGCATGCGCCTCGTGGGCCACGATGTGTCCGAGAAGTTCCCGCCGCCGTGGAGAAGAACTGCCCAGGATGATCCGGGGAATGCCGGCGCGGTCCTGACATAATTTTGGCGGTTTTTTCATGCTTGGCGTCTCCTCCCGTCAGACCCGCTCAATATGATAAAATTTTAATAAATTCCACTATTTCTGACCGCCAGAACACCGGTGGTCGAGGGCGGGTTTTGGACCATGTCTGAAAGCAGGGAAATTGCCTACGTTGCTGTCGGTGACAACCACTCCAAACTGGTCGCGCAAATTATTTCCTCGCCCGGGTGGACCGTGGCGCCCAAACTAGATTCATTGCAGTTGGCGTTGCAGGGATATGCGAGTGGTCGTTATGCCGCCGTGATCCTCGAGGACACACAGCAATGTCCCGCTGCGTTGCATGTCCTGCGTGAAATTCGCGACCCGTTGTTGATGCTTGCACCGGTCATGGTCGTGCTGGACAGGGACCGGGTTGAGGATGAGCACGGGTTCTCCACGCACTTTGGTTTCACCACGATCGTGAAGCCGATCTCGCGCATGATGGTGATCCAGGGATTCTCGGCGCTGACAAAGCGAATCACATCGCCATCCGGGATCAGCGCCGCCGCTTGCGCGCGGGCTCTCGTCCAGAGCGACCAGGAGATCACCACAGCGCTGAACGGCAGCCTGATGGAACTTGCCAAGGACCCTGGATTTGTCCACCGGGTGGCCAACGCGAGGGCGCTGGCGGGCCTGCGCGTGGGCGTGGTGACTCCGACCATCGACGCGATCAAGCGCGCCGAGGCCGAGCTGTTGCGTCACGCCAAGTCGCATCCCGGGAACATCATCGCCTTCATCGTCCTGGGAACGATCTACGCGGAACTGTCCATGACTGTCCTCGCGAAACGATTGATGCAAAGCGCGTCGAGTGCCGCGCCCAGATTTTCACTGACCAGCGCGGTCCAGGCCCAGATGCACTTGATGCTGGGCGAGATGGAGGACGCGATACTGGTCCTGTTGCGCCTGCTGCGCATACGCTACATGCCAGAGGACACCAGTTTTTCCCTGGCGAAATTGTATTGCTCCCTCGGGCGCCTGGATGAGGCCCAGAAGATTCTCGCCGGGCAGGCGGGGCGATTCCATGTCCTGAAGGCCGCTTGGGTGGAAGGGAAATGACAGACGTTGGATTCACGAAATTCTGGGGAGTCCGCCACTCGCCCTTCCTTGGCCGGTTCGATGTTCCGGCGCAAATGCTTCTCGAGACCCAACGCGCCGCGGCGACGAGGATGTTGATCGCGGCGCAGGAGAACGCGCCTGTCGTCGTCGCGAGCGGACCGGAAGGGTCAGGCGCGACCGTGCTCGCCCGCTGGCTTTACGACAACCTCGCGGAGGCGACCCATCACGCGCTTTTGTTGTCGCTCAGCGCGCCCGGGGTTGAGCCTTCCGCCTTGTCGGCGCGCATGGCCTCGTTCGGGGCGTCACGGCTCGGTGTTCAACCGGTTGACCCCGGCAGTGGATCCCTTCGCGAGCAACTGGTCGCGTTGGCGCCTCTTTTCGACGCGCTGCGCGGTTCCGGCAAGCGCCTTGCTGTGATCTTCGACAACGCCGCGTACCTGGCCGGGGAGCCTTGGGCCGCGTACATGCTGGCAGTGACCCGTCAGGGCGAACTGGTCGATGGCGTGATCCAGTTCTTCTTGCTGGGCCAGACTGACGCGATGGAATCCTTGTGCGCGGCCTGGCCACGCGCTCTCGACGCGCGAGCGACAAAGGTCAGGCTGCGGGCCCCTGACGAGGCCGACCAGCGCCGGTGGATCGAGAACCGGTTGCTCATGGCCGGATGTGATCCCGCGGCCGCGCGCCGGATTTTCCCGGCCCCGGCGGTCCAGCGTGCCATATCCCTGGCCCGCAACAATTTGACGCGCCTGGGGCGGATCGCCGAGGGGGCCATGATCGAGGCATTCATGGCAGGCGCGACTGAAATCTCGGCGCACCATGTGGACGCGGCCAGCGCGAGTCCGGGTCGCCCCTCGACCGGCGAGGCGTCCTCGCAAACGACGAAAATACCAGGTCTTATGGACTTGTTGAAACCAGAGTGAGCGCTGGAGCGGGCTTGGCAGTAACAAAGCGACAACAGAAATGGATTATCTTCGCGGTATTGCTGCTGGCCGCCGTGTACTTGCTCAATCTCGTCGTCGACAACCCCTACACCCATCGTTTTGTCCGGCGCAATGTCGACCGCATCCTGCGGGAATCGACATATTTGACGGCCGATTACCGTGTCATGCGGGTGCAGGTTTTTCCGCCGGCGCTGGATTTGTACGGGCTTGAGGTCGGGCGCGCGCAAGCCGCAACCGGCGCGGAGCCTGGCAACCTGCCCGCCCCGCGGCGACTCCTTTCTGCGGCCCACATCCGGGCTACGCTGTCCTTGTGGTCGATCCTGATCGGTCAACCGCAACTCGCGTCCGTCGAGGCGAACAACCTGCGCCTCGAGGTGGATGACATCGCCGGACTCCGGGACCTCGTCAAACCGGAGGACGGAAGACCTCGCGAGAACGCCACGGAGGCATGGCCGCCGTCATTTCCGGTTCCGGTCCGTCGCGTGATTCTGCGCAACTCCAACGTCATGCTCTACCAGGCTGGCAGGACGCGGCCTGTGCCCTATGCGCCGGAGGCATTCTGGTTTCGCGGCGAGAGCCTCGACCTGGGCCTGACGATCCAGGGTTGGGACAGTGCGACCCTGGCCTTGTCGGCGGCGGATGTCGGCCTTCGCGCGGGAGGAACAACGTATCTCTCTGGCGCGAATCTTGTCGCTGACGCGACCTACAACACCAACACGGTGGACTTGAAGATATCGCGGATGGACAGCGCGGGTCTCAGTGGCGACGGCTCAATACGCGTCACCCTGGACCAGCTCTTGCCACAATTGAACTTGCGCAAGATATCCGGGGAAGCCAGCGTGCGGCTCAAAGGCGATATCGGCATTGTCGGCGCGATCCTCGACATTCCCGGGACACTCGGTCCCGCGAAGGCCTTGGCGCGCGCCAAGTTCTCAGTGCCTTTGGGGGACGCGCCTGGCAAGGCGGACTTCAGCGTCGTGGCTGACACGGAGTCCGCCGGGGCACGATTTGGTGGTTACAAACTTCGCAATTTCAAGGCGCGACTCGACATCGACGCGAACCGCATCGCTTTCGATGACGTGCGCCTGGTCATGGGCGATAAAAATTACGGTACCGCCAAAGGGATTTTGCGATTTGATGGACCCGGGCTGTATTCATTCCGGATCCAGCCAGATGGCTTGCCGTTACGAAAATTGCTGGACGTGTTTGAGGTTGATTTCGACGCGTTTGATCTGGACATGACGGCTCCCGACCTGGACCTGTCAGGAACCTCCAGCCCGTTTCACATGAAGGCCTCGGCCTCTGTCACGGCGCGCAACATCACGTTGCCCGCGACGCCATACGATCACTCCGCCTTTCCAACCAGTCCGGATTGCCAGCTCAACCTGAGGCTCGATATCGACTCCAATCGGATCTTGTTCAATGGTACGGACGGCGTTTGTCGCAGTTCCGGCACGTCGACATCGCTGGAGCTGTCCGGGCCCGTCACGTTCAACGACAAGACCGGGATCAACATGCTGGTCAACGCGCGGCAGGCGGACGCCCGGATCGGCGAGTATTTTGCCCAGGTTCCATTGCGTGGCGCAGGAGCATTCTCTGCGCGGGTCCATGGCCCGTACAGCCGCGTTCTCATTTCAGGCGACTTGAATTTCGCGGGCCTGCAAGTGGACAAGATGAGACCAGGCCAGGTCACCGGCAACTGGCAGGTCGACGGGGATGTCGTCCGTTGGGAGAACATTCGTGCCCTGCCGGAAGACGGCGCTGAGATCGTTCTCGAAAAAGGCTCGTTGAATGTCGCCAACAAGTTGAGGCTGGACACGGAAGTCAGGGCCGCGAACCTTACCCCTCCGTTTATCTCCGGATTCATGCAGACCCTGCGCGTTACGGCTCCGGTTTCATTCGGGATCGAGTCCCTGCAAGGCCGCATGGCGGGGCTTCTTGAAGACCCGTTGTGGTGGGATGTCGATGCCACGGCAAGCGTGTTCGACGTGGCATGGGAAGATGACCGGATCGCCGACCACGCGGCGGGCAAGATTGCCTCGACCAGGGAGGGGTGGCGGATTTCTGAAGTAAACATCCTGCGCGGGGATCTGGCTATCGATGGACGCGTCAAGCACGCACGGGAGCGTGTGAAGGACGTGATCCGCTCGCGCGGCGCGGGCATCTCCGGTCGCGACACTCTGGACATGGATGCCAGGCTGTATTCGATTTCCAACTTGAAATCCGACGTAGACCACCTGTCCAGCGCGCCCCTGCTGGCGGAAACATTCAAGTCGCTGGGCATCGCCGGATTCCTCGGCGGGGAGATCAAACTCGGTGGGCGGGTGGATGCCCTCGAGGGCGCGTTCGAGATGTCCGTATTGCGGCCGAGGCTCATGGGCAGCGCGATTGCCCCGTTGCGCGTAAAAGGTGTCGTGGCGGGCAGTCGTGGCGAATTGATCATCAACCAGGGTGGCAACGCCCTGGAAGGCAGGATGAGCGTTGACCTCGGCCGGCCTGAGGTCCCGTTTGAGTGGTTTTTCTCCGCGAACCGGGTTGATTTGCGTTTTCTGGCGACTCCATGGTTTGCCGCTGATCCGCGCAATTATTTGTACCTGACCGGATCGTGGAACATGAAGGGAGCGTTCCGTGATTTCTGGGCATCAAAGGGGGCGTTGACCATAGCCAGCATTGACGGGCGGTTGCTCCGTGAGGTTGTTGGTGAACAGCGCGTGGTTGATTTCAAGTCCGAGGAGCCGTTTGAGGTGGCCTTCGAAGGTGGTCCAGTCAGGGCCACGGCCTCGCATGACCTGGTCATCGCGTCGAAACAAGCCCGTATCCGGGCGACTTTGCTTGATAACAACCGGCTGCCGCGCAACTTGAACCTTGGTCTGGATGGCAATGTTGACCTGTCACTTCTGCGCGATTTGATACCGCAAATCGAGAGCGCGACGGGCAAGGTTTCCTTCAAGGGGCAGCTGACCGGCCCGGTCGACCATCTGGCTTACGCGTTTGACTTCGCGGATGTGCGGGCGAATCCGTTCACGGCTGGATCCTGGGAGCCCGTCTCGCTCGGGCTCGCGGATTTCCGGCCGCCTCTGCGCAATATCAGGATCAAGGCGACTCTGCGTGACGGTGTCGTGCAGGTCGAGTCGTTCACCGCGCAGAAAGGGGGCGGCCGGATTGACGGAGCCGGGACCCTCGCCCTTGGGGGCGGCGAGGAGGGAGCGGAATCAAGCCTGGATGTTCGCCTCGAGGATGCCGCCGTGGTTTACCCGGTCGCGTTCCTCAAGAGTTTCGAATCGAATATCAGCGGGAATCTTTCATTGACCGGTCGAGGCCGGCCCTACCGGTTGTCTGGAGACCTTCAGGTCACGAAGGCGCGTTCCACGCGCGAAATCGACCTGGCAGGCGAGATCCTGAATTCCATCCGCAAGCAGGCGATCGTCATTCCCTCGGCGGTCGCGGATCCCGTGATCCAGTTCGATCTCGCCATCCGCGCCGACCAGACGGTCAACGTGAACAACCGGCTGATCCAGGCGTTGCTCAGCACAAATCTGCAGATTGGCGGATCAGACCAGCAGCCTTCGGTGCTGGGGCAGATCGACGTCGTTCGCGGCAAGTTCGTCTACAAGCGTGATTTCTCGATCACGCGGGGGATCATCTCGTTCGATGATCCGTTGCGTGTTGATCCGACATTGGAAATCACGGCCGTCAGCGAAGTGCAAAATTACCGCGTCTACATCAACATGTCGGGGCGCGCCTCCAGTCCGCGCGTGGACTTTTCGATCGATCCGCCGACCCGGCAGAACGGGACTGCCATCAGCAAGGTGGACATCCTTGTGTTGCTTGGCCGTGGATCACTTCCGGAGGAACAGCAGGCGTTGGGAGAGACGCAAAACGTCGCCGCGACCGAGGCGCTCGGGTTCATCTGGGGCCAGCTCGATGAACCGGTGGAAAAGCTCTTCGACCTGTCGGGCCAGAAAGTCGTTAAAGAAGTGTATTTCGACACTTACGCCTCGCCAGAGGGCAAGCCCCTGTTGCGGGTCAACTTGCCGCTCAACCTGGGCGAGGACCTGGACGTGGTTCTCAGGGTTGACCAGGAGCAATCGATGAAATTGTCGAGCGATGTTTGGCGCGGACTTGAAATTCCGGTTTTCGTTCCCGTGATGTCGAGGCGGATGAAGATAGACGTGAAAAAGGTCTCTGAAATTTTTGAGTCAATGTCACGGCTGGCGCCGCGCGTCGCGAGCCTTTTGATGTCGTTCGTGGCCATCGCGTACGCGCCAGCGCTCAAGGCCGATCCATGGGAAGTCGAGCCCGGGTTGCTGTCGGGCGCGACGTACCGCAATTTGATGGAGCGCAATCCCGGGATCAACACTCCGGCGGACCTGATGCGCTTGTTGGAGGACATTGGCCGGAAAGCGGACTTCCTGCGCGTGGAGGCCCGTTATCTGCCCCCGGCTTCAGGAAGCCGCGACGGGACCGGAAAGTTCGTCGTCAGCGGCACGCTGGCAAAAGTTGTCGGCGAGGTTGAAGTCGACAGTTCGATCCGTGACTTGCGCACGCAGTTGAAATCGCTGGCGCAGGGCGTGGAGGGCCAGGTTGACACGCCTGCCATGCGCGAGCGCCTTCGATCGGACTTCATTTCCTACCTGAACCGGCGCGGGTACTTCGGCGCGCGGGTCGACATCGCGCCTGAAGTCGGGGACGACACGTATATTGCCTATCAGGCCAAAGTCCGCGAGGGTGAGCCGTGCATCATCGACAAGGTCGACATGGGTATTCGCCTGCCATCCGGTATGTTCAGCGGCATCTATCCGGGCCAGATCTGTGATGAGGAGGCCATCCGTCAATCGGTGGAGAAGATCCTCGAGGCAGTCCGGTCGCGCGGTTACAACCAGGCCCGCATCGAGTTGGCGGGGCTGACCCTGCATCCTGCCAGGAACACGGCGACCGTGCACGTCGGAGGGGTTCTCGGCAAGCGAATCCGGTACCAGATTCGCGGCAGGACATCCAGTTTGGCGGCCCTGCGGATCGACGATCTTTTTGCGCCTGACGAATTATCCGGCATTGACCCGACGATTGTCGGTCCCGACGCCATGGGGGCGGAGTTGGTCCGGCGTTACCGGTCACGCGGATACAGCGATGTCGCGGTAACGGGACCGAAACTGGAACGACCGTCCGAAGACGAGGTTGTCTACGTTTTTGATGTTGATCCGGGTCCCCAATACACCCTGCGCGCCCTCAATTTCGAGGGCGCGACAAGGTTCTCGTACCGGGAACTGGTCGGCATGATGAACATCAAGGGCTTCTGGCAGAATACTTCGGCGCCCCTTGATCCCGATGCCATACGCAACGGCGTTGAAGCCATCAAGGCCAGTTACCAGGCGGCAGGATACTGGGACGTGGTCGTACGCGACCGACCGCCGTCGCGGGACAAGGACACCGGCAACGCGCAACTGACCATCGCCATCAACGAGGGGCTTCCTCGTGTCCTCGGTTCGATCAAGGTCAACGGTGCCCGTTATTTTCAGGCAGATGAACTGACCCAGTTGTCCGAGGCTGATGGTGTCTTGCTCGTTGACGCGCCGCTGGACCGTTCGTCCCTGTTCAAACTCCAGCAGATGATCAAGACGAAGTACTTCCAGGCCGGATACCTTTACGCGGACGTGAAAGTGGACATGGTATTCCGCCCTGAGAAGAGGCGGGTCCTGGTCGATGTCAGCGTGGAGGTCTTCGAGGGAACCCGTGTCAAGGTCGGTAACATTACCGTCACGGGGCTGGCACGTACGAAGGCAAAAGTGGTCTTGCGCGAACTCCGTTTCGCGCCTGGCGACTGGTACGATCCCGAGAAGATCACCGATTCACGTCGCGCCCTGGTCGGCCTTGGGCTGTTCCGGTCTGTCCAGATATTTCCTCTGGATCGAAACGCGCTGGCTGATGAGGAGCCAGAGCTGGACATCCTCGTTGATGTCCGTGAGGGCAAGGCGGGGTCCGTCTCTTTCGGCCCGGGATGGTCGCTGGCGGACGGATACCGGTTCAGTACCGAGGCCACATACTCGAACATCGGAGGCGTTGGCCGTCAGGTTTCCGTGCGTGCCGGATTCAACCAGGAACTTCGCCAGGTCGCCATCGGGAACAAGACGCTCGTCGGCCGCAATATCGGTGCCGGGTATCTGGAGCCGTATATCTTCGACTATCCGTTTGATCTGGGAGTCTCTGCCAGCAACCAGGCGCGTTCCACGGAAAGCGCCTGGGAAATGAGCCGGGTTGGTGAGGTCGCGTTGACCCGCAAGTTGCGTTGGCTGGGCGCCGGGTCCAGCGCGTCCGTATTTTACGGACAGAAGTTCACGCGCCAGGAGAGTGACGCCGTGCGCAGGAATGCCTTGCTTTCCGATGACATCCGTGTGGGTTTTGTCGGGATCCGCGCCAACGTCGACCGTCGCAATGACCCGACCTGGCCTACGCGCGGTTATACTTTGGTCCCGGAGTTCAGTGTCGCGAGTTATGATTTTGGCGGTGATCTGCGATATCTCAGGTCTGATCTCAATTACTCCCGCTATTTCGGTTTTGGCAGCCGTTTTGTGATTGCCGCCGGCGCGTCTGTCACGACTTACCATGACGTCAAGAGGGAAGGGCAAGATCGTTCATTGGACCTGCTGCCGCCTTCCGAGCGTCTCTACGTCGGTGGCGCTGACACGGTGCGGGGCTTTCGTGAACGCTCGTTGGGGCCCGTGGTACGCAGCCCGGCGCTGGACGCGGACGGCTACTGGAATTGCGGCTATCAGACGGCGCGGTCCGGCGGATCCCGCCGGGTAGTGCTCAAATTTGAGGGTCGTTACCGCCTCAGTGATACCCTGGCGACGACCGCGTTTTTTGACAACGGCAACGTGTTTTTCAGCAAGGAAGAGGAAGATCGTTTCGGTCGCGCGTTTGCCGACCCTGTGGAGGTCTCGGGTTCCGAGGATGGTTGCCCGGCAAGCGAGGCACTGCGATCCGTCGAGGACAACAATGGCTACAGCCTGAAAGACCTGACCAACGATCCGCGGAGACTTTGGACGGATCATTACTCGAGTTACGGGGCCAGCCTGAATTTCCTGACCGCGATCGGGTCTGTGAATCTGGCTTATGGCCTGCCGTTGCACGAGCCACATTCCGTAGCCTGTGAGCAAGACGAGTCAAAGTGTTACCCGCGCGGGAAGCAAGAGGGATACTGGTTCCTGCGCGGGGAATTCCATTTGAACGTGGGCGCGAGATTCTGAGGGAGATTTTCATGAAGGCATCATTCAAACAATCTGAAGTCGATGCTTACATGGCGGGTGAGACCGTCGAGGCGCGACTGGCGTACTTGCGGACTCTCGCCGCGTCCGGCAGTGGACTGGAGCCGCAGGTCGTTGTGGCGTTGCTGCGACTTGAGCTCGCTCCGGCGGAAAAAATCGCCTTGCTCGAGGCAGCGTCCACTTCCGACCCGGGTGCATTCGAGGATTTCGTCTTCGACCACATGATCCATTGGCCGCAGGATGTAGCCGCCAAGGCGTTGCGACTCTGGGCGGGATCGGCGGCAAGTTCGCGTTGGCCGGATCTCATACGGATTGCGTCGTTGCCAGGCCTGCCGCAGCGCGTTCTTTTCACGATGCTGGATGTCTCGGCAAGGGCGCCAGATGACAAATTGCTGAAGGCGATCCTCGAGGAAACCTTGCGTTCTGGGCGCGATGCGTGGTCTCCGGCATTCAAGGCACTCTTGTTCATGCGCATGGTGGAAAGGGGAGTCTCCCATGAACGGATGCTGGACATGGCGCGCAGGATCTGCGCGAAGGCTGCCGCGGAACTGGCTCCCGATGACAAGTCAGCCCTGGCCGCGTGGGTTTTCTTGTGGCGGTTTGATCTGGTGGGATTCGAGCGCGCGATCGCGAAGATCGCGATCGATTCCCCGCAGGCGATGCTGCGCCTGCTGCCGGTTGATGGCAGCCTGGGTTGGATGCGTGGTGACACGTTGAACGCGGGCCATGACGCGCGCAAGGCTGTCAAGAAGCCTGGGCGCTCCGGGAGGGCCACTCCCGGAGTCGAGGTGCCCCCGGAAAGTGCGCGGCATGACGATGGCGCCGGGACTTGCCTGGCCTGGCTGTTGGCGCGCGACGTGCCGGCCGCAACCGTGCGTGACAAGGTCTCCGGCGTATGGCGCGATCTGGTTGCCATCGGTGACCCGGAGGAACCCGATGAACGCTGGACCACGGTGACGAACACGCTACGCGCGAGAAAAGGAATTTTCCGCATCGCGTGCATCCGCGCCATTGGCAAACGACGCGGCAGTGACGTCGCGGTCTTGAAACTCCTCGATTTTGTCCGGACCGGTGACGCGCGGGAGTTGATGGAAGTCGCGCGCGCATTGGGCAGCGTCGGGTCCCCGCGCGCGGTCCAGGAGTTGGTCTCGATGATCTCGCGTCCAAATGCCTCGGTGGAATTGCAATTGGGGATTGCCGCGATCCTCAAAGGACAAAATCTCGCGGGTCACGCGGACGCGATCCATGCGGCTTCATCCCATCTGGCGGTCCTGATCCGTAACGCGCGGCGCGGTGGTCTTCCCAGCGATGCGTTGGTCGAGGTCTGGGAGGCATTGACGGAACTCGCCGGCAGCCAGCCGGCCGGTCAGGCGCGGTCGGCTGACGTTGACGAGCGGGCGATGGATGAGGCGTTGGCCAAGCCCATACCCCATTACGAGACGCTCTCGGCCGAAGTCAAACGGGCACTGCGTACGGCGTGGTATTTCCACCGCCAGACAGGAGCCGGTGCGGTAGCATCGGCGATCGACCTGAGCCCCGTCATCGACATGCAGTACAAGGCGATGGAACTCTTGTTCCGAGAATACTTCGAGGACGCTTGCGGTCGCCTCATCCAGCAGGGTGTGATCCAACGGAAACTGGACTTGATCGGTTACTCGCGCCCCGTCCCGGAGAAAATGGATGAATTCGAGAATTTCATCGCGGGCATGCCGGTGATCAAGTCGATCCCTTTTTTCAGCAAGTTCAAGTTGCGCAAGATGCTGCTCGCGTTGTGCCAGTTCAAGCCAGGGAAGCGTTTCACGCTGGACGGGCTGAAGGCCTTCGGCCTGTTTTTCCTGGTTTTCGGCCGCGCGGAATGCCCGTACGGGCTTGCCGGAATCGTTCCCTGCGTGCCGGGGGCATTCAAGAATCACGACGCCCTGGCCGGGTTTTGCAGCCTGCTGCACGTCTTCCAGGATTTCCGCAACCGGGCCGCGCACGAGGGATTCCATCCGGACGCCGCGGCTGACATCAAGGGCATCTGGCGCAATACTGCCGAGATCGTTCAGGTCGCCCATGGCTTGCGGCAGGTTTTGGCCGGAAATTCGGGCGAACCCGGCCTTGTCCGGGGGCGCGCCAGCTGATAACCTCCCCCTCCATCTGAACCGTTGGATTTACGGTTATCGCGAACATTTTCGCTGTGTTGGGGGATTCATGACGATTGGTGCTGGCAAAGTAGCCCTGGTCACAGGCGCTTCCCGGGGTATTGGTGCCGCCTGCGCGATCGCGCTGGGGAACGCTGGATTCAAAGTGGCGGTCCACTATCGCGGGCAGGAGGACAAGGCACTCGCGGTTTGCGCGAAGATTCCCGAGGCCAAGGCATTCCGTGCCGACCTGTCTGACGCGACGGCGTGTCAGGAGTTGATCAAGGCGGTTACCGCGGAGCTTGGTGGACTGCATGTATTGGTAAACAATGCCGGTGTCGCCATCGACCAGATCCTCCCCATGGCCAAGCCAGATGATTTCGATACGCTGATCAACACCAACCTGAAGTCCGTTTTCCTTCTTTCCAAATTTGCGGCGCGTCCGATGATCCGCCAGAAGTGGGGACGCGTCATCAACCTCGCGTCCGTGGTCGGATTCACCGGCAACCCGGGGCAGAGCATGTACGCCGCGACGAAAGCCGGCATCGTCGGTTTCACAAAGTCGATCGCGGCTGAGATGGCTCCCTACGGGATCCTCGCGAATTGCGTTGCGCCGGGATTCATCGAGACGGACATGACTGGCGCGTTGCCTGACCAGGTCAAGGAAGCCATGCTCGGGCGTATTCCGCTGAAGCGTTTTGGTTCTGTGGAAGACATCGCTGGCGCGGTGGAATTCCTGGCGTCCGACAAGTCATCGTACATCACTGGTTCCACCATCCACGTGAACGGCGGAATGTTCACCAACTGACGGGAATTTCATGTCAGCCGACCTTGGAAAAAAAACCGGATTGTTCGTGACGGCGATAGGCCACTACGTGCCCGGGAATATCCTCGACAACAATTTTTTTGACACCTTGAATATTGGCTCCGATGCCCAGTGGATTGTCGACAGGGTCGGCATCCAGGAACGCCGAAGCATACTGCGCCCGGAGGAAATCCGGGCACTGCGATTCGGCGAGACGACCCGCGAAGATTTGTTTGAGGCCGGTCGGATCATGACCTTCGGCCAGATGGGGGCAAAGTCCTGGGATCTCGCGATGGAGCGGGCCGGGCTGAGCACAGCTGATCTTCACGCGGATGCGGTCATCGGCGGCACATCGGTTCCCGACAGCGACATTCCGTCTCATGCCTGTTACGCCGCGCGTGATTCCAAACTCAGTACGGGTTACGCGTACGACACCAATTCCGCGTGTAGCACGTTCGCAGTGCAGTTGCAGACGATGCGCGGCGCCTTCGCGATTGGCAGCGCCAGGACCTGGGTCGAGTCCGCGCCTCGCGGAAAGTGCCTTGAGGTCGTGGACACCATGGTCGAGTCTTCGCCCGAAGGTGCGGACACGATTCGCATGTTGGACGGCAAGCCATTTGAGCAGGATGGGCAAGCCGTACAGAAGTTCGCGATCCTCAAAACTGTTGCGGCGGCGCAGGCCATCATGGAGCGGAACCAGTTGCGTGTCACCGACGTGAACTGGTTTGTCGGCCATCAGGCGAACTTGCGCATGCTGATGTCCGCGGCGCAGAGGATCGGTATCGATCCGGAAAGACACCTCTACAACGTTGATTTTCACGGCAATCAAGGGGGCGCGGGCGCGCCGGTCACGATCTCCCAGAACTGGCACCGTTACCGCCACGGCGATACGATCGTCATGTCGGTGGTGGGATCCGGCCTGACATGGGGCTCGGTCCTGTTCCGGGTGCATGAGGTCCAGGGCAAGTGACTTCCAAAAGAAAGTCAATTAAAACGGCCTTTTCCACGGGCACGGGCACGGGCGCGTTTCGTCCGGTTTTGGTCACGGGTGCTTCCAGGGGCATTGGCGCGGATACCGCCCGGGCATTTGCCCGGCGTGGCCACCCGGTGGTCGTGACGGCCCGCGACACGGAAGAGTTGAAGGACGTGGCTGCGTCAATCCAATCCAGCGGCGGGACTGCCCACGTCATGCCCGCGGACTTGGCGGGGACCGCGAAGGCAAAACGTTTTGTCGACAAGCTCCTGCGCGCGCATCCAGACTTGTGTTGTGTTGTCTTGAACGCTGGATTGGCCGTCCATGGCCCCGTTGTTGATCGCGACCCGGCCTCGTTCATGGATGAGTTCGACGTCAACTATTTTGCCCCGGTCACCATCGCCCGGTTTGTGGCTGCCCATTGGCAGGGGCAGTCTTCACAGGCGGCCGCGGCCCGACGGAACTCGATTATTGCCGTTTCGTCCCTGACGGCGACGGTTCCGTTTCCAGGTCACGCCAACTACGGCGCGTCGAAGGCAGCGCTTAACCAGTTGTTGCGCAACTTGCGCGTCGAATTGGCTTCTTCAGGATCAGGCCAGGGTATCCATGTGGGGATCGTCCTGCCTGGTTACACCGAAACGGCGATGACCGCCGAACTGGAGTCATTATTGCCCGGGAGCTCGCCGGTTTTCATCGCTGAATCCGTCTGGGATTGCTTTGAGCGCCGGCTGGACGAGGTCGTTCCGGGTTTGGACAACAAGGTCGCTGCGGGACTGTTTCGATTCTTTCCCTCGGTTTCTGATAAGATCTTGAAGGCTGGCGCCGGATTTCTGGTTCCGCGTCCCGGGAAGAAAAGCCAAGCCTGAGGGGCCATGGCCGTGGGCAATCGCATCGAGAGCAAGAAATGGATCCTGATGACCGGCGCGGCCGGATTCATCGGACGGCACCTTCGTTTTGCCCTGAATGACAAATATCGATTCTGGTGCCTTGACCGTGTGCCTGTCACTGACATGTACCTCGGTGACGTAGCCGAGTCTGTCGACATCGGCAGCGTGACGTCGTTGACCGAGGCGTGGGATCGCCGGCCCGAGATCACGGAGAATTTGCATGCCGTGATTCACCTGGCTGCTTACTATGATTTCAGCAACCAGCCAAATCCGCAGTACGCGCGCGTCAATTTGGGTCTTGAGAGGCTCTTGCAACTGATTTCAAAGGACGCGCCGGGAGATTGCCTGTTCATTCATGCGGGCAGCATGGCGACCCTTGCGCCGGTCATTCCTGGCGGGCGACAGAACGAGAACAGCCCGCGGGCTGGACTTTGGGAATATCCGCGCAGCAAGATCCAGGCGGAGCGTCTCCTGGACCAGTCGAGCCTGCGCCAACCGGTCGTGCAGTTGATCCTCGCTGCCGTTTATTCCGACTGGTGCGAGCTCGTGCCGTTGTTTGAATGGATTGAGCTTTGCGCGGACTACGGGCCTGAGAAGTATTTCTATCCAGGGCCTCCGACCCGGGGACTGACCTATTGTCATGTCGAAGACGTTGTCTCGGCATTCAAGATGGCTCTCGATAAGTTTGGCGCTGGCGGTGAATTGATCGCGCAAGTAGCGCAAGAATTGGCAGAAAAGCGCCGGCGGAAATCCGTCGAGGTCTCGATGGAAGGTGGTGTTCGCGAGAAGTTTTTGATCGGTCAGCCGACGCCAATCACTTATCGCGAAATTCACGCGCGCTCGTGCACGGCATTCGGCGGCAAGGCGACGCAGTTGATTCAAGTTTCGCCTCAATTAGCCACGATTGGCGCGTATGTGGGGCAGTGGCTGGCCCGTACGCGGGGCAGAAAGTCGTTTATTCGTCCTTGGATGATCCCGTTCGCTGGCGAGCATTTTTCCTTTGACTTGACTCACAGTCGCGAGCGCCTCGGGTGGGTCCCCAAGCACTCCATACAGCGTGATCTGGACGGAATTCTGGTTCAGGCCACCCAGAATCGCGACCAGTGGCTCAAGATCAACGCGGCGCGCCCCCGCTGATACGCCAACTGTCGTACACCGGATAAGTCACGCCTCCTGCTGCCGCGATCAGTCCAAGCCACGGCCAGGGAGTCAGTGTCAGCGCGGCGCCGGCCAGGCCGCCCCATCTCATGGCTTGCTCCGCACGGCGGTGGGTTTCCTGCCAGACGTAATCGGAAGTGAGTGTCCACGGGGTGCGGATGCCGACCCAGTAGTTCCTGGGAAGGCCGGGCATCTGGCGGCCAAGAAACATGATCAGCAAGGATATGCCGGCGCAAACGAGGCGAATCACGTCGGGATTCTTGCCCATCGCGGCCGCAATGATGACCGCCTGCAGGCACGCGAAAAACGCGAGGATCCCCGTTGTGATGGCGTGGACCGAGCTTGACGCGCCCCGGGTGGCGAGGGCGGGCAGTGTCTGGAGCAGCAGCATCAAGACCGGAATTCCGTAGATAAACGATCTCGGTCCGTAGCCATCGATCAGGCCCCTGAAGTTCCAGTGTACAGGTATGGATGCCGGGAGGCGGTCGTACCAGTGCAAAGTCCCAAGAAAAGTCCCCGCGACGATCAAGACATGCGTCCATGACCATGTTTGCTTCACTTTGTCCTGGTCCTCCGGGCGATGGGCAGCTTCGTCACCTGCATGCGCCGCAATTCATCAAGTGGATAGAACGTCCCCCGCCAGTCGATTCCGCCCCTGCGCAGCGTCTGGATCATGGAACGGAAGCCCGCGTAACCACACAGGATCATGCCGAGTGGAAACGTGGGAATCATCCACGGATTCACAGAATATGTCCCAAGGGATCTGTATTGAAGGAAACAGGCTGCGGCATAAGTGAATGCGGCGCTGACCATCGTCAAATCCCCGCGAAAAAAAGGCCATGCGAGGGCAACCAGTGGCGCCAGGATGACAAACAAGTTGTCCCGCGTGGCCCTGGCGACAGAAAATTGCGACAAGGCGAAGGCGTTTTTCTCGAGTCCCCGTACCATCGCGCCATAATCCGCGTAGTACTCCAGTGATACGGCAGACCCGCTGGCGTAAATGGCACTTTTGCCGCCGCCTTGATGTGCCAAAATAGCGAGACCAATGTCGTCGATCACTTCCATGCGCAGGCGCTTGAACGGTTGCAGCCTGCGGGCCAGATCACCGCGAACCATGTTGAAGGCACCGACCCCCATCGGGGCGCGGCAATCGTCCGTGCCCATCGTTGCCGGATCGATGAAGAAGAACAACACCCATCCGGCCTGTAGCAGGGCCGAGTCGAACAGGAATCCGGCCGGCTCGATGTGCGGCATCAAACTCAGGTGATCCAGGCGGCGGTGTTCCATGAGTGCCACGACGCGTTTCAGCGCGTCTGGCTCAAAATGCACATCCGCGTCCGTGAAAAGGATGAAATCCCCGGACGCCCGCGCCAGAGCGGTATCGAGCGCGTGCGTTTTCCCCAGCCATCCCGCGGGGAGTTCCGTGATGTGGATTGCCTTGACGCGCGCGTCGCGGGCGGCGAGTTCGTCGATGACACTCCCGGTGTCGTCAGTGGAGCGGTCATTGACGCAGATGATCTCAACTTCCGGGTAGTCAATTCGGAGGATGGTCTCAAGCGCGGCCCGGATGGTTCTGCCTTCATTCAGCGCGGGAACCAGTATGCTCAGGCGCGGCCACATGCCGCGCGGTTCTCAGCCAGATGACAGTGATTGTGAGCTGGGTCAAATAGATGACAATTGATGCTGGATCGGGGCTCATGTTAAAAAAAGCTTATCACATCATGCGCGCGATTCTGATGTTACTTGTCCGTTTTCTCATGGCGATTGTCTTTTTGGGTTCGACTGCTCGAATCCTCGATTCCTTTTCGTTGGATGAATCGGGCATGGCGACCTTGATTGCCCAATCTTTTCCGGCCATGATTCGCTCCTATACTGTTGATTACCCGATGCTTTCCCTCTACGAGTGCCTGGAATGGTTGATCCTGCATGTTTCAGGGGACCCGGGAGCTCCAAGCGCGGTTTTGCTCCGGGCTCCCTCGGTTGTCTTTGCCGCTCTTGCATTGTGGATGCTGGGCAGAACGGGAAGGCGCGCAGGCCTTGACGTGTTTTCTGCCGCCATTCCACCTTTGTATTTGTGTTGCTTGCCTGAGTTTCAGGATTACCTGAGTCAGGCGCGGCCTTACGCGCTATTGATATTCCTGCAAAGTAGCGCGCTTTTCTGGTGCGTCGACCAGATACGGAGTCCATCCCGCAAAGGGTGGCGAAAATTTGTGATTTTTTCCGCCATGGCTTGTTTGACCAAGATTTTTTCCGTCCTGGTATTCCTGACAATGATTTTCGCGATGGCGCCGACCATTTCGCGGTACCGGCTATGGCGGAGCAGAGTCCCGGGGATTATCGCGGTGGTTGCCATCATTGTTATCCAACTTCCCCTGATCATTCACTTCTCCGCGCAATCCGCATTACATTCCCGTCCTGTTCCAGATGACCCCTGGGTGATGTCAGGTCACGTCTACCGTTTATTCGTCGATTCTTCCCTGTGGATTGTGTTGGGCGTTTGCGTCGCCGCGAGCTGGCTCATCAATCGATTCGGTCAAAGCCCTCACCGGAGCGACAACATCACAATTCCCGGCGCTTTGTCGTGGATGGTCCCCGCTCTGGTGCTGTTTCCGTCACTAGTCCACGCGTCGGCTTTGGGGTTGACCGGTGCGTCTGTGATGAACACTCGATATCTGACCGGGTCCTTGATTGGAGTTGCGTTGGCAAGCGGGATTGCCGCGTTATTTGTCAAGACGACGTCTCTTCGACGCGCTCTTGTCGTGGGTATCGCCATCCTGGGCATCGCGTCTGCGGTGGATCCCGCGAAGAAGGAAGGATGGGAAAGGGCTGCGCAACTGGTGAAAAATATCAGGCATCAGCAGTCATCAGCCGTCCTTTACGCGGCTGGCTTCAATGAGAATCATCATGTTGCTCAACTTGGAAAGCCTCTGGTTCGTGGGCCTGCGTTTGTGTACGGGATCGGTGATTTGATTGTGCCGGTGTCCCACGACACGACGCCTGAAATGAAGGATTATCTCGAAAATTGGATCAGGACGTCAGGTATCGAGAAGGACCAGAGGCCCGTCATTCTGGTTGGTTTGGCACCATTCACAAAGTTGCCGGAATATCTGGCCGAACGCCTCGCCCGGAGCGCGAATTTTGTCGAAATGAACAACGTGCTCGTTTACTACCTTTACTGACGTTCGTCATGACGTGCGCGCACGACGTAACGCATGCTCAGCGGGGAACGGGAGCGAATTGGCATGAGGCGTCCCCGTTGCCGTCGCAGCAGTTGTGAAGCACTTCCAACGCCCGCGTTACGGAATCCGGCAATGCGGAACCGTCATCGCTGCGGCCGGGTGGCATCCAGGGATGGGTTTTTCCGAAGTCCGACAAAACTTCGGAGAAGGCGCTTTTTGCGGGATTCGCGGCGTAATCCGCGAAATACTTGCAAGTGGAGTTTGCCCCGATCCGGTGGCACGAGATGCAGGCGCTGGCTGTGTCAGAAGTGATGTGGCGCGGACGCCATTCGTCATAATTGCTGATCTTGTCAAAGATCACGGCGTAATAGGGGCTGTCCGGATCTGAGTACTTCCCGTATGGCAGGGTACCTGCCTGTGCCACGAACGGTGAATTCAAGAATGCATCGTTATCGTGACAACGCGCGCAACGGATATTCTCGACGGTTTCGACGTTGTACTTTCTTTCCTTCAAATATGGCGGGTACCAGAATTTGAGTGCGTCCGGCGCGCCCGGATGGGGGATCGTCGACGCAGGCGCCGGATTCGCGGGGCTCGCGTCGACCGCGCTGACCTCAACCCCGGTGGTGCCGTTCAACTTGGAATTGAAAAAGCATGTGGCACCGGTATTCGGATTGTGTCCGATCATGTTGACGTCGTCGAAAATCCGGCTGCCCTCGGGGCGTCCTGTGTAACGACGGCAGAAGTAGGCCCAACGCGTCGGTTCCCTGCCTTTGACGGCCCGCGTTGTGAACGACGCGAAGCGGGAATATGGCGCGCACTGGTTCTGCAACATGATTGGTTTGTCGCACGCCTGCATGCCATTGGAGTAATCGACATCAGTCAGGGCGTGAACGCCATTGGCCGTCGTTACCGTCACCGGAACCACGCGAGCCTGGCCGAAGCAGTCCAGACCCGGAACTGGTCCGAGCTCTGCCGTGCAAGCCTCAACGTATTCCCGCATTTCCGAGGATCCGTCCGATTCCTTCGGACCCGCCATTTTTCCTGTGAGGCCACGATTGCTCGCGATGGACGGCGCCGTGTTGTTGGATCCGCCGTCCCATCCCATCGCGACTTCGGACTCCGAACCGTTTTGCACGAGGCTTTCTGTAACGGCGAGGGCGCGACTTTCTGTTGATACGGTCACGCAGGTCTCGCCGGTGAACTCGCGGGGTACCTTGCCACGCGACTCCAGAATGGCCGCCGACACCTTGCCGAAAGGTGCGGTGGCGGCGTCAGGGTCGGCCGGTTGAAGCCAGATTTCATTGCCGACTTCAGCCAACGGATAGACCGTCTGCCCAGGTACGAGTCTTATCGTGCCGCGCGACGTTCCGGGTTGCCACATGCCTTCGCCCGTGTCCCCGCAGTCAACCTCTTTGTCGGGGCGGACCCTGCCGATGACATGCTGCAGGTTCCCTGACGAAGCCGCGAGGGACGGAGATACCCGGACCTCAAAATCACCTGATGTCGCGTTGAAGGAAAAACGGACTTCATCGTTGCGGCTGAGCAACGAGGTTTTTCGGGATGACCTGTTCTTGCAAGCAAATGGTGCGCCGGCCACCATCGCGACCAGGGCCAGGACCGACAGAATCCGCATACGCGCCATTGATCCTCGCATCTTGTTCCTCCGAATCAACCGAGCTTGCAAATTTTTTTCCGGTGCGTGTGCCGTTGTTCATTAGAGGATAGCCGGTTTGAGGTTATCGCGGCAAAGGATTTCTGCCGCCGCGGCGAGCGTCTCGGGCGTCTTGCAGAACGCGAAGCGGACCTGGCGCAGTCCTTTCGCGACAGGATCTCCCGGGAGGTAAAACGGCGAGAGAGGAATCAGCGCGATCTTGTGGTTTCGGACAAGATCCAGAGTGAACTGGATGTCATCTGTCCCGGGCGCGAGTTTTTCATAGCCGCCGGAGATGAAGTACGTGCCTTCCGGAGTTGGCGCCACAAACCCGGCGGACCGGATCGCCGCGAGCAACGTTTCGCGTCGTGTCAGGTAATCCGCGCGGAACTGGCGGTAATAATCGTCGCCGAGGTCGAACGCGCGGACCATGGCATGTTGCAGGGGTGTTGCCGAGCAAAACACCGTGAACTGGTGCACGCGGCGGATGCCTTCCGTCAATTTTTCCGGCGCGCAGGCGTAACCGATTTTCCAGCCGGTGAAACTGAACGTCTTTGATGTGGACGAAATCGTGATCGTGCGTTCGTGCATACCCGGCAACGAAGCCATCGGGATGTGCGTGGCCGGCGCGAAGACGATCTCCTCGTACACCTCGTCCGACATGACGATCAGGTCGTGCTTGCGCGCCACGGTGGCGATGCCTTCCATCTCGTCGCGCGTCAGGACGCGGCCTGTCGGGTTGTGCGGGGTGTTGACCAGGATCATTTTGGTTTTCGGCGTCACAAGGCGCGCGATCTCGTCCGCGTCGACGCGCCAGTGTGGCGGCTTCAAGGCAACCGTATTGAGGGTCGCGCCGCCAGCATGGCATGCGGCCGGGTAAGAGTCGTAAAACGGGGCGATCCCGATGGCTTCGTCACCGGGGCCGCAGAAGGCCTGGACCGCGCACCAGATCGCCTCGGTGGCTCCCGACAGAATCGTAACCTCGCGTTCCGCGTCGTATTTCAGGTCATAGGTTTTTCCGTACCTGCGGCTGATCGCGTCGCGCAGGGGCATGATCCCCATGGCTGGCGCGTACTGGTTGAGCCCTTTCTTCATCGCGTCGGCGGCGGCCTGGATGATATCCCCGGGACCGTTGAAGTCGGGGAAACCCTGGGCCAGATTGACGGCGCCCATGGCCGAGGCCTCCGCCGACATGATGCTGAAAATCGAGGTCTGGAAGTTCTGCCAGCGGTGCTGTGGTGCCATCTTTTGACCCATTCTGACTTAAAAATATAAGTTATTTTGGATACTTATGTGTGCGGGAGGCCCGGTTTCAAAATATCCGCCAATTTTCAGGCGGGGTCAAGGTCGCGAAAAATCCCGAAGATTTCATGCCTCGATTTCCGTCGTTTCAGTTAATCTCGGGGCCGATTGGGCGAGCCCGGGAGGTGATTCGTGATTCTCAATTTTCCAACGACAGCAGCCATGGTCGCGGCTGGTCTTTTGATTTCTTGTGCGCAGGTTCCCGCCGGAGGCGGTGGATCCCCGGATTCGAACGGGACATTCCTGGTGGATGACGCGCGGGCCTGCGACCAGGTCATCCACTCCGGGCCCATGGCGGCGACTCTTGGCAACGGTGGGCTTGGCGGCGTAGTCGCGACGGTGACGACGGATGAGGCTTACTCATCCAGCACCGTGTGGGCGCTGGATGTCGCGACCAACCGGCTTTGCCCTGTGGCCAGCGGTGAGTCGGGCGATGTCATCCTGGCCCCCGGGGGCGACGGGCTTGCGCTGTTCTCGCGACGCGCGCCGCAACTCAACTTCAGCGTCTTCACATCGTTCGGCCGCACGACCCAGCAGGCGACACCGTTGGCTGGAAACGGCGACCCCCATGCCTTGCGGGTGTTTCGCGACGATGGCTCCCTGCGCTGGCTCGTGGCTTACAACACTGCCGGCAAACTGGTCGAGTTTGACCCGTCGCAACCACGCGGTGCAGTGGCGCTGGTCCCTGCGGAATTCGCGCGTGACGTGGCGGATTCCGGCAAGCAATTCCGGCCCGTCGATTTGATGGTGGTGAAAGGCGGGGAACTGTTGCCTGATCTCGTCAAGGCCTCCGGCGGCAAGGCGACCGATGACTATGTTTTCGCGCTGCATCAGGGTCTGGACGCTTATTACCGTGCCAACGGGACGCAGGCGATTTTCGGGTGGCGTCGTGCCGGCGCCGGCCAATATGTGGAAGTGGACCTCGACGGGACGAGGGCTGGTGTGAACGGCCTGCCTCTGAAGTTCAGCAATCCGGCTGGTTTCATCCGCAACGGGGATCGCCTTTCGATGCTGAGCCTGTGCTTCAGCCCGGATCCGCAGTGCAAGAAGGGAATTGAGTACCTCGATGTCATCGAATTCGGTTATCGCAGCGAGACGCACGACGCCTCGGACCTCGCGATCACCCAGGTTTTCTCCAACGGGCACGTGACAGGCGGTACTCCCGTCAAGAATGACGGCGCGACGACGGCGGCGAGTTTCGCGTTCGCGTCGGTGCAGGGCTCCGGCGGCAGGAAGCAAATCGTATCGTTTGACTTGATGTCGGGCGCGATGCAAGTGATCCATACATTCGCGGGCAGTGGAAGTGGATTTTACGGGATGGCGTTCGACGAAAAATCGTCGAACCTGTTGATTGGCGACCGCGAGGGGCGCAGTCCTCTCATCTGGGTTTATCCTGTGACCGGGGAGGGAAAGTCGAAGGGGAACCCGGCCCGTTACCAACTGGAGACCCCGGGCCGTTCAGGTCAAGTCAATCCGATGCAGTTTATCCTGCTCAACAAGAACTGAATTCCCGGGCCTGAATGCTTCGCTACCGTTTTTTTCGTGTTATTTTCTGCCGCGCACTGTTGGGCGGGTTGTCCATGGTGCCATTCATCGCGGGGGCAGCCCCCGGTGATGATGACCCCAATCGCGTGATTGTCCGCGGACGCCGCCCCGACCAGACGAGGATGGAATACCCCGGTTCTGGATTGCGATTTTACCCGAACGGTTCATCGCAAGATGACTTGTCGGCGCACTTGCGGCGTCAAGGCGCGTATGATGCCGCGCCGGTCGAACGCCCGTCGGCTTTCGGTTTCCAGTTGCCGCGGGTGCGGGGTCAGGACGCTCGTTACACCAGCCTCTTCATTGATGACCAACCCGTGGCGGATCCTTATGCGGCGCTGCCGCTGGCGGAGGAAATCGACCTGCCCGCGTTTGATGTCGTCGAAGTCAGTTCCGGCGCCGCGCCGTATGATGTTCCAGCCGTGGCTTTGCGTGGCGCGATGCGATTCCGGATATTTGAGGCAGATGAACGCGGGAACAGCAAATCACGAGTTGGCGTAACGGCCTCGGTTCCATCCGGATCGACGTTGTCCATGCGAAGTGACACGAATCATGAGGATGCTGATGACAACGCGCGGGGGCGCCTGTATTTGCGCCAGCTCAATTCGCTCGGAAATTATCGCTACTACGACGACAACGGCACGCCGTTGAACGCCGGCGACGATTTTGTCGCGCGACGCGCGAACAATGACCGCGCGTCGCGATTCGCGATGCCCGCGATCGAATACAATTCGGGCCCGCGAACCTTGCGCGCTTTTGCCATCTGGAACGAGTCCCGTCAGGGGATTCCCTCTTTGCTTCCCGCCACGATGGATGGCGGCAGGGTGCGTGAGCGCCATGAATTCACGCTTGGCCGGGTCAGTCTTGAATACGCGCCCGGCGCGCCAAGAGATCCCGCGATGCCAGGGAACAAGAACACGATCGGGATCAACGCGGGCATCATCGACGACCATCGCGTGATGGAAGATCCTGCGGCGAGCGTCCTGGTCGTGCGTGAAAGGGATGATTTGCGTGTCAAGACGGTTTCTTTCGGGGCCGGATGGCGTGGGGAATGCGGCAGATCGTGGATTTCATGCCGGATTGATGTGCGCCGCGATGACTCCCGCGTCACGCGTGCCTTGCCAGATGCCTCGACAGATACCTCAAGTCGCGGCCTCTCGCGTCGCATGGACCACGCCGTGGTCGCCGCGAGGGCAGGCGACGCGGAATCTGTGGGCGGTGTGTTGGAAGCCCGGCTGGAGTCTAAAGCAAACGACGCGTCCCGGTGGACGCCCGGGCGATCATTGACGTGGAAGGCCGGGCGTCCGGCAATCATCCGTCCGTGGGCGCAAATCGCCGAGTCGCATCGTTCACCGTCGTTGCTGGAGTCCCAAGGCGACGGGGCGCGCGTCTTGGCGTCGCCAGATGTGGTTCCTGAAGCCGCGCGCCATGTGGAAGCAGGCGCGAGTTACGACACCGATGATGGATCGAGGGCGCTGCAGGCCTCAATTTTTCGCGATGACACTTCCGATCAAATCGTCATCGTCCCCTCGAGTATTTCCAGTTTTCGCGCGATCAATATCGTGGGTGACAGTTCCGTGACGGGTGTTGATCTGGCGGCAGAGCAGGAGGTCCGCTTTTTGCCAGCAGGAGCAACCAGGCTCGGGGCCTCGTGGGTGTTGATGCGTTCGCGCAGCGCGCGCGGGGACTCCCTCGCGCTGCCCGGTGTTCCAGCCGATCAGGGCGCGATCAGCGTGGCACAACCATTGTGGCGCAGGCCTTGGCGGTCGGTGGTCGCGCGCCTGACCTCGCGACGGCGCGGAGTCGTTTACCGTGATGTCGCGAATGATATCCGGCTGCCGCCGTGGTGGATCCACGACGCGGCAATCGACGCGCGTTGGCGTTGCGACGGGGACGGATCGTGGTGGTGTCCGCGTAAATCCGATCTTGAATTTGGGATCGCTGTGAACAACGTCGCTGACGCGACGTCAACGACCTACGTCACTTCCTCAGGCGCGACCGGCAAGACCGGTTACTCGGACATCTGGGGCGTTCCACTGCCCGGGCGGTCGTTGACGGTCTCACTGGCCGCGAATTTATAAGTCAGCAGGCTGTAACGCTCCGCGAGAGTCCTGGTCGCTGGGCGGCAGCCAACTCTACGCGGCTTGTCCTGTTTGGTCCGCGATGGGTTTCCGGTTAGAATTTCTGGACTGATATACCCGTGCGGAAGTTCCGCGCGGTTTGATTGAATCGACCGATGGAAACGGAGGCTACGATGGCACACGGTGAAGGCAAATGTCCGGTCATGCACGGTGAGAAGAGGCACACGGTGGCGGCGGCCCTGTCGAATCGCGACTGGTGGCCCAAACAGTTGAATCTGCAGATCTTGCACCAGCACTCGGCCCTTTCGAACCCGATGGGCGAGGAATTCAATTACGCCGGGGAGTTCAAGAAACTCGACCTTGACGCAGTGAAGAAGGATTTGTTCGCGCTGATGACGGATTCACAGGACTGGTGGCCGGCGGACTACGGGCATTATGGTCCGTTTTTCATCCGCATGGCATGGCACAGCGCCGGGACCTATCGAATTGCCGATGGACGCGGCGGCGCGGGCAGCGGGACGTTGCGCTTCGGTCCACTCAACAGCTGGCCGGACAACGCGAATCTGGACAAGGCGCGGCGCCTCCTGTGGCCGGTCAAACAGAAATATGGTCGTCGCCTGTCATGGGCCGACTTGATGATCCTGACCGGCAATTGCGCCCTGGAGTCGATGGGGTTCAAGACATTTGGTTTTGCCGGCGGTCGCGAGGACGTATGGGAGCCGGAAGGTGACATCTACTGGGGTCCCGAGAGCGAGTGGCTGGGTGACAAACGTTACACGGGTGACCGCCAACTGGAAAATCCGTTGGGCGCAGTCCAGATGGGCTTGATCTACGTGAACCCTCAAGGGCCCAACGGGAAGCCAGATCCAGTCGCGGCGGCACGCGACATCCGTGAGACCTTCGCGCGCATGGCGATGAACGATGAGGAAACCGTGGCCCTGGTCGCCGGCGGGCACACGTTCGGAAAATCTCATGGCGCGGCAGCGGAATCCCACGTCGGTCCGGAACCGGAAGGCGCGCCGATCGAGGCGCAGGGGCTCGGATGGAAAAATTCTTTCGGGAC
>RGVZ01000005.1:37405-57655 GCA_010029825.1 bacterium | reverse complement strand
AAGATCCTGTCGACATCGACAATCGACAGGATCCGGTTTGGCATCTTGTAGACGCCCTCGAGCATCTCCTTGATTCCATCAGCCGTCGTCGCTGGCGGAGCCTCCAGATCGTGCGTCTCCATCTCGACGACATCCCCGATCTCATCCGCCTGGAGTGAGATCAATGTCGAGCCGCTTTCGCAGATGACGTTCATCAGTTTTTCTGGCGGCGGACTCCCGATCCCGAAGAGACGGTGGACTCCGATAGCCGTAACGACCTGGCCTCTCAGGTTGATCAGTCCGTGGACAAAGCGACTCGCCAGCGGGATCGCCGTGATCGGCAGTGGGCGTACGACCTCCCGCACCCTCATCACCGGGACTCCGTATAGGTGTCCGCTGACGGTGAATGTGGAGTACTGGGTCCTGCCCGGTGCGTTCGCGCCGCGGCCAGACGAAGTGGGTGCGTGGTTCGGGGTTCCGGTATTCATGCGTAAACTTCTCGGCTCGCAAGGGGATTTCATGAGTCCACCATTCAATGCTATCGACCGGGAGCCAGCTTTTCAAATTTCAGGGACTGACTGTCTGGATGCTTTTTAAGTCCACGCAAGCGTTAATTGGAAAAAAGGAAAAAATGGAGGTTTCGGTCCGGTCGTCCACCTTGGCAAGGTCGCGCCCGCTAAATAATGCGCGGCATGGTCCGATCATATCGACGTTGGAGTCAATCAACGCTCGTCTCCCGGAGAAGTGGATCATGTCCGCAGAGTCACTCCGTAATTGCAAGGTCGCAGTTTGGTCCAGCGATTCGTCAATGCTGGCCTTGTCGAATGATCTGGCGCGTGACGCGAAATGCGGCGTCGTGCCGGTCGGCGCTCTTCCGGAACTCGCGCTGTTGTTCCGCGACGCAGGCCCGGAAATCGCGGGCGTGATCCTGGACATGAGACATCCTGGCCCCCTGCAAAAGAATCCCGCGACAGTGGTTCGCGATTCCCTCGAATTGAAGTCCCAGAACAAGGCGGTCCCGTTTCTTGTCGTCATCTCTGATCCGGCCTCTGCGCTTCATTTTGGCGATCCGACGGCACTCCCCGGCGGATTCAGCATCGTGACCATGTCTCCGGTCACGGAGCTTTCGGCGATTGTGGCAGGCGGTTTCAAGGCTTTCGCCGAGCGCGCTGCCCAGATCGAGGAGAAGATTGTTCTCGAGCAGGCTTTCATCGAGGAGTCGACTGCCCTGCTGGAAGAGACGGAGCCGCTTGTCCTCCGGCTCGAGGAGAATCCCGGCGACCAGGACGCGCTCAACACGGTTTTCCGGAACATTCATACGATCAAAGGATCCAGTGGCTTCTTCGACCAGAACCCGATACCGGAATTCCTGCATCACTTTGAGGATGTCCTCGCGAAGATGAAGTCGGGCAAGATGCCTGTGACCCAGGCGAGCACGACGGTCATGTTGAGGGGCATCGATGTGACCAGACAGATGCTGTATGCCTTGCGCGATCACGTGGCATGGCCCGGTTCCGTGGTGGATGAAGTGAGGATGTTTGATCTGCCGTCCGGTGTTTCGACAGACGCGACGACTGTCGCGACCAATGCTGCCCCGCCAGCGGTTGAGCTGCATGCGGATCCTGACGAACCCCGCGGGGAGATCAAGGCCGATGGCAAGGGCGAGGCGAAGGCGCGTGAGGCAATCCAGGTTCCCGTGCAGATGCTCGATGAGTTCATGGAACTCAGCGGCGAGATCACGGTAATCCGTAACATGGTCAACAAGCTTGTCCGCGCCATAGAAAAAGAGGCTCCGGGCAACCGTAACGTATCGCTACTCGGCGAGCTCCTTGATGAGATGCACAAGATTAACAGCAGCGTCCAGGGTCGCCTGACGGAGTTGCGCAAGGTCCCCGCGGGGCGCATTTTGAAGACTTTGCCGCGCGCGGTCCGGGATTTGAGCAAGTCCCTGGGCAAGCAAATCGAACTCAAGATCGATGGTGAGGGCCTCAGGTTGGATACGGCCGTCGCGCAGATCCTGGGCGAGAGCCTCGTCCACCTTGTCCGTAACGCCGTTGATCATGGAATTGAGACTCCAGATGTCCGCTCCGCGCGCGGAAAGACAAGTGGCGGAAAGCTTGAGGTTTCCTTGCATGAAGAGGGAGAGGAAATCATCGCGACCGTCAAGGATGATGGCGCCGGTATCGATCCCGCGAAGATCAGGAAGAAATTGATCTCCAGTGGCAGGGTCTCTGAGGCTGAGGTGATGTCTTGGGCAGAAAACCGGTTGTTCGCGCAAATATTTGAGTCAGGGTTCAGCACCGCCGCCCAAGTGACAGGGATCTCCGGGCGCGGTGTCGGCATGGACATGGTGAAGACTTCCGTCGAGAAATTGCGCGGTCGTATTGATATTGAGAGCAAACTCAACGCCGGTACCAGGTTCACTCTGCGATTGCCGATACCCAAGTCGGTCCTGATTGTCAGTTCACTTCTGGTCCAGGTGGCCGGCAAGGCTTTCGCTGTGCCGCAGGACAAGATTGTTCGCTTGTTGCGCGCGGCCGACGCGCGGTCGCAGGGCATGATTCGACCTGTCCAGGGCGGTCTCGTTCTTGACTTCCACGGCGAGCTGATCCCGGTGCTGGATCTTGGTGTTGTTCTCGGATTGCGTGACGCGATGCCTGATTTCAACTCGTCTTTGGCAGACATGGCGAGCTTTGTGGTCATTCAGGCTGAGGGCGGGATTTACGCCTGCCTCGTCGACGCCATTCTGGACTCCGAGGAAATCGTCATGAAAAAGGTCGGGCCCCAGCTGGAAGGGCGCAAGGCATTTTCCGGAGCGACCTTCATGGGTGACGGAACGGTCGGACTTATCTTGAATGTCGACGGGATCGCGGAGCTCGGGCATGTGAACTTGAGTTACGCGGACATCCGCAAGCCTGCCAGGTCCGTCCAGGTCATTCGTAAAAATGACATCCTGCTGGTGGACGTTGATGTCCCGGGGGATTTTGGCGTTCCCATGGATTCAGTATATCGTCTTGAGGATTTTGAGCCTGTTCACGTCAAGGACTCCATCGATCGCAGCGTCGTCGTCTATCGCGACCAGGCAATGCCGATCGTGGATCTTTCATTGATCATAAAGGCCGGTGCCGAGGGAGCCCTCAAGCCGGCTCCGGTGGTGATGCGAGACCGGGAGCGCGCCTTTGTGCTTGTGTTCCGTACCCGCTTGGGCCAGTTTTTTGGGTGTGTCGTTGACAGGATCAAGGACTTCATCTCTCTCGAGGAAGACCTGCGTCCGAGCAACCGTAGTTACGAGTGCATCAAGGGCAGCGTGATCCAGGAGAACCGGATCATTTCGGTCCTGGATCCGGAGGTGATCGTGGACGTCGCAAGCCGGATCTTTGACCGTCCCGTGACGTCGGGGCATTTGGCAGGCAGTGGCAGCGAGCGCTTGTCCGCATGAGGCTGTTTTTGAGGTTTATTTTATAAAAAATAATAGACAAATCAGTTGGTTGATAGTAATATAATTATGATGCGTCATGTAGCTGGAAACATTGCGAATCTTGATCTCCGGCGGCTCCTTGCCGGGGTCGTCGCGATCGTTTGCGTCATGTCCCTGGCCGGTGTCAGCCTCAACTCAGCCGGCGGCCTTGGTGATCTCAATAGCGGCGGCTGGGATTGGTCCTTCGGGCTGGCGGAAGAACTCGCCGGCGAGGGCGCCAAAGTCGAATCCAAGAGCACCGCATTGGCGTCCTCTGTGGCGGACGCCGTTCTCGCAGACGAACACCTGGGTATCGTTATCTCGTCACTTGCCCCGGTCCTGACGCCGGTCTTCGACCTGGTGTCCTCTCATATCCCCTTCGTTTCTTCGCTTGCCAACCTTGGAGCCCATTCAGCGACCAGTCCGCCCGCACGCGCTTGATTCATCCGTTCCCCGTTTTGAATCATTCAACGCGTTGACGAAAGGACTCAAAGGTCATGAATCGTCTCAATATTGCGAATGAAATCCGCACCGGTTTCCTCGTATCAATCATTGCCTTGCCATTGTGCCTCGGTATTTCCATGGCCAGCGGTTTTCCCGCCGCGGCTGGTATCGTAACTGCCATCATCGGTGGCATCGTTGGCGGCGCCCTGGCGTCCCGCCTCGGTGGCGCGCCTCTCACGATCAAGGGCCCGGCCGCTGGATTGATCGTCATTGTCCTCGGCGGTGTCATGGAACTGGGTGGCGGATCAGCGGCCGCTGGTTATCCGCGTTTGTTGGCGGCTGTTTGCGTGGCTGCCTTGATCCAGATCCTTTTCGGTGTCCTGCGGATGGGCCGCTACAGTTCTCTCATCCCGCCCTCCGTGGTCCATGGAATGTTGGCCGGTATTGGTGTCATCATCTTCTCGAAGCAGGCACACGTCCTTCTTGGCGCCGCGCCGGTTGCCAAGACTCCACTGGATCTTCTCAAAGAGATTCCGCACTCGATCGCCAACATGAACCCGGCTGTCGCGGGTATCGGTTTTCTGTCTCTCGCTGTATTGATCGGTTTCAACTATCTACCCGCCCGCATTTCCAGGAAAGTCCCCGCGCAGCTGGTCGCCCTTGCGATGGCCTTGCCGGCGGCATTCTTCCTTGATTTCAGCCATGCCCATGACCTGGTCGTCGCCGGTGATCACGTTTCAATCGGACCGCAGTATCTGGTCCGCATGCCGGCAAGCATCGTTGCTTCCCTGGCCCGTCCCGAGTGGAGTGCTTTGCTCGATCCCGCCACGTGGAAATACGTCTTCTTGTTGGCCCTGATTGGCAGCGTCGAGGCGCTTTTGACGGTTCAGGCCGTGGATTCCCTCGATCCGAAACGCCGTGTCTCGGACACGAATGCAGATCTTGTGACCCTTGGTGTTGCCAACCTCATCGCAGGGCTGTGTGGTGGCTTGCCGATGATTTCCGAGATTGTCCGCAGCCGCGCCAACCTCGACAACGGCGCGCAGACTTCATGGTCCAACTTCTTCCACGGCGTCTTCCTCGCTGCCGCTCTGTTCTTGATCCCCGGCATGTTGAATGCCATCCCGCTGACGGTGCTTGCCAGCATGCTCCTCGTGACAGCCTATCGCCTGGCTTCGCCGAAGGAGTTCGCCAAGGTGTTCCGCATCGGTTCGGATCAATTCGCGATTTTCTTCGTGACCATGGCCTTGACTGTCGGTATCGATCTTCTGGCTGGTGTCGTTGCCGGCATCGTCCTGAAGATGCTGCTTCACTTGGCGCGCGGTTTGCGCCTCCGGGACTTCTTCAGTTCAGAGATCCGTGAGGACATCGAGGGCGATACCTTGACCCTCAATGTCGTTGGGTCCGCCGTTTTCTCGAACTTCCTCGCCATCCAGAAGCGGATTGAGGCGGCTCCGGCAAGCGTAAACCGCGTCGTGGTCGATTTCTCCGCGGCGATGTTCGTGGACCACACGACGCTCGAGCGCTTGCACGCGATCAAGCACTCGAACAAGATCGGCAGCATCGAGGTCACCGGATTGCACAACCTCAAGGGTGTGTCCAGCCATGAACTCGCAACCCGTCGCGCGTGATCCTGTCCTGGGGCCGGATTTCGGCCCCCGGGATATCCGGGATCTCCTGGATCATTATTCGTCGATACTCCCCGTGGTTGAACCCATAGGGGAGTTCATTCATTACAACACGCTGCAGGCATTTCTTGGCGTTCCCTTCGAGGAAGCGCTGTTCAAGGCAAGGAACATATACGGAGCCCGTCCGTACATGCCCCTTGCTTTCTACCGGGCGAAATACGCGGCGGGGCTCATATCGCGCGACCTGTTGAAGTCGATCGTCATCCGGCGCATTCCCGACCCCGCGTCGATCGACATCGCCCTCTCGATCCTGGAGCGTTCTCCGAGACTGTACGATCCAAGCGAAGTGGTCTCGGCTCTCGGTGACGCAACTTCCAATGATCGTCGCCTGTGGGAAAAGGTTTCGGCGATGTTTCCGCTTGAATCATTTTCGAACAAGGATGCGTCCGGGGATAGACATGCTCCACTGATGGATTCCAGGCGCATCCGGGAAGCGTCAAATCGATGGAATGACGACCTGCGACGCCCTTTGCGCGACTTGTGGACGCCGTTGCTTGGTGAAAGGATCCAGTGGCTTGCCAATCCGGTTTTTTACCGGATGCTTGCTTCGTTTCTGGATCAAGGTGTCGCCACCTGGCAGATGCCATGGACTTCAGAGAGTTTTTATCAGGCCGCGCGCCGCCTGTTTTTCAATGGTCTCATCCCGGATCCGGGATCTATCGATCTCGCGAAGTTGGATACATTCGAAGCCATTGAATCTTTATTGAAGGAGCTCGTGGGCGACAAGGCGTTGTGGCCGGCGTACCTGCGAGAAACCATCATGGCGAGCCCGGGTTGGAGCAGCCTCGTTGCCCAGATCGCTCGCAAGGGTGAGCGTCTGCAACAGCGCCGCAAGATCGATCTTGCGGATCTCGTCGCGTGCTCGCTCACGGTGGAGTATGCGCTCCTGCGTGGCGTGTATGGAGTTCACGAACGGATCGGGTCTTTGCTTTGCGGACCCGACGCCGCGAATCACGATGTCCCGTTTGCCCAGGGTGGTCGAATCGATGCCGGAAATGCCCGTTTACTTCTTTTAAATGACGTTTTTGACGTCGTCCGGGCAACATCCACGCCTCCGCAACAATGGCCGGACGTCATGAGGCTCTGCCTCAGTCTCGCGGATGTCGACCTGGAAAGTGTCTGGCACGAGGCTTTTGAGTCAACTTATTACCAGTCTGTCCTGGGTCTCGTCGTGCCTCGTGCCCAGGCAATCGCGAAAGGGGAATTCAAGGTTGACTCCTTGATGTCACCCTCTGCCCAATTGATCTTCTGTCTTGACGACCGCGAATGCTCGATGCGCCGGTACGTGGAGCAACTTGACCCGCGCGCCAGGACATATGGGATGCCCGGGTTCTTTGGCATCGACATGATGTTCCTCGGGGCTGGCCGCGAATATCCGGAAAAATATTGTCCGGTCCCCATGATGCCAAAACATATTGTTCTCGAGCGTCGCGCCGCGACGACATCAACGCGCCTTTTCGGCAGAAAGCCGAAACGCCAGTCTCGCCCCCTTGTGATCGCGGCTCCCTTGCGCATGATCCAGCTGTGGCTGAATCCATCACGGGTCGCGAAGTCGATGCGCAATGGTGCTTCTTCCCAGCCGACAACTCTTGATTTCCATGCCGCCCAGGACAAACCAAGGCATCATTCCGGCTATCAGGTTGGCTACACGGCAGTGGAAATGGCGGACAGGATCGAGGCGGCGCTTCGTTCGATGGGCATGACCCGCGACTTTGCTCCGGTGGTGCTTGTCATTGCGCACGGCTCGTCGGCCATGAACAACCCCTATTACGCGGCGTATGACTGCGCGGCCTGCTCTGGTCGTCAAGGAATTCCCAATGTGCGTGTTTTCTCGGGAATGGCCAATGACAGTGAGGTCCGGGCGATACTGCGCGGTCGCGGAATCAACATACCGGACGGGACCTTTTTTGTGCCTGCTTTCCATGACACTGCGCTGGATGATTTCAAATATTTCGACGCCGCCGCGCTGGAAGGCGCGCGGACGACGAATCCGTCCGCCCGGGATGCCTTTCAATCCATCCGCAGGACTCTTGAAACCGCGGCCGGATTGAATGCCGTTGAGCGTTGCGCCCGGTTCGAGAAGGCCCCGCGCAAACTCACCCCGCGCAAGGCCTTGCGCGAAGTACGGTTGCGCGCCTCAGCCCTTTTTGAGCCCCGGGCGGAACTTGGACACGCGACGAATGCCGCATGCGTCATTGGTCGCCGTGAGATGACCACGGGCTTGTCGTTGAACCGCCGATCATTCCTTGTGTCCTACGATCCGCTCCAGGATCCAGATGGCAAGTGGCTGGCCGGAATTCTTGGCGCGGCCATTCCAGTTTCCGGCGGGATCAACCTCGACTACTTCTTTTCCCGGATCGACAACAAAGTGTACGGATGCGAGTCCAAATTATCGCTGAATGTCGTCGGCATGGTTGGCGTTTCCCACGGTGTAGACGATGACATCCAGACTGGCCTCCCGTCCCAGATGGTGGAGTTGCACGATCCCATCCGCCTTCTGTTCATGATCGACCAGGATCCCACGGTTGTGCGCCGCGTGATTGACGGTTCGCCTTTGCTGAAGAGCTGGGTCGACAACCAGTGGGTACGCGTCTCCTGCGTTGATCCACGGAGTGGCGCGGTTTCGTTTCTTGGCGCTCCGGACAAAACGTATCCTGACGGGATCCGGCCCTGGAATCCTGGCGAGGTGCTCCCATGATCAGCTGGTCTCTCATCCTTGCTGTGCTGGCTCCAGCGGCTGGATTTCTGGCTCTCGTTATTGACGGCTTTTTTGAAGGTGCCCTCAAGAGATTTTTCAAGCCAGGACAGCGCGAGTCCATGATTTCCGGTATCGCGCGCTATGCCGCGGCCCTTCAATTGATCGGCAGCCTTGGAGTATTCGCCGTCCTCGCCGACTCTGGCTTCAAACCTTTTCACTCGTTCATCATTCCGGGCATTCCCCTGTTTATCGACTGGACGGCGGCGGTTTACATGACCCTTGTCGGGTTCATAGGCTGGATCTCTGTGTCCTTTTCGGACCGGTACATGCATCGTGAGCCGGGCTTCCGCCGGTTCTTCCTGTGTCTGATGATCTTCCTTTTTGGCATGGCTCTGATTGTTCTGGGCGGGGCTTTGGACACGCTGTTCATCGGATGGGAAATTGTCGGGCTGGCCTCTTTCCTGCTGGTCGGATTTTATCTCGGACGTCCCAAGGCGGCGCGCCACGCCCTCCGGGCCTTGTTGACCTACCGGCTTTGTGATGTCGGCCTCCTTGTAGGCGCGATCCTGGCGCATACGCTTTATCACTCTGGAATGTTCGAAGTGATTGATGGAAAGCATTTTGGTTCCATCGCGGGTGAGGGCATCTCACCAACGATGCTGATCGCCTTGAGCTTTCTCGTGTTCCTTGCCGCGGCCGGCAAGGCTGCGCAGTTTCCGTTCTCAGGATGGTTGCCTCGCGCGATGGAGGGTCCGTCCCCCTCAAGCGCGGTGTTCTATGGTTCGCTTTCAATCCATTGTGGCGTTTACTTGTTGCTGCGGACGGAAGCCATCTGGGGGATTTCCACGTTCGCGTGCATCCTTCTGTTCGTTTGGGGCGCCGTCTCGGCAATTCTTTCCCGGCTCACCGGCATGGTGCAGTCGACCGTAAAAGGACATATCGCGTGGAATTCCATCAGCCACGTGGGCATCATGTTTTGTGAGTTGGCGCTGGGATGGCACATTGTCGCTGTCGTGCACATGGTTTTGCACGCGCTTTACCGGTGCTATCAATTGCTCGCGTCGCAATCCGTCCTTGCGCAGCACTTTCGCGAGGGCATGCACTTCCGGACGCGCGCAATGCTGTTTGAGCGGGGTGTAAGCCGGCGCCGTGACCTTGCGGCATCGCTTTACATGGCTGCCCTGAATGAGTTCTACATTGATTTGTTGTTCAACCGTCTGATCGCGTCACGTTTTCGCTCGCGGTCGACGCGGTTTGTTGAAACTTTGGGCTCTGTTCCGCGGGTCTTCTGGTACCTGGTTCCAGTGGCATTCTCCGGACTTGTCTTCATCGCGATGGGGATCAACGGCGCTGGTTTCGCTGGCATGGCAGGCGTCACGCTGACGGCAGTGGCTCTTTCCATCCCTTTCCTCGGGTTGCGTTTCGTTGATGACACGAAATCGCTGGGTTTTGTATCCGCTGTTTTTTCCGCGTGCGTGGCGGCGCTCTTCGTGAGCCGGCTGCCGGCAGTGAACTCGAGCCTTCGCCCCCTGTTCTCGGGATTTTCTTTTTTGGTTGCCATCATCATCCTTGGTTTGTTGGGCGACGAGTCGAGGCCGATTGGATGGCGAATCAATGCCGGCTTCCAGGGTCTCGGGATTCTCCTGGTTTCCGCGTTCTGGTTCTGCGGTGAAGGACAATCGATGAATTGCCTGGCGGTGCTTTCAGGTCTCGGTGGCGGTGTCATGCTTGCGACAGGCGCGTTGTATTTCATGGAAGCGCGCAAGCGTCCCGTCGCCAATGGAGGATTTCTGGGCTATGCCGTGGCATTCCCGAGGGCCTCGATCCTTTTTCTGCTGGGATGCCTTGCCCTCGTGACTTTCCCGTTTACAGCGGCGTTTCGGGGGGAAGACTTGATCCTTGAGGCGGCCTTCGAACTCAGTCACTGGGGCGCGTGCGCGGGTGGTCTACTTGCGGTCTTGATCCAGCTTCTGGTGATCAGGGCGATGGCGCAGGCCTATTTCGGGTCGCCGCGACATGAAATACGCTACGAACGGTTGGACCTGGCAACTCCGACATTGGCATTGACTCTCTTGCCAGCCATGGCAGCCTTTCTCTCTACTTTGATTGTTTACGGATGAGCTTGACGCGATCATGGATGAGCATTCCGACCCGGGTAAATTCTGGGATCAAATTTTTGCAAGGGAGGCTGATCGTTACGGTCATGCACCCAATGATTATCTGCGACTGGCGTCAGGCATGCTCAAGCCTGGATCCCGCATCCTGTCCTTGGGCGAGGGCGAAGGGCGAAACGCGATTTTTCTGATGAGTCTTGGGCACCAGGTGACTTGTGTGGACGCGTCGCCTGTTGCCCGTGATCATGCCTTGCGGCGGATTGCCCAACAATTTCCCGGCCGTTTTGTGGATTATCAGGTGATCGACTTGTCCCTGACCCTTCCAGTCGGATCATTCGACGCGGTCGTCTCAATATGGTGTCATCTGCCTTCGCGGATCCGTCAGCGCGTCCATGCGGCCCTGGATACGTGGCTGCTTCCAGGCGGGATTTTCATCTGCGAGGGCTACACCCCGGACCAGGTCCGGTACGGCACTGGCGGGCCCACGGACCTGGACATGCTGTACGAACCGTCCGCCATCAGGAATGAACTTCCGCTCAATCTTGAGGTCTTTCAAAAAGTTGAGCGCGAAGTCCTGGAGGGGTCACGCCACGATGGACTCAGCTCGACCCTGCAAATCATCGCGCGCAGGGTCTGACACCGCGGGGCGGGCCCTCAAATCGAGAACCCGGCGTAGACTCGCAACAACTTGGCAGATGGTTCGGGCTCGATGTCATCGTTTGCCCTCTTCGTGGTAACGACATCATTTTCCGTACGGGTGATGTCCGCCGCCGACGCGTAGACCGGCCAATAGACTCCTGCCCAATCGATCCCGGCCTGGAAGGCGCTCCACTGCCATTGGCTGCCGACCGCGAATTCCGGGCCAATATCCCAGTAATTGATCTCATAACGGGTATCGACCCCGCTGAAAGTGGACGATGCCATGTCGAGGAACATGTTTCTTCCGGAGACGCGCCGTTGAATAATGCCGGCGTTTGTATACAAGTTGGCGTTCCAGAAATTCCTGGAGCGAACCCCACGCGACGTCAGTCGTCCGAAAAACCAGGTTCTGGATTCCTCGTAATAGCCCTCGATGACCCAGTCGGGATTGACATAAACACCTGCCTTGGCGAATCGAGTTGGTCCGCTGGAATAGCCGCCTCCGACATCGGCAGTGAAAACGCGCCCAACCCGGCGTGCGTCAAGATACGCCCTGTTCGCGTCAACGGATTTGACGTCTTGGGCCTGCACGATCGTTGCGAACAGCGCTGACGCGGAAATCAACAGTCTGGCGAGCGATTGTTTCATGTCCCTGGTTTCCTTGTGATTGACAACTGAGGTTGTTGTTTCGACGCCGGGAGCCGGCAAATGATGAACAGGGGGGAATGTGGCGGAGAGAGTGGGATTCGAACCCACGATACGCGTTAACGTATACTAGATTTCGAGTCTAGCGCCTTCAACCACTCGGCCATCTCTCCGTTGGCGCCGCCGCCGAAAAAACTGCTGAAGCAGCTCGCGGCTTTCCGGTTCCAGAATTCCGGGGTGTACCAGAAAGCGATGGTTAAGGCGAGCATCTTCGTGGATCCGATAGAGGCTTCCGCAGGCTCCGGCCTTCGCGTCAAGCGCGCCGAAGATTACCTCGTCGACGCGCGCCTGGTAAATGGCTCCCGCGCACATTAAACATGGTTCCAGGGTGACGTAGAGTGTGCAACCCGAAAGGCGCCATGCGCCAATGGCTTCAGAAGCTTCTTCCATGGCCACGATTTCCGCGTGACGGGTGGCTTGGCCTTCGATCTCCCGGCGATTGTAACCACGCCCTATGATCAGGCCCTCTTTGACGACGACAGCTCCCACCGGCACTTCACCGATAGTGGCCGCGAATTCCGCGAGGCGCAGTGCCTCAGTCATGAATATTTTGTGATCCGTCATCGTCATCAGATCCTGTGGAACCCCCGGCGGCCTTGACCGCCTTGACGGCCTTGAACGGCTTGGGCAGAGCGGGTTCTAGCACAGGTCTGGCATTGTGGCGAGCGATGTTCCCAGGACGTCTCAGGCCAAGATGTCCCATGAGGTCCTCAGGGCTTTTCCCCAAGGAAAGCTGATATCGGATCGCGTGGTGGCGCAGCAGTTCGGAATTGAGGCTCGAAAACCCAATCTTTTCGCCGAGTTCGTACATCACGAACTTGAGACCGTGCCGGGTCATCGTCGGTACCGAAACCGCTGATTCCCGGCCCTTGAATGAGATGAACATGCGGCTGATGAGCCCGGGGCGTTTGGCTGACCACTCCCGGAACAGGGTCCGGTAACAGTCCAGGGCGGTCGCCGTTTCCGGGCCCAGGATGATGGTCCGTCCCCGGTCACCCGGTATGGAAAGGCTCCCCCATGCTGCGAGGTTGTCGTCCAGCATCAGGTCGGTCCAGACCAGATGGATGAGTTCGCTGGCTTTCAGCCCCTCGTAGGCCAGAAGGGCAACAATCGCGCGATCCCTGGCAGCCTTGATTGGCGGGGAGGACGCGGCCGCCGCCTCGATCAGCATGGCGATGTCTTCCTCGTCCAGCTGGTCTGGCAAGCCTTCATCCCGCGCCGGCAGCGCGACCGCGTCAAACGGTGATTCTCTCAAAATTTTCCGGTCGACCAGAAAACGGAAAAATTGGCGAACTCCGATCATCGACCGTCGCACTGAATTGGTCCGGCCTTCGCACTCGGTCCGGAGATAATTCTCGTACTCAAGCAGGATGTCAGGCTCAAGCTTTCCGAGCCGCAATTTCTTTTCCTGCATGAATTCCACGAACCGGCTGGCGTCCCGGCTGTAGGATTCCACGGTGGAAGGTTGCTTGCCCCGGGATTTCAGGTTTTCGGGGAAGTCCGCAACCGATAGATTGATCAGATTGTCTGTGGCAAATTCCATTCTTCCGTTATGGTTGCCTGACAGGGAGGACCCGTCAACATGAGAATGCTGCTCGGCGCTGCATTGGTGGTGCTTGGCTCCGGTCTCGCTGCTGGTGCCACCACCCGCAAGACCGTTGCTTTCAAGCGAGGCCTGGGTCACGTGGTCGTGAAGGTCAATGGTGATCAAACGGCTGTGCCAGCCGGCGAGACCCTGCACGTTTACCGTGGCGACAACGTGGTGTTCCTCGCGGCCGATTCCCGCGACCCCGCGTTACGTCCCGCCAGCCTCACGATCGATATCGAGGGCATCGCTGCAGGATCACCGGAACGTGGCGAGCGGGATTACCGGGATAAACGGGGCGTCGAGATCGCGACCGCCTCTCTGGAGAGCAAAGCGTACCCGGTTACCGTGCGCTACGGGGAAAAAGTCGTTGGCCGGATCAAACTGGTTGTCGCGGAGCCGCGCTTTGACTATGCGGTCGTCCTGGTGAACGGCAGGCCCGTCACGGTCAGGGCAGGCGGCAAGGTCAATCTGAAGCCTTCGGACGCCGTCCGCGTTCAGAGCGTCCGGACGAACATCCCGGACCCGTCGAGAATTGAGGTAGACGCGCTCACTGATGGTGGCTCGCTTCGATTCAAATACCGTGGACGTGTTTTCGGGGAGATTCGGATGCCAGTGAGCGGGGCCCGGTCCATTTGAGGCAATTCCTCGACAAACATCGCATGCGTATTCTGGCGCCGGGGCGCCGTCGCCGTGTTTTCGAGCTTTCGGCGATGATCATCGCCATCTTGACCCTTGTGGCCACGGCCAGTCTTGAAAGCAGGCTGTTCCAGCTCAGCGAAAATCTGTCTCGCAATCGCCACTTCATCAGCACAGTCATTTATTTCGGGATCATCAACATCAACGTCGTGATGATCCTCGTTTTGAGTTTCTTGATATTCCGGAATGTCGTGAAGTTGATGATCGACCGGCGACGCGGTGTCCTCGGGTCCAAACTCAAGACAAAGCTCGTCGCGATCCTGGCATTCTTCGCGTTGGCTCCGACGCTGGTCCTTTTCTACGTGTCGACCGGGTTCATTTCCCGCAGTTTTGATGAATGGTTTTCGGACCGTGTGCGAACCACCATGCAGGAAACCCGGGAAGCTGGTGCCCGGATCTACCGTCAGGACCAGAGGCGCCTTGAGGGACTTGCCCGGATTGCCATAGAGCGGGTCCACGCGCGCCGCGCGGGCTGGGTGGCGGGAGTTCCGGCCTGGAAACTTGAAACCACCCGTCTCGATGGTTTTGAGAACGAATACGGGGTCAAGTCGGTCACCGTCGTGGACCGTAGCGGGGCTTTGGAACGCGAGGTCGCGGGCAAATCCCGCTGGCGCGCCCCGGACATCTTCGTCGTCGACAGCCTTTCGCGCTTTGCGGACTAGCCAGGCCTTGTCTCAACCAGCATGGTGGAGGCCGACGAGAGTCGCGACATTGTGCGCGGCATGGCCCCGGTTCGGGATCGCGACACAGGCGAGGTCGCTGGCGCGGTTGTGATCGAGGAGTATTTCGAGACCAAGATCCTGAACAGCATTGAGACCATCCTGGCGGGTTTCGCGGCTTTGCGTCCAGGGGCCCAGGTCATCCGTGTCAGCTTTCTCATCTTGATGGTGATGATGGTGCTGATGATCACTTTCGCCGCGGTTTGGTTGGGTTTTTACGTGGCACGCACGATAACCGGCCCGATCCAGGCTCTGGCGGAGGCCACGCGGGAAATCGCCCTGGGCAATTACGCGATCTCGATTGTGCCGAAGAATGACGACGAGATCGGTCAGCTGGTCCGCTCGTTCAACCAGATGACGATCGACTTGAAGAGGCACAAGCAAGATGTCGAGGCGTCCCAGGCAACCCTCAGCAAGGCCAACGTCGAACTCGACCAGCGGCGGCGTTACATGGAAGTGATCCTGAAAAACGTCAATACTGGCGTCCTCGCCGTCGACCCCGAGGACCGCATCACCATCGTCAATCGCGCGGCCGAGAGGATTCTCGGGATCGAATCCTCAAAATCGATCGGGCGTTTCACGCCGGAGGCCATAGGGCCGCAACTCTGTGAGGACTTCTGGCGTCCCGTCGCTGCGAGGATCGGGCGTCATTCCACGTTTTCCGGGCAGCTTGAGGTCGATGTTGATGGCAAACCGGTGACGTTGCTGGCTGAAGCCACCCGGATCTACGATGACAACGGCGAGGACTGTGGTTCCATTGTTGTCTTTGATGACGCCACGGAACAGGTCAAGGCCCAGCGGGTTGCCGCCTGGCGTGAAGTCGCGCGACGCATCGCGCACGAAATCAAGAATCCCGTGACACCGATCAAATTGAGCGCGCAGCGACTTCTCCGCAGGTTCAACGAGAAATTCACGGGCGACGACCGGAAGGTCTTTGAGTCCTGCATCGACACCATTGTCGTTCAGGTGGATTCGTTGCGCGACCTCGTAAATGAATTCTCCAAGTTCGCGCGCATGCCGTCGATCCAGCCGCGAATGGGCAGCGTGAACGCGGTCATCATGGACGTTGTGAACCTTTACCGGATGAGTTACCCGGACGTGACCCTGGATACCGGGGGGCTTTGTGAGTTGCCAGAGGTTCCAATCGACCGCGAGCAACTCAACCGGGTTTTTGTGAACGTGGTCACGAACGCGATTCTTGCTTTCGAGGGGCTGGGGGAAAAACCGCGTATTGAATTCCGGTCCGAGTTTCTTGAGAGCGCGAACGCCGTCAGGATCGAGGTCGTGGACTATGGCTGCGGGATCCCGGATGCCATCAAGGACCGGGTTCTGGAGCCATACTATTCGACGCGCGTGAACGGCAGCGGGCTTGGTCTTGCGATCGTGAGCCAGATCGTGTCTGATCATGGCGGATACGTCAGGATCATCGATACCAAGCCGCGCGGGACGACCATTGTGATTGAGTTGCCGCTGGGTCGCGAATTGGCGCAGGCGTTGGCCCGCCAGGAGGATGTGGAAAATGAGTGAGGCAAGTCAGAGACCTGTAGCCCTCATCATCGACGACGAAGTCAGTATTTGCCAGACCCTCGCCGGGATTTTTTCGGACGAAGGCTGGACCGCCGGGTACGCCATTTCCGGCCATGAGGGGATCCAGGCTTTCAAGAAGAGCACGCCGGACCTGGTGCTGCTTGACGTTTGGATGCCCGGCATGGATGGCATCGAGACTCTACAGCGAATCAAGCAGCTCCGTGACGACATCCCGGTGGTGATCATGAGCGGGCACGGCACGATTGATACTGCCGTGAAGTGCACCAAGCTGGGTGCCTACGACTTCCTCGAGAAGCCGTTGTCGATGGAAAAATTACTGCCGATGATCGACCATGCGGTCCAGTTCCGTGCGCGGCGTGCCAGCGGCCGCGGAACCGACGACTCGGCGGGTACGGCCTCAGTCTTTGTCACGGACAGTTCGGTTTCTGTCCGTCGTGGAGTCGAAACCGCTTTCCGCGGCGTGGCCGCCGCTACCGAGGCCATCCGGAGGACAATCGCGACGGTGGCCCCGCGCAACAGTTGGGTATTGATCACCGGGGAAAATGGAACCGGCAAGGAAGTTGTCGCGCGATGCGTCCACACCGGCAGTCCGCGCGCCACGAAGTCCTTTGTCGCCGTAAACTGTGCCGCAATTCCCGAGGAACTGATCGAAAGCGAGCTTTTTGGTCACGCGAAGGGCGCCTATACAGGCGCGTTTGCCGAGAAGAAGGGTAAATTCGAGCTTGCCCACGGCGGCACGCTGTTTCTCGATGAGATTGGCGACATGTCGCTGAGGACCCAGGCGAAGATTCTACGAATCCTGCAGGAACAGAAGTTCGAGCGTCTTGGGGACAACAAGACGCTGGAGGTTGATGTACGGGTGGTCGCCGCGACCAACAAGGATCTCGCGGCGGAAATGAAGGCTGGCCGGTTCCGCGAGGATTTGTTTCACCGGCTGAACGTGATCCCTGTTTACGTTCCACCATTGCGCGAACGCCGTGAGGATATCCCGTACCTGGCGGATTTCTTCCTCGAGCAGCTCTCGTTTGAGCTCAAGGAACCTCGCAAGCAATTGACCGACGAGGCTTTCGAGGTGCTGATGCACTATCCGTGGCCGGGTAATGTGCGAGAACTCAAGAATTTGCTTGAACGCCTCTGCATTGTCGTCTTTGGCCAGGAGATTGATGTGGTCGACTTGCCCGGGTCGATGGTCCGCCACGTTGAATCCGAGGTTCCCGGGGCCCTTTTGTCAGGCACTCCGGCCGTTGTGGCGTCAGCAAGCCTCCGTCAGGCAAAGTCTGATTTCGAGCGTCAGTTCGTCCTCGAGCGGCTCAATGAGAATCAGTGGAATATCAGCAAGACCGCTGAGGCGATTGGAATTGAACGCAGTCATTTGCACAAAAAGTTGAAAACCTGGGGCGTCGACATGAAGAAAGTGAAAATGGAATCATGAAGCCACGTGGTTCTGGATCAAGTGATTTGTTTCGCGTGGAAGGGCTGGCGTCAGTGATGGAGTACCTGCGGCACCGGCCCAAGGCCGTAAAGTCCGTGTGGTGCACTGACGCCGCCAGCCGGGAGGCGACCCCGGCCCTGAAGGAGTTCGGGGTCAGTCCGAAACGCTTCGTTCCACCAAAAGAAGATCTTCAGTCCGGGCGGGCATCGCCGGTCTGGGCGGAGATTTCGCTGGAGTCCCTGGAACAAGCGGATTTTTTTGCTCGCGTCCGTGACCGGGCCGAGGCCGGGGATGACCTGATCCTTGCGCTGGACCACGTTGTCGACCCGAGGAATGTCGGCGCCATGGTGCGTTCGGCGGCCTTTTTCGGGGTCCGCGAGGTCCTGGTTCCGGAGCGCCGGCAGGCTTTGCTGGCCAATGCCTCGGTCAACACGGCCCAAGGTGGTTTTGCGCTTTGCGATCTGGTGGTGGTGGTCAATCTGGGGCGCGCCCTGGAGGAGCTCAAGGAGCTCGGTTACTGGATTATCGGCGCTGACATGGGCGGTGAATCGATCGAGGCGATCCGGTCCGCGAAATACCGGAAAATCGTTCTGGTCATGGGTTCCGAGGAGTCTGGGCTCGCCGCCGGGATCCGGGGGAAGTGCGACCGGATGGTGAGCATTGCCGGGAGGCCCGGTGGCCTTGAGTCGTTGAACGTTTCCGTGGCTGCGGGAATCCTCATGCAACAGCTTGGTACAAGTCGTTGACTCATCCTTGCAGTTCTAGTATCACCCCTCAACATTCTGCGGAAAATGACGGACACTGCGTGAAATGCTTGTTCGGTGTTGAGGCAGAACGGAGCCTTCGCGCTGGCGTAGCTCAATCGGTAGAGCAGCTGATTTGTAATCAGCAGGTTGCGGGTTCAAGTCCCATCGCCAGCTCCATTGGTTAGCTTCACTGGATAGAACCAGACGAACGCTCTCCGTGTTTTTTTGAATCGCCTGGATGGATGCCCGAGTGGCCAAAGGGGACGGGCTGTAAACCCGTTGACGTTAGTCTTCGAAGGTTCGAATCCTTCTCCATCCACCACTTCCCTGGCCGGGTCGTGCGTTTCAAAAAATCACGAAGAGGACGTGGCTGGTGCCAGTGTGGGGTTCGAGGTTCCAGGGCGGGAGTAGCTCAGTTGGTAGAGCATTAGCCTTCCAAGCTAAGGGTCGCGGGTTCGAATCCCGTTTCCCGCTCCAGAAAGCCCAGGTAGCTCAGTAGGTAGAGCACGTCCTTGGTAAGGACGAGGTCACGGGTTCGAATCCCGTCCTGGGCTCCAGTCTCCTAGAGTTTGGGGCCATGAAACTGGGACTGGCATTGTTTGAAGATTGTGCGGTAGTGTTTAGCGCCTTTTTTTGTAGAACCTTTGCTTGAATCGTGTTTGCAAGCGAAGTGCCATAGCTGGAGGATGAAATGGCAAAAGAGAAGTTTGAACGTAAGAAACCCCACGTCAACATCGGTACGATCGGTCACGTTGACCACGGCAAAACCACTTTGACCGCTGCGATCACCAAGGTGATGGCTGCTGCTCACGGCGGGCAGGCCCTGGCGTTCGACCAGATCGACAAGTCTCCGGAAGAAAAGGCTCGTGGTATCACCATCTCGACCTCGCACGTTGAATACGAGTCGAAAGAGCGCCACTACGCTCACGTCGACTGCCCGGGTCACGCTGACTACGTCAAGAACATGATCACCGGCGCAGCGCAGATGGACGGCGCTATCCTCGTCGTTTCCGCAGCTGACGGCCCGATGCCCCAGACCCGTGAACACATCCTCCTCGCCCGTCAGGTCGGTGTGCCGCGGATCGTTGTTTTCATGAACAAGTGTGACATGGTTGATGACCCGGAACTTCTCGATCTCGTCGAGATGGAAGTCCGCGAACTCCTGTCCACCTACAAGTTCCCCGGCGACGAAACCCCGATCATCCGCGGTTCGGCTCTCAAGGCTCTCGAGTCTGGCGACCCGTCCAGCGAATGGGGCAAGAAAGTCGTTGAGCTGATCGACGCATGCGACAGCTACATTCCGCTGCCTGAGCGTCCGGTTGACCGTCCGTTCCTGATGCCGATCGAAGACGTGTTCTCGATTTCGGGTCGTGGTACGGTTGTTACCGGCCGTATCGAGCGCGGTATCGTCAAGGCTGGCGACGAAATTGAGATCGTCGGTATCAAGGCGACCACCAAAACCGTTTGTACCGGTGTGGAAATGTTCCGCAAGCTTCTCGACGACGGTCGCGCAGGCGACAACTGCGGTATCCTTCTCCGCGGTACGAAGCGCGAGGAAGTTGTCCGCGGCCAGGTTCTCGCGAAGCCGGGCTCCATCACTCCGCACAAGAAGTTCAAGGCTCAAGTGTACGTGTTGACCAAGGAAGAAGGTGGTCGTCATACCCCGTTCTTCAAGGGTTACCGTCCCCAGTTCTACTTCCGTACCACCGACGTGACCGGCGACATCAAGCTGCCTGACAACGTTGAGATGGTTATGCCGGGCGACAACATCGCCATGGAAGTTGAGCTGATCACCCC
>RGVZ01000005.1:0-37373 GCA_010029825.1 bacterium | reverse complement strand
CGTTTTTTGATTGGTTCCAAGGACCCCGCCTCTGACCCGCCCTCTGGGCCCAAAAGGGTCTGGGCGGGGTCTGGTTCACAAAGGGAAGGCGAGTAGCTCTAACGGTAGAGCGGCGGATTCCAAATCCGTAGGTTGTGGGTTCGAATCCCACCTCGCCTGCCAGTTCTAATCTCGTTAAGGGTATCGAAGTGCAAAAAGACGATTCAACTTGGCTCAACATGGCTTTGACGGGTTTTGCCCTGTGTATCGCGCTGGTCGCGTGGCAGGGAATGACTGCTTTGTCCATCAACTTCGGCTGGACCGACAAGTTTGAGGCGTGGCTCCCGGCCGCGATCGTGATCGGAAGTCTGGCTGTTGGCGGGCTGTCAGCCGTTTGGCTGAATGCGGACGCGGAGCGTCACGAGTATTTTCTGGCCTGCATTGCGGAGTTGCGCAAGGTCTCCTGGCCGAGTATGGATGACACGCGCAAAATGACGCTGATTGTTTGCGTGGTGGTCGTGATTTTCTCGGCCATTTTGACTGTTTTTGACGTGGCCTGGGCAAAGCTGCTCAGACTGCTGATCGCATAGATTGAGTCGTATAGAACAAGAGGCATTCAAGGTGACTGTCATGACCGCGACCAAAAAATGGTACGTCGTCCATACCTACTCGGGGTTTGAGGAAAAGGCCCGTCAGGGTTTGCTTGAGCGCATCAAGCTCCACAACATGGAAGAGAAGTTCGGCCAGATCTTCGTTCCGCGCACTGCGACCGAACAGGTCCTCAAGAGCGGAAAGAAAAAGCGCGTCGAGAAGACGTCTTTCCCCGGGTATATCCTGGTCGAGATGGCCTTCGGTGATGAGACCAGCCTTCTGGTCCGCGAAACCCCCAAGATCACTGGTTTTGTTGGCAATGTTCGCAACCCGCGTCCGATCTCGGATCAGGAAGTGCTGCGGTTGACCTCTCCAGAGGCAATGGCTGAACAAGCCCGCAAGGTGGTCGCGCAGATCGAATTCGAGAAGGGGGAGACGGTCAAGGTCAAGGACGGTCCGTTCACCAACTTTGATGGCATCGTTGATGAGGTTCGTCCGGACAAGATGAAACTCCGCATTCTCGTTAGCATTTTTGGTCGCGAGACGCCGGTCGAGCTGGACTACACCCAGGTTGAAAAAAGCGTCAAGTAAGATTCGGAAAAACCAGCCCTGAAAATCGTTGACACGCCGAGGCGTTTCCCGTACACGATGGGGCTCTTCATATAAAGACTAGAAACGGTACGCCGTTTTTAGGAGGCTTCTGTGGCAAAGAAAGTAGTCGGACTTATCAAGCTCCAAATCCCTGCAGGCAAGGCGAATCCGTCGCCTCCAGTTGGCCCGGCCCTGGGTCAGCGTGGCGTCAACATCATGGCGTTCTGCAAGGAATTCAACGCACGCACTCAAAAGCAAGCTGGCGACAACCTGCCGACCATCATCACGGTCTACGCAGACAAGTCGTTCTCTTTCATTACAAAGAGCCCGCCTGCTTCGGACATGCTGAAAAAAGCGGCCAAGATCGAGAAGGGTTCGTCGACACCGAGCAAGGCGACATGCGGAACCGTCAAGTTGGCGGCCGTGAAGGAGATCGCGAAAGCGAAGATGGCAGACCTCAATGCTTTCACGGAGCAGGCGGCTGTCAACACGATCCTTGGTTCAGCTCGCAGCATGGGCCTTCAGGTAGTCGACTAACGGTTTTTACATAGTAGGAGAGTGGGCGTTGGTGCCTGCTCGATCGAACTACGGAGATAGATATGGCAAGTAGAGGCAAAAAGTACCGCCTTGCCGCTGAGAAAGTGGATCGCAACAAGCAGCATTCACTTGATGAAGCGGTGGCACTCCTGAAAGAAGTGTCTTACACCAAGTTTGATGGAACGGTTGATCTGGCCATCAATCTGGGTGTGGACCCTCGTCATGCTGACCAGAATGTCCGCGGAACCACTCCGCTGCCTCATGGTCTCGGCAAAACCGTCAGAATCGTTGTGTTCGCCAAGGGCGATGCCGCAATGCAGGCCCAGTCGGCCGGTGTTGAGGCGGTTGGTGGCGATGACCTTGCCACCAGGATCAGCGGCGGTTGGTTGGATTTTGACCAGGTCATCGCGACCCCGGACATGATGGGTGTTGTCGGTAAGCTTGGTCGGGTTCTCGGCCCGCGTGGTTTGATGCCGAATCCGAAGCTTGGCACGGTGACTTTCGAAGTCACGAAGGCCATCAACGAACTGAAGGCTGGCCGTACAGAGTTCCGTGTTGACAAGGCCGGTATTGCGCACTGTCCAGTCGGCAAGTCCAGCTTTGCATCGGACAAGCTCGCGGACAACATCCGCGCGGTTCTTGAGACCGTCGTCAAAGCCAAGCCGTCGACTGCAAAAGGCACTTATCTGAAAAAGATCAGCGTTTCCTCGACCATGAGCCCGGGTATCAAGATTGATCCGGCGCCTTTCCGTGGTTGATTGAGCGGGTAAAGAGGAGAGGATTCGAACCATGGCTATGGATCGTGTACAAAAACAGGCGCTCAGGGACAATCTCGCCGAGCGTTTTGAGAAGGCGAACGGGGCAGTTATAGCTGAGTACCGTGGCCTGACGGTGGCAGAACTGACCGAGCTGCGCACGAAGCTTCGTGCGGCCGGCGCAGAGTTCAAGGTTCTCAAGAACCGCGTCGCCAAAAAAGCAATTGAAGCCAAGTCGCCGAAGACGGCGGCCATCCTGAACGACCTCAAGGGTCCGATCGGGTTGGTCCTCATCCACGGTGATTTCGCGGCAGCGACCAAATCGTTGCTGGAATTCGGCAAGGAGCGCGCCGAGTTGTTCAAGATCACCGCGGGCGTCATGGACGCCAAGCGTGTGAGCCTGGATGACCTCAAGGCGATCTCGGAGTTGCCAAGCAAAGAGGTGCTTCTCGGGCGGATCGTTGGAACGTTGGTATCGCCACACCGTGGCCTGCTGAACGTTTTGAACGGCGTACCTCGGAACTTGGTACAGGTTATCAACGCAATCAAAGACAAGAAGAACGCATAATTTATCTTCCGGTCTCACAAGGCCGGAGGTGCTCTAGGAGGAAGACCCATGTCAGCCGTTACCAAAGAACAAGTAATCCAGTTTCTGGAAAACCTCACGCTGCTCGAAGCTGCTGAGCTCGTGAAAGAACTCGAAACCAAGTTTGGCGTTTCCGCTGCTGCTCCGGTTGCAGTCGCTGCTATGCCGGCTGCTGGCGGCGGTGCCGCAGCTGCTGAAGAGAAGACCGAGTTCACGGTCGTCCTCAAGGAGAGCGGCGCCAACAAGATCAACGTGATCAAGGAAATCCGCACCATTACCGGCCTGGGTTTGAAAGAAGCTAAGGACCTCGTTGAAGGCGCTCCGAAGACCGTCAAGGAAGGCATCAGCAAGGAAGAGTCGGCAAAAATCAAGGACGTCCTTGAGAAGGCCGGCGCAAAAGTCGAAGTTAAGTAACTTTTGCCCCTGCGGCATGGCCGCCGGTGCTGAGTGGTTGCAGAGCTGCCCGAGCACGAACAACCACGAAAGCCCCGGCGGCTTGCGCGCATCTCGGTGGAAAGCTGCTTAACATGAAACCCCGCAGCGGCCGCATCAAATGATGCCGGGCGCTTGTTGGGGTCTCAGTGCTTGGCGTGCGGATTCCACGAGCTTTTTTTGTTCGCTTTTGTCCGGATTTTAAGTTGGTTTTTGGTTGATTCCCAGACCCCTGTTCTCGTGCATCTTTTCAAAGGAGTGCTTGATGACCTCCCTGGCTGCGAGTTTTACCCGGCCCAGAAAAAGTTTCGCGAAGATCCCGGCTTCGGTTGATCTTCCGTATTTGATCGAAATCCAGAAGACGAGTTACAACCAGTTCCTCCAGGCTGAAATCGAGCCGGGGAAACGCAAGAACGTCGGTCTCGAGGCAGTGTTCCGGTCGGTGTTTCCGATTCAGGACTTTGCTGGCACCGCGTCGGTTGAATTCGTCAGCTATTCCTTCGAAGAGCCTAAATACACTGTCGACGAGTGCCGTCAGCGCGGCATGAGCTTCGCGGCTCCCCTCAAGGTGATCATTCGCCTCGTCGTGTGGGATGTTGACAAGGACAGTGGCGTCAAGAGCATCCGTGACGTCAAGGAGCAGGAAGTTTACTTCGGTGAAATTCCGCTCATGACCAGTGACGGCACGTTCATCATCAACGGCACCGAGCGTGTCGTTGTGTCACAGTTGCACCGTTCGTCCGGTGTTTTCTTTGACCACGACAAAGGTCGTAACAGCTCGTCGGGCAAGCTCCTTTACACCGCCCGGGTTATCCCGTACCGCGGCAGTTGGCTCGATTTTGAATTTGACACCAAGGACATGCTCTATGTCCGTATCGACCGCCGTCGCAAGCTGCACGCGACGGTTCTTCTTCGCGCGCTGGGCTTCACTGAGGAGCAGTTGCTTGACTACTTCTACAGCAAGGAAGAAGTCCGGCTCCGCGAAGGGCAGTTCCAGAAGAAGCTGAACTTCGACCTGCTGCGCGGCCAGCGTGCGTCATCCGACATCGTTGACCCGGAGACGGGTAAGGTGTTCGTGAAGCGCAACCGCCGTATTTCCGTCGGCGCCATCCGCCAGATGCAACAAGCGGGCCTTGAGTACCAGACTCTCGCGACAGAGGATCTTGTCGGCAAGATTGCCGGTCAGGACATCTCGGCGAAAGACGGGACGATCCTTGTTCCCCTCAACGGCGAATTGACTGAGGAAAGCCTCACGGAGATCGTGAAAGCAGGGATCAAGTCATTCGACATTCTGTTCATCGACAATTTGAACGTCGACGCCTCGTTCCGTAATACGCTCGTCGCGGATCGTATCCCGAATGGCGAAAAAGGACGTCAGGAATCGATTCTCGAGATTTACAAGCGTCTGCGCCCGGGTGATCCCCCATCGCTCGAACCGGCTCAGGCATTGTTCGACAACCTGTTCTTCAACGCAGACCGCTACGACCTCAGCGCCGTTGGTCGTCTGAAGTTGAACGAGCGCCTTGGTCTTGACCTGCCGCTGGAACAGCGCACGTTGACCAAGGAAGACATCCTCAAGACGATTGAGTACCTGCTGAAGCTCAAGAACGGCGATGGGGAGATCGACGATATCGATCACCTTGGCAACCGTCGTGTCCGCGCCGTGGGCGAATTGCTGGAGAACCAGTACCGCATCGGATTGCTGCGTATCGAACGCGCGATCCGCGAGCGTCTCCAATTGCAGGACGTGGATACGCTGCTTCCACATGACTTCATCAACAACAAGCCCGCGTCGGCTGTCGTGAAGGAGTTCTTTGGCAGCTCTCAGCTGAGCCAGTTCATGGACCAGACCAACCCGCTGTCCGAAGTTACGCACAAGCGCCGTCTTTCGGCCCTCGGGCCCGGTGGTTTGAGCCGCGAGCGCGCTGGTTTTGAAGTTCGCGACGTGCACCCGACCCACTATGGCCGCATCTGTCCGGTAGAAACCCCGGAAGGTCCGAACATCGGTCTGATCGCGTCACTTGCGTCTTACGCGCGCGTGAACGAGTACGGTTTCATCGAAACCCCGTACCGTGACCTGAAAGAACATGATTCCAGGAAGGCCGTTCGTTACTACACGGCTTCCGAGGAGCACCGTGATCACGTGATCGCCCAGGCGGCCCCCGCCGGCGCTCACAAGCCGGATGACTTCATGGCTGCCCGTCGCCGCGGTGAGAGCGAAATCGTGCGCGCCGAAGAAGCTGACCTTATGGACGTGGCGACGAACCAGTTGGTTTCTGTTGCCGCTTCCTTGGTTCCGTTCCTCCAGAATGACGACGCCAACCGCGCACTCATGGGCGCGAACATGCAACGTCAGGCCGTTCCTCTTATGAAGACACGTGCTCCGCTCGTGGGAACTGGACTTGAGCGTACGGTGGCCCGTGACTCTGGCGCAACCGTCGTCGCCCGCCGTGATGGTGTGGTCGTGGCAGTGGATGCGGAGCGTATCGTTGTCAAGACGACCGAAGCCGAAGCCGCAAGCGACGTGACTGAAGTCGGCGCCGACGTCGATATCTACAATCTGCAGAAGTACAAGCGTTCGAACCTCGACACTTGTATCAACCAGCGTCCGATCGTCGTGAAGGGCGAAACCGTCAAGAAGGGCGACATCATCGCCGACGGCTTCGCGACCGAGATGGGCGAACTGGCCCTTGGCCAGAACGTCACCGTCGCGTTCATGCCTTGGAGCGGATACAACTTCGAGGACTCCATCCTGATCAGCGAACGTGTGGTGAAGGAAGACTTGTTCACCAGCGTCCACATCCAGGAATTCGAATGTATCTCCCGCGACACGAAGCTTGGGGCTGAAGAGATCACGGGCGACATCCCGAACGTTGGTGAAGAGGCCCTCAAGGACCTCGACACGTCGGGCATTATCCGTATCGGCGCTGAAGTGAAGCCGGGCGACCTGCTCGTCGGAAAGATCACGCCCAAGGGCGAGACCCAGTTGACCCCGGAAGAGAAACTCCTCCGGGCAATCTTCGGCGAGAAGGCTGGCGACGTTCGCGATACTTCGTTGCGCGTCCCCCCTGGTGTTGTCGGTACGGTAATCGGAGCGAAAGTATTCGCCCGTGCAGGAGCTGAAAAAGATGACCGTAGCCTCCAGATCGAAGAGCAGGAAATTGCGAAACTTCGCAAGGACGAGGCGGACCGGATTGCGATCATCAAGGATTCTGCCGCAGGTAAGATCGTCAAGATCGCTGCCGGCGAGTCGCTTGTTGCGGACATTAAGGACAAGTCCGGTGAAGTCGTCGCCAAGAAAGGTGAGACTCTTGACGCAAGTCTTCTCCAGTCGCTGGATTACCCGCACTGGGATCAGCTTGCCGTCAAGAACGCGGAGAAGAACGGTCTCCTTCGGAAAGCGCTCGAGAACCTGCGTGAGAAGGTCAACCTGATCAAATACATGACCGAAGAGCAGATCAAGAAAGTCCGCAAGGGCGATGAGCTGCCTCCGGGCGTGATCAAGATGGTCAAGGTATACGTCGCCATCAAGCGCAAGCTGGCCGTCGGTGACAAGATGGCAGGCCGCCACGGGAACAAGGGTGTCGTGTCCCGGATTTTGCCGGAAGAAGACATGCCGTTCCAGGAAGACGGACGTCCCGTTGACGTGGTGTTGAACCCGCTCGGTGTACCATCTCGCATGAACGTCGGTCAGATCCTCGAAGTTCACCTTGGCGCCGCTGCCAAATCGATCGGCGAGAAGCTGAACCGTATCGTGGATGAAGTGAACAGTCGCGAAAACCTCGAGAAGATGATTCTCGCGATTTGGGATGACGCTGAAGTCCGCAAGTTCCTGAAGTCCAGCTCGGACGAGGAACTTCGCACTTTCGTGCGCAAATACCGTGAAGGTGTGCACTTCGCGAACCCCGTGTTCGACGGTGCCAACGAGGCAGAGATCCGGAAATTGCTGGAGATGGGCGAAATCGGTGAAACCGGTCAGGTGGACCTGTATGACGGCCGTACTGGCAACAAGTTTGACAACAAGGTGACCGTCGGCGTCATGTACGTCCTGAAGCTGCACCACCTCGTTGACGAGAAGATCCACGCCCGTTCGATCGGCCCGTACTCGCTCGTGACCCAGCAGCCGCTGGGCGGCAAGGCGCAGTTCGGTGGCCAGCGCCTCGGGGAGATGGAAGTGTGGGCAATGGAAGCCTATGGCGCAGCTTACACGCTGCAGGAATTCCTGACCGTGAAGTCTGACGACGTCCTCGGCCGTACCCGCATGTACGAGTCGATCGTCAAGGGCCAGAACATGATGACTCCTGGCCTGCCCGAGAGCTTCAACGTTCTCGTGAAGGAACTCCAGAGTCTCGGTCTTGATGTCAACCTGTTGAAGAAAGACGGCCAGGAAATGACGCTTGACGGACTCCTTCAACAACAGCCTGTGCAATAAGAAAGCGGGGGATAGAACGTGAGAGACCTGCTGAACTTTTTCGACAAACCGACGGATCCGTTGAACTTTACGGCCATCAAGATCTCTCTGGCATCGCCAGAGAAGATCCGGAGCTGGTCGTACGGCGAAGTAAAGAAGCCTGAAACGATCAACTACCGGACATTCAAGCCGGAGCGTGACGGCCTCTTCTGTGCCAAGATCTTCGGACCGGTCCGTGACTTTGAGTGTATCTGCGGCAAGTACAAGCGCATGAAGCACCGCGGTATCGTGTGTGACAAGTGCGGTGTGGAAGTCATCCATTCGAAAGTCCGCCGTGAGCGCCTGGGCCACATCAACCTTGCAACTCCTGTTGCGCATATCTGGTTCCTGAAGTCGCTGCCGTCACGTATCGGCGCGATTCTGGACATGCCGCTCAAGGATGTTGAACGGGTTCTCTACAGTGAATCCTATGTTGTACTCGATCCGGGGAACGTGGATCAGACGGCACTCAAGGCCGGCCAAATCCTGTCCGACGAGGAATACGACCGGTTGCTGAGTGAACTCGGCAACGGCGCGTTCCGTGTTGGGGTGGGGGCTGAGGCAATCCAGGAACTCCTCGGCGCGTTGCGCATCGAGGACCTGGCTGGGGAACTCCGTCAGGACCTCGCAGAGAGTACCTCTGAGGCGAGCCGCAAGAAGTTGCAAAAGCGCCTGAAGGTTGTCGATGCCTTCAACCAGAAGGACGAGAGCGGCGAATTCCATGCCAAGCCGCAGTGGATGATGCTGAACGTGATCCCGGTTTTACCGCCGGATTTGCGTCCGCTCGTGCCGCTCGATGGTGGCCGTTTTGCGACTTCTGACCTGAACGACCTGTACCGTCGCGTGATCAACCGGAACAACCGATTGATCCGCCTGATGGAACTCAACGCCCCGGACATCATCATCCGCAACGAAAAGCGGATGCTCCAGGAATCCGTGGACGCCCTCTTCGACAACGGCCGTCGCGGCAAGGTCTTCACTGGCCCTAACAAGCGTCCGTTGCGTTCGCTGTCGGACATGCTCAAGGGCAAGCAAGGTCGTTTCCGCCAGAACCTGCTCGGCAAGCGCGTCGACTACTCCGGTCGTTCAGTCATCGTCGTTGGTCCGGATTTGCGTCTGCACCAGTGCGGTTTGCCAAAGAAAATGGCGATCGAGTTGTTCAAGCCCTTCCTCTACAACAAGCTGGAAGAGCATGGCATCGTCTCGACGATCAAGAGCGCGAAGAAACTCGTGGAGAAAGAGCGTCCTGAAGTGTGGGACTGTCTCGAGGAAGTGACCAAGGAACACCCGGTTCTCCTGAACCGCGCCCCGACACTTCACCGCCTCGGTATCCAGGCGTTCGAGCCCGTCCTGATTGAAGGCAAGGCGATCCAGTTGCACCCGCTCGTTTGCTTCGCGTTCAACGCGGACTTCGACGGTGACCAGATGGCCGTTCACGTGCCGCTGTCTGTGGAAGCGCAGATGGAAGCCCGCGTCCTCATGATGTCGACGAACAACGTCCTCAGTCCGGCCTCCGGTACCCCGGTGATCGTGCCGACGCAGGATATGGTTCTCGGTATTTATTACCTGACCCGTGAAGACATCGGCGCCAAAGGCGCTGGCAAGACGTTCGCTTCCATCGAGGAAGTCCGTGCTGCCTACGATCATGGCGAAATTGACCTTCAGGCTCCGATTACGGTCCGCCTGCGCGGCCAGCGAATGGAAACCACGGTCGGTCGTGGACTCCTTTCGGAAATCCTGCCGGAAGAAGTCCCGTTTGAAATGATCAACAAGACGCTCGGCAAGAAGCAGATGGCGCAGCTGGTCAACATGACCTTCCGTATTTGCGGTCCGAAGCGCACCGTTCTGTTGGCTGACGCACTCCGCTCCATGGGATACCGCTACTCGACGAAAGCAGGTCTTTCGATCTGTATCAACGACATGGTCATTCCAGCCGGCAAGCAAAAGCTGCTTGGTGACGCTTACGAGGAAGTGAAGAAGATCAAGGAACAGTATTCCGAAGGTCTCTTGACCGAAGGTGAGCGTTACAACAAGGTCATCGACATCTGGGCGAAAGTTACCGAGAACATCGCTGAAGACATGTTCAGCAACATTTCGCACATGGATCGTCAGGACCATAAAGGTGCGACCAAGCGTGTTCCGAGCACCAACTCCATCTTCATGATGGCGGACTCGGGAGCCCGGGGCTCTGCCCAGCAGATCCGCCAGTTGGCTGGTATGCGCGGTCTGATGGCGAAGCCAAGCGGCGAGATCATCGAGACCCCGATTACGTCGAACTTCCGTGAAGGTCTGTCGGTTCTTGAGTACTTCACCTCGACCCACGGTGCGCGTAAGGGTTTGGCCGACACGGCACTCAAGACAGCAAGTTCCGGGTACCTCACCCGCCGTCTGGTGGACGTTGCGCAAGACGCAATCATCAGCGAGCCAGACTGTGGCACGACCGATGGCATCAGCCTGACGCCGCTGCGTGAAGGCGCTGACATCCGCGAGTCCCTGGGCGAGCGCGTTCTCGGTCGCGTCGTCCTGGAAGACGTTGTAAACCCGCATGGCCACAAGTTGATCGCGAAGGCCGGAAGCCTGCTGGATGAATTCCTGTGCAAGGAAATCGACGAGGCCGGTGTTGAAACCGTCAAGATCCGCTCGGTCTTGACCTGTCAGGCGGTACGTGGAACATGCGCGGCGTGCTATGGCCGGGATCTGGCTTCTGGTCGCCTCGTGAACTCCGGTGAAGCGGTTGGCGTGATCGCCGCCCAGTCCATCGGTGAACCGGGTACCCAGCTGACCATGCGTACGTTCCACTTCGGTGGTACCATCACGCACAAGGTCGAGAAGAGCACGATCGACAGCCGGTTCTCAGGTCGCGTCAAATTCAACAACATCCGTCACGTCACGAACCGTGATGGCCAGCTGGTCGTCCTTACCCGTAACGGTGAGATCCAGGTTCTGGACGACGCGGGCAAGATCAAGGAAACCTACCCGATCGTTTACGGTTCGATCCTCCTCGTGAAGGAAGGCGACTCCGTGGCCCCGGGTGCCCGTCTGGCCGAGTGGGATCCGTTCGCTGTGCCGATCGTCTCTGAATTCGCTGGTCGCGTCCGTTACGCGGACCTCAAAGAAGGTCAGTCGCTGGATGAGCGCACCGATGATGTCACGTTCATGACCCGCAAGGTTGTGACTGATGCCAAGGGGACGACCCTCAAGCCGGCCATCGAGATCATGGGTGAGGGCGACAAGCGCCAGGTTCGTTACGGATTGCCGGTCGGAGCGATCCTGTCGACGGAAGACAACGCCGTTGTCGCTCCGGGTGACATCATCGCCAAGATTCCTCGTGAAACCACGAAGACGAAGGACATCACCGGTGGTCTGCCCCGCGTTGCCGAGCTCTTTGAGGCCCGCAAGCCCAAGGACATGGCGATCATGGCTGACCGCGACGGAACCATCGAATTCGGAGCCGACACGAAGGGCAAGCGCAAGCTGACCATCGTGGGTGTGGACGGCGAGAAGACCGATTACGCGATCCAGAAGGGCCGCCACGTGATCGTGACCGAAGGCGACTACGTCCGCAAAGGCGAGTTCCTGGTCGACGGTTCGGCTAACCCCCATGAAATCCTTGAGGTTTTGGGCCGCGTTGCCCTGGCCCGCTACCTGGTTGACGAAATTCAGGAAGTGTACCGCCTCCAGGGTGTGAAGATTAACGACAAGCACATCGAAGTCATCGTGCGCCAGATGCTGCGCCGCGTGAATGTTGTGGATCCAGGCGACAGCCGCTTCCTGCCGAACGAGCAGGTTGAGCGGGCTGAGGTCGAGGAAGCCAACAGCAAGCTGGCTGCGGAAGGCCTCCGCCCGGCAACGTGGAAGCCGATCCTTCTGGGTATCACGAAGGCTTCGCTGTCGACCGAAAGCTTTATTTCGGCCGCTTCCTTCCAGGAAACGACGAAAGTGCTCACGGAAGCCAGTATCAACAGTCGAATCGACCACTTGCGCGGCTTGAAAGAGAACGTGATCATGGGTCGCCTGATTCCGGCAGGTACGGGTGCTGCCTACTACCGGAACTTGAAGGCTGTGGTACGTGGGCAGGAAAACCTGCCGGCAGGTCAAACTGCCGACCAGGCTCTGGAAGTCGCCCACCAGTAAGGGTGGGCGGCCTTGTTCGCTATTGCAAACAAGGCTTTGCTTTGATAGGAAACGGGGCCCGGTAAGGGTCAGTATTTAAGGAACAGGTTTACATGCCAACGATCAATCAGCTGATTGCGAATGGACGTAAAGTCCAGAAATCAAAGACGAAATCGCCAGCGCTCCGGAGTTCTCCGATGCGTCGTGGGGTTTGCGTCCGGGTTTACACGACGACCCCGAAGAAGCCGAACTCGGCTCTCCGGAAAGTTGCCCGTGTTCGCCTGACCAACGGTGTGGAAGTCACGTCGTATATCGGCGGTGAAGGCCACAACCTCCAGGAACACTCCGTGGTGATGGTACGCGGCGGCAAAGTGAAAGACTTGCCGGGTGTCCGTTATCATATCGTCCGTGGCACGCTCGACTGCGCAGGCGTCAACGCCCGCCGTCAGGGTCGTAGCAAGTACGGCGCGAAGAAACCAAAAGCTGCATCCAACTGAGTTTAACGGGAGACGACTCGCATGGCTCGCCGCCGCGAAATTGAAAAACGTGTGATCCTTCCGGATCCGAAATACAAAGATGTACTCGTCACAAAGTTCATCAACTCGATGATGTACGATGGCAAGAAGACGGCCGCTGAAACGGCCTTCTACGGTGCCTTGGACATGATCGAGGGTCGGGGTCCGCAGGGTCTTGGTACCTTCAAGAGCCCGCTGGAACTTTTCCGCGCGGCCGTTGACAACGTCCGTCCGCTCCTCGAAGTGAAGTCTCGCCGCGTCGGTGGTTCCAACTACCAGGTACCGGTTGAGGTTCGTCCGGAGCGCCGTCAGGCTCTCGCGATCCGTTGGATCGTTGAGTTCTCCCGCGGTCGTGCCGGCAAGTCCATGCGTGAGCGCCTCGCGAACGAGCTGATTGACGCCGCCAACAAGCGTGGCGGAGCGATCAAGCGCCGTGAAGACGTGCACAAGATGGCTGAAGCCAACAAGGCCTTCGCGCACTTCCGCTGGTAATCACTGGTTGAAATTAGACCCAGATGCGTCATTCTTGGCGCCTCTGGGTTTTTTTATAAATTGTTGTCGTTCCAGGTATTCTCAATGGCACTTGATCAATCCATTCTCCGCAACATCGGCATCATGGCCCACATTGACGCGGGCAAGACGACAACCACCGAACGCATCCTTTACTACACCGGCAAGATCCACAAGATTGGTGAGGTGCACGAAGGCACTGCCACAACAGACTGGATGGTTCAGGAGCAGGAACGCGGGATTACGATCACCGCCGCGGCGGTTTCGTGCAAATGGCGTAGCAACCAGATCAATATCATCGACACCCCGGGGCATGTGGACTTTACCATTGAGGTCGAGCGTTCCCTGCGCGTCTTGGACGGAGCGGTAGCTGTTTTTGACGGTGTTTCTGGTGTGGAACCCCAGTCAGAAACAGTCTGGCGCCAGGCGGACAAGTACAAAGTCGCGCGTATCGCGTTCATCAACAAGCTGGATCGCGTTGGTGCCGACTTCAACGGGTCTGTTCAATCAATCCGCGAGCGTCTTGCGGCCAACCCGGTTGCGTTCCACATGCCAATTGGTGCCGAGGATAATTTCGCCGGCATGATCGATCTTGTACGCATGAAGGCCCTTGTTTGGCCGGCAGACGACAAGGCGAGAGGCGAGAAGTTCGATGTGGTGGATATCCCGGCGGAATTGAAGGACGAAGCAATTTCGGCCCGTGAGACGCTCATTTCGTCGTTGGCAGATGTTGATGATGCCATCGCGGAGAAATACCTGGAAGGTGTCGAACCGGCGGAAGCTGAAATCAAGGCGGCCGCGCGGCGAGCGACGATCGATTTCAAAATTGTCCCCGTGTTCTGTGGCAGCGCGTTCAAGAATAAAGGCATCCAACCGCTCCTTGACGCGGTAATTGATTATTTGCCTTCGCCTTTGGACCTGCCGCCGGTTGAGGGTCTCAGTGCCGATGACAAGGAAACAAAGCTGATCCGCAAGCGTGACGCGGGTGAGTCTTTCGCTGGAATCGCGTTCAAGATCATGAGCGACCCATTTGTCGGCCAGGTGGTTTTCGCGCGAGTTTACTCTGGAAAACTCTCTGTCGGTGATGTGGTTTTGAATACCCGCACCGGCAAACGTGAGCGCATCACGAAGATCCTGCGCATGCAGGCGAATCAGCGTGAAGAATTGCAATCGATCGAGGCGGGAGACATTTGCGCGCTGGCCGGGCTGAAGCAGATCGGGACCGGTGACACGATTTGTGACCAGAAGCATCCGATTCGGTTCGAGTCGGTTGTGTTCCCGGAGCCGGTGATTTCGATTGCCATCGAGCCCCGTACCACCGCCGATCTCGACAAACTGATGAAATCCCTGGAACGCCTGGAGAATGAGGATCCGTCGTTCCGGGTCCAATATAACAGCGAGACAGGGCAGACCCTGATCAGCGGTATGGGCGAGCTGCACCTGGACATCATCGTGGATCGCCTCAAGCGAGAGTTCAAAGTTGAGGCGAATGTCGGCGCGCCGCAGGTTTCTTACCGTGAGACCATCATGGGCGAGGCCGAGGTCGAGGAGACATTCTCGCGTGAGGGCGCGGGCGTCGCCCAGTTCGCCAAAGTCAGGATCGCTGTCAAGCCGGCCGAGGGAGCAGATGCCCAGGGCGGTCTGATCTTCAAGAACAAGGCATCGCCGTTGCAGGTTCCGCAGCAGTTTGTGGATGGTGTTCGCAAGGGCCTGGTCGAGTCGATGCAGGCCGGTGCGTTGGCTGGTTTTCCGGTGATTGGCGTCAGCGCGGAACTGTTGGGCGGAGCATTCGACCAGCAGATTTCGAACGAGAACTCATTCAAGGTCGCCGCGTCGCTGGCCTTGCGGCAGGCCCTTCGTCAAGCGTCACCCCAACTTCTCGAGCCGGTCATGTGGATCGAGGTTCTTGTTCCTGAGGACTATCTCAGCAACGTGATCACGGACCTCAACAGCCGTCGTGCCCAGATCAATAACGTAACCATGCGCGGGCACCTCCAGGTTGTTGAGGCTTCGGCTCCCCTCGAGCAGATGTTTGGATACTCGACCCAACTCCGTTCGATTTCCCAGGGGCGGGCGACGTACACGATGCGTTTCGACAGTTATCAGCCCGTTGCTCCGGCCACCTTGGCGAGGATCACCGGCCGGGCCTGATCCAGGATCACGTCTGGATGAAATACGTGTGGCTATGGTAAAATTTCTTGTGTTTCCAGACACATGGAGTGCTAATCGTGGCCGGCTTCCGTTTTTGTCCAAAAGGGTCCCCGGTTCTCATGGCCCTTATTGCCCTGATGGTCCGGGTTCTTTTCGATGGCAGCGTTATGGCTGCCGAGCAGAACCTCAATGTGCCAGAAACCTGGAAGCGACTCCTCACCACCGGAAGGTCTGTTGAGGTTTCGACAGATCCCGGATTCGGTACGACTTTTTTCGAGGTGAAGAGCAATCCTTGGAGAAAGGTCGCGGACTTCGACCAATACCCCAGCCTGAAGTTTCCTCCGTTCAATGATGACCAGGTGCTGTTCTGGCGTTTTCGTGATCCCAAAGGGAACTTGCGGCAGCACCCCGGTATTTTGATCGTTGTGCCGGCCAAGGCGGCCCTCTGGATCAACCTTGGAGCTGACGCCCGGTGGGATGTTTTCGTGAGTGAAAATGCCCCAACCTCCTTTTTTGGACGGAATCCGGACAAGACCTTCACGGTTGCGGGCTCCTCGGTGTTTTTGACTGCAGGGGACAAGCCTTGGACCTATCGTATCGCCCCGGCCTTCAATCACCCTTTGATCAGGCAACTGGATGGTCGTTTCCCCGGGCTGCAAGTGGCGCGCGTGTCGAAGATCCCCTCAGCCGAGTCAGATTCCGGGGCGGTCGCCCAGTGGAAGGCTGAGCGGGTCTTGTATCCCCCGGGCGGCAAATTGGTCAGCGATAAAGAGGCTGAAGGCAGGCCTGGCGAGGGTGAAGTTCCTGAATTTGTGGGACCTCTGGGTGAAATCATCGATCCGCGTGAGCCAACGCGGGATTCGGTCAGTTCCGTGCGGTTTATTGGCAAATACCTTCGTGAAGATCTGGTGATCAAGCGCAGTCTGGAATTCGACGTATCCGGCGCCAAGTCCATCGGGGGTGCTTTGCGGATCGAGGATGTCGGCTTTTACCCGGCCAGTATCTTCGCTGACTTTGAGTGGCACGGAGTGCAGGCCCAGTACGAGGGATCACCTTCCGGTCAGCCGCCGGAATTGATCAAGCATGTTTTTGGCGGACTGATGATTGGATACGATCTGGGCGTTTTCTTTCCCGATCTGGTGGAAAACCAGATCGCCCTGCATGCGGGACCTCAGTTTTCTCTGGTCTCCGTCCCGGTGACCGCGGACTTTGAGCCAAAGGGTTTTGTCGGGATCAGGCTTCAGCCCCAAGTGATCCGATTCGGTGCGGTCTGGTACGCAAACATCCAAGCGGCCAGCCGGGGGGACGGAAGTTTGACCCATCTGGCCGCCGGGTACCTGAATTGTCGCTATGCGGCGATTTGCCTGTCCGGAGAGGCATACCGCAGGAATGTCGAGATCAAATCGGGGACTAACGAGACGCGACTGGTCGAATCCGGTGTCGCCATCGGCTTCGGGAAAAACCTTTAGGGCCCTGTTCCAGGATGGTGTTTCAGAAAGCTGTTTTGAGGAAAGTGGTGCGGACGCCCTGACTCGAACAGGGGACCTCTACGATGTCAACGTAGCGCTCTAACCAACTGAGCTACGCCCGCGCGGGTGAATCGTCGTCATAGCCGTCCGGACTCTGGTAGTCAACGGCAAAGCTCGAATCCGAATCAAGTAACAGATTTTATTGATGTAGAAGGGCTTGGACCATGACCATCCAATATGACTTGATCGTTATCGGGAGCGGACCGGCCGGGGAGAAGGCAGCCGTCAAGGCCGCGTATTTCGGGAAGAAGGTCGCAATTGTGGAGGCGCAGGCTCTGGTCGGCGGGGCAGGCGTCAACACGGGAACCCTGCCGTCCAAGACTCTGAAAGAGTCGGCCCTGTTCTTTTCGGGAAAGTATGAACGCGGACTCTACGGGGTCGACAAAAAGCTGGAGCAGAAGACCAGCATTGAACACTTCTTTTTCCGTCAGCGTTCGGTGCAGGCCTCGGTGGAGCGTGAAGTTCGAAACAACATTGAATTGCACAAAGTGGACTTGCTCCATGGAACCGCGGCTTTCGTCGACGCGCACCATGTTTCAATCGCCGGGGCCGACGGGACGGATCGTGTCATCCGCGGCGAGTTCATATTGATAGCGACCGGAAGTTATCCGTTTCACCCGGCAATCATCCCTTTTGACGCGGAATCCATTCACGACTCTGACTCAATCCTGCAGCTGAACCGTATTCCCTCAAGCATGGTGGTCGTCGGTGCCGGCGTCATCGGATGCGAGTACGCGACGATATTCGCTACGATGGGGACGAAGGTTCATCTGGTTAATGATCGTGACAAGATCATGCCGTTTCTTGACGGTGAGATTTCGGCGGCCCTTGTCGAGCAGATGCGCGGCAGCGGTATCGAGATACTTTTCAATGTCGGTGTGAAATCTGTCACCAAGGAACAAGCCGGCGTGGTGACGACTCTTGACAGTGGCAGGAAGCTGACAACGGACATGTTCCTGTTCGCCGCCGGGCGCAGTGGTAACACCGGGAAATTGAATTGCTCCGCTGCAGGAGTCAATGTCGGCAAGCGTGAGATTGTGGAGGTTGACGCCAGCTTCCGGACATCAGCGCCGAATATTTTCGCTGCGGGGGATGTGGTTGGATTTCCAGCTCTTGCCGCGACGAGCATGGATCAGGGGCGGGTGGCGGTTTCCCACATGTTCGGTTTGACGGATCTCGATGACGTTACCCGGACGTTTCCTTATGGGATCTACACGGTTCCCGAAGTGTCCATGGTGGGAATGACAGAGAGTGAGGCCAGGGAAAAGCGCGTTGATGCTTGCTGTGGTGTCTCCCGGTACGCCGACATGCACCGGGGGAGGATCATGGGCGTGCAGGACGGTTTCTTGAAGCTCGTGTTTGAACGCACGACGTTGCAGGTCCTCGGGGTCCATATTATCGGGCCGCTGGCAACGGAGTTGATCCATTACGGCTTGTTGCTGGTCCAGGACAAGAAGAACCTGAATGACCTTCTGGCGACCGTTTTCAATTATCCTACGCTCCACGACTTGTACAAGTATGCGGCCTACGATGGCCTCGGTAACCGGGCGGGGCATAAGATCAAAAAGTGAAGAGAGGATTCTTCGGGCTGCGCCCTCAGAATGACGGGGAGTAAAGGATTCTTCGGGCTGCGCCCTCAGAATGACGGGGAGTAAAGGATTCTTCGGGCTGCGCCCTCAGAATGACGGGGTGCCGTCAGGCACCCCGCGTCTGGTTCAGTTACAGGTAGTCTGGAGTGCCTTGTTGACGGCACGCTCGACTTGAGCTTTCTCGGCGGATTCCCAGTATCCCACGACGACATCCTCCAGTTCACCGCGACAGTTCACGATGAAAACCTGCGGAATGCCATTCTCAACCTGAAGGGCGTTGTACACTTTGCGGCCGACGTCTTTCACGACTGGATGGTTCGGCTTGTGGGTCTGGATCCAGCGCGTGTAGTAACTGTCGGAACTGTCGAGGCCGAGGTCGATGACCTGGACGCGGGCGTTGTCTTTGAACTTGGTCGCGAGAGCTTCGACGTTGACGGCGTTCTTGTTGCACCAGCCGCAATTTAAACTGAAGGCCTCAAAAACAAAAACGCCGTTCGTGTTATCGGCCATATTCCACGTCGCGCCTGACTGCGGACCGTTCATCCAGGGAAAAGACATGGGAGCGATCTTTGACGCGAATGCGCTTGACGCCGATGCGCCAGAAACGAAGAGACTCAGACCCGCGAAAAACGATAAAATAATCTTATGGGTTTTCATTGTGGACTCCTTGTCCGGTAAGGGCTGCACGTACATTGTGACAATGTGATTATCACACATCTTGCCCGAAAGCAGGTAGGCCCGTGATCTCGCTGCCGACGATGAGCAAGTGGATGTCGTTTGTGCCTTCGTAGGTGTAAACTGTCTCGAGATTACACATGTGACGCATGGTCTTGTACTCAATCATGATTCCGTTTCCGCCAAGCAAGTCACGGCACATCCGGGCAACTTCCAGTGCCAATTCGCAGTTGTACTGTTTTGCCATCGACACCTGGGCGAAGTGCAACTTGTCCATGTCCTTCAACTGGCCAAGGCGGTGGACGAGAAGTTGTCCGGTTGTGATCCGCGTGAGGCATATCGAAAGTTTCCTTTGGACCAGCTGATACGCGGTCAGAGGGCGTCCGAAGACCGGACGGCTTTTCAGGTAATCGAAGGCCTCGTCAAAACATGCCTCGGCCGCGCCAAGGACGCCCCAGGCAATCCCGTAGCGCGCGGTTGTGAGGCATGACAACGCGGACTTGAGTCCCTCTGACTTCGGCAATATCGCCGTCTTGGGAAGTTTTACGTTGTCAAAGTACAGCTCCGAGGTGACTGAAGCGCGCAAGGAGAGCTTGTTCTTCATCTGGCGAACGGTGAATCCAGGCAGGTCTGTCGGGACAATGAAACCCCGGATGCCTTGAGAGGTTTGGGCCCAGACGATCGCGATTTTCGCGAGACTACCATTTGTGATCCACATCTTGGAGCCATTCAGGATCCAGTGATCACCCTTGTCCTCTGCCCTGGTCTTCATGGATCCCGGGTCGGAGCCGCCGTCGGACTCTGTCAGGCCGAAGCATCCGATGGCCTCAGCACGGTGGAGTTTCGGAAGCCATTCCCGCTTTTGTTCCTCACTGCCAAAGGCATGGATCGGGTACATGACGAGAGAGCCCTGAACAGAGACGAAACTGCGAAGCCCTGAATCGCAACGCTCGAATTCCCGCATCGCGAGTCCGTATGAGATCTGGTCGACGCCTGGCAGGCCGTATCCGTCAAGGTTTGCCCCCAGAATGCCGAGCGCGCCAATTTTCGGAATCAAGGCGCGTGGAAAATCCTCCGCCATGTAGGCGCTTGCGATGACCGGCTCGCATTCTTTTTGCACAAATGACCGGACGGATTGCATGAGCATTGTTTGCTCTTCCGTCAGCAGATCCGCCATGCCGGCGAAATCCGGAAAAGGCGAGGTGCGCGGTTTATGGCGGAATTTTTGCGTACTCATGCGGATACTCCCTTTTTCGCGAAAAGTATTACGATCAGGATTGTTGGCACCAGCCAGCGCATCAAGCCTGCGCCAGTCAGCGGTAGCGCCACTTTGCGATGTCCGCGCAACGAGTCGCGAACGTCACGTGTGATCGCCAGAAATATATGACGCAGTATGCGCGTCTCGGGCAGGTACACGGACTGCTCCTGTCTGGCCATCCCTCGCGATGCCTCGTCGAGAATCCGCCACAACTGAAAGTAGAAAACCAGGATGATGAAAGCCACCATCGATAACCGTGGATTTCCACTGGCAATGAGCGCGCCGGTCGCAAGCAGGAAACCTGTCGACGCGTGGAATTCCCTGCATGGACTTGGAGTAGATTCGCGGGAAGTGCCAAGAGACAGGAAAATTTGCAAGGCCAGCGCAGTAACCATAACCACTGCGCCAGGCCAGAAGCGTGTCGCGTCAGGAGTGCCGGCCAGGATGGCGAGTATGGCCAGGAGCAGGCTGAGCCGCTCTGGATTGAGCTTTGGCAGAATCACGCGTCGCACTGGTTGCGTGCTCCGTGGCTGTTTGGTCGTTCTCGTCCGGCTTAAAAGAAAAAACCCAGCGCTTATATTCCCACGTCCACTGTTCCGGGTACAAGCGTATCCACGTCTCAATTTCGCGGGCGCATAACTGGGAGATTTCAGGACCCGTTTTTGGCGATTCTTTCGTCGCGACGTTGGACGGATCATGAACAAGGCCACCGATGACACGGTAACGCCGTCTGCCGGTGCGAACGGTCGCGACAGAGATGATGGGGGCGCCACATCGCAGGCTCATCGCGGCAGGACCGCCAACGAAAGCGACTGGCAATCCCATGAACTGCACGGTATCGCCAACGCGCCCTTCGGGCTTCTGGTCGATCACCATGGCGAGATGCTCGCCTTTCCTCAGTGTTCCCATCATGTCGCGTACGATGGATTTCTTGTGACTCCAAAGGACTGAGAGTCCCATCCTCGCGCGAATCCATTCCAGTGCCGCCGCGGCACCGGTGATTTTTGGCAACTTCGCCAAAGCATATACAGGTTTCTCACAAGTCCTGGCGATAACAGACCCGGTGATTTCCCAGGATCCGATGTGGGCCGCGGCGAAGATCACAGGGCGTCCTGACGATTCCATCCGGCGAACCAGGTCCTGCCAGGATTGAAGGTCCTCGATGGTGACTGAGCCGGGACGGATCACCTCGCGACAGGTATCCACAAGTGAGAGGAACTGGGATCGGAATACTTGCCTGTAGAAGGTCTTCGCGAAGGATGTGTGAGCGGGCAGTTCAAGGACACGATCGACATTGACGCGCATCAAACGCAAGCGCCGCGAAGGCAGACGCGCGGACATGTTGGCGGTCATGGTCGCCAAGGCCTCTGCCAACCAGTCCGGGAGGGCAGCCAGCAACGATACCAGAAGTCGGAACGCGAGAGACGTCACCGCAGCTTGATCCCGGTCGCTTCCTCGTAAAACTCACGGGCACGGAACGAAGATCGCACCAAGGGTCCCGAGACGGCAGCCTTGAAACCAATGGAGCGTGCGTAGTTGCCAAGATGGGTGAATTCCTCGGGCGTGACCCAGCGTTTGATCGAGAGATGCTTTTTCGTCGGGCGCATGTACTGACCGATCGTGACCAGGTCAACATCGTGATCCCGCAGGTCGCGCAGGGCGGATTCGACTTCGGCGATCTCCTCGCCGAGGCCCAGCATCAGGGCGCTCTTGGTCAGGATTGGATAGGCCGCCAGTTCCTTGGTCCTTTTAAGGACAGCGAGTGACTGACGGTAACCAGCGCGGGCATCGCGTACACGCGGCGTCAAGCGTTCGATGGTCTCAATGTTGTGGGCGTAAACCTCGGGAGTCGCGCTCAGGATTTTCATCAAGGCCTCGTCACTGCCACGGAAATCGCCGGCGAGCAGCTCGATCTTGATACCTGGGTTGGATTCGTGAACGGCTTGAACGACCTGCTTGACGTGCGAGGCTCCACCGTCTGCCAGGTCATCGCGGTCGACCATCGTAATCACGACATATTTCAGGTTCATCAGACGCGCGCTCTCGGCTACCTGCGCGGGCTCCTTCGGGTCGAGCCATCCGCCCGGATCGCCGGTCTTCACGTTGCAGAACCGGCAGCCGCGGGTACAGGTGTCACCGAGAACCATGAAGGTTGCCGTGTTTGTGTTCCAGCACTGGGCGATATTCGGGCACTTGGCCTCTTCGCAAACGGTGTAAAGTTTGCGGTCACGCAGATCGCGCTTGATGTTGAAGTATGTTGCTCCGGTCGGAATTTGGGTCTTCAACCATGCTGGCTTGCCAATATGAAGGGGTTCCTGGTCAGACACGGCGAACCTCGTGAGAACTTGGTAAACTAAGAGTCAAACCAACGTGTTAGCACCAACTTCGGGGCAGGTCCAGTCATGACAGTGGGCAAAAAAAACGATAAAAATCAGGGCGTTAAGCCAAAAAAGCGAGCTGTCAAAGTTCCCCGCAGGGCCGTTGGCGGGGGAAGTGTCGAGGTCCCGGCACCGGTTTTACGGGGCTGGCAGGAGATTTCCGGGATTGACGACCCCACGAGATTCGCGCGGAACGCGGAAAAATTCCGTCAACTTTGGCGTGTGTTCACCAGTGGACGTGAAAAGATTTCTCCCGAGTTGTTGCAGGATGCGGGAGCCGCCGAGGCCTACGTGACTGGATTCCACCTGCCAAACGCGGCACGGGCCAGCCTTTTGTGTCACCGCCTTGCGCAGCGTCTGGGTAGCCGGAATCCCGGTGAGTGGTTCGGCAAGCATTTCACGCATCAACGGATCTTTGACTTCGGATGCGGATCGGCCGCGTGGAGCCAGGTGTGGTTATCCGAGGTCCGTTTGAAGCGGAACACGGTCCATCTTGTTGACTCAAGCCTCGCGTTGCTGGAGATGGCAGCGCGCGGATTTTCCGGCCTGAGCGCGTCGCGACAGGGCTCTTCTTCGGTTTATGTTGAAACCCTGAACAGGGGAATTCACGAACTTGATTTCGCGCAGTTTGACGCGCGACAGGACTCCGGCGGCCAAAGCCTCGACGTTTATGTTCTTGGTTATGTATGGAATGAATTGAGCAACGATCCCGCAGCCCGTGGTCGCGTGATGGAGCGCTTGCCGAGCCGGCAACAGATGAATTGGCCTGGGAAGCCATGGCGCTTCGCGATGAGTTGTGCGCAAGTGGCTGGGTCGCGATTTATCCGTGTCCATGGGGTGTTGGCGCGTGTCCAATGCTGGACGCGGCTGGCGGTGTGCGGGACTGGTGTTTCAGTGAAGGCGGCTGGAGAAAGCCAGAAGCCTACGTGAAACTCGAGGAAGCGACGGGAATCGGCCACAGTAAATTGAACTCAAGCATGTTCGCTCTTGTGTCCCCGGAACTCGCGAAGCGTTTGCCCGTGATCGCGCCTCAGATTACAACCCACGCCCAGGTGGTGGTGGGTCGGCCATCGGTTCCCGGTGGCCGTGACGCAGGCTTCAGCTATTTGCTTTGCACGCCCCATGGCTTGATGAAGACTGTCCCGAAGCGCATCAATCCAAAATTCGGTAAACCCCGTGGATCGACCATGACGTCCGTCGCGCGGCCGGCGACGGAGGGAACTTCAAAAAAACAAAAACGAAGAGGCGACGGACGGTGAATCCGCGTATCGCTTTCTTTTTTTTGGCGTTCCTTAACGCATGCGGCGGGGCCGGCAAACCGCCTGAAAAACCAGTGGATCCAGACCGGGCGCAGCTGCGGCCCGCTGAACTGCCCGCCTACGCGACCCTCGACGTCATGATCAACCGTAAACTCGCGCGTCGCCTTGCGATCGAGTTGAATGAATCGGTCAGTTTCGCCGCGATCGAGACAGCTCTGGATGCAGGGGGTCTGGACGCGGGGATTGACGTGGCGGTTTCCTCGTCCCGCTATGTGGGCGCGGTCTCCAAGGTCGCCGGCAGGGCTCTCGGTATCGATGCCTCGCGTCTGGATGATCTTGACGCGATGGCAGCGAGCGACGCGACCCTTGCCGCAACGTTGACGAGTCAGGTCAGGCGGGGAATCGCCGCCGAAGCAGCCCTCCGTTTTGAATACTTGATGCGCAGCTCTTCGTCGGTGCTGCTGGATATTTTCAACGGCAATTCCTCGGTCATGAGTCCAGCCGTCGCGAGTCTTTGGGGTGTCACGGGAACACCAGCGTGGGTTGGAAGATCCGAACTTCTTGTGAGTTACGCGGATGGTCGCCCGCCATTGGGCATGATCGTATCGCAGGCTCTCGTCTCATCCGCGACGCGCCTCGGTGGATCCTCTACCCATCCAGAGAGTCGCGCAGGCGCCTTTTTCGTGTCGCGGTTCAGGTGTGTTCCATTGGCAACCACGCACGATTTTACGGCCCTGCGCAGCGCGGATGTTTCCGCCGCTGGCCTGGCTACGGTGAAGTTGACGACCTCACCATGCGTGGGCTGTCACAACGTCATGACGGCGGCGGGTAACGCCCTGACAGGACTGGGGCGTCCAGGTGGAATCACGGCGTACCGTGCTTTCAATGGTGGCGTCGGGACAACTTGGCCAGGAAACTGGTTTGGGTCGGAAGTGAATTCATGGACGGATTTGTCGCATGCGATGGCTGGCGACGAGGCGGTAAGAGCTTGTTTGACCCAGCGTGTCTTTGAGTCGATTGCGCAGCGACCCGCCAAGTACGGAAGGGATATCCCGCGTCTGGCTGCGATTCCGGCCGCGATCGATGATTCGGGATTCCCGATCAATGACTGGATCAAGAAAATCGTATCATCGCCAGCGGTGACATCGGGGCCGACTGAGGCATCCAGCAAAGTCTCGGCTCTCGAGGGTCAGGTCATGAAGTCCCGCTGGATGGATACTGGCAAGATGCTTGAAATCCTGGCGGAGGCGTCTCCACTCGCCGCTGCCGATCTGGATGCGATCGCGGATAATCTCGCGCCTGCCGAGGAGCGTGGCGCGGGAGATTCCGGGAAGATGATCCTTCCTTTGTCCCGCCCGACAGAGATTTGGAACGCCGTGCAGTCGGCTGCGACCGCCATAGTACAGCGCGAGTTCGCCGTTGGGGTCACTCCCGGTTCCCGCGGAATTTTCCATGGTGTCGCAGACCCGGCCTTGTTGACCTCATCGGATGTGAGAGTATTGGCGGGTGATGTCTGGCAGAAGATGACTGGCGAGGAGTTATCGACCTCGCGCGGTGACACGTTCGTCGATTTGTATCAATTGGCTGTCAATGAATCGTCTGCGGGAACATCCAGGCTCAAAGCCCAAGACGGACTCGTGGCGGTCATGGCGTCGATTTTCATGAGTCCATTTTTCCTGAGTTACTGATGGAGCCGCGCGTGATCAACATCCTCGGCATGATCAATCTCTTCAGACGGATAGCCCTGATCCTTCTCGTCACCACACGGCTGGTTGCGGCGGGGGAAGCCCTGGGCGCGGGAAACGGGGTTGGACAGCGCGTCTTTTTGCACCTCATCTGCGATGGTGGCATCGATCCTTCGATGGTTTTTGAATGGAAGGGGGGCACCTCGAATTCCTACGCTGTTGAGGCTGGTTCGGTCGAGAGAACCTCGACATCTGGATTACGACACGTTTCCAACCCAGGACGTCCTGCGGTCGACGCGTTTTTTGATCTTTATGGATCACGGGTCGCCATCTTGAATGGAGTGGTCGCGGACGACATGGGGTCGCGCGCGCTCGATGGTTCAGCGATGGAAGTTTCAAAAGCCGGGGTCTCCCGCAATTGGCTGTCCGCGTATGCGGAAGACGCCGGCAAGGGACGCCCTGCTCCCGTATTGGTTTTTCCTGGTGCGCGGGTTGATGGCGCGATGGTTGACATGTCCCTTTTGGGGCGTGTTCCGTCAACGTTGATGACCAATTCCCCGGTGTCGACTGTGTTTCCGGTCGCGGTCCGGGACAGGATTTTCCGCGACTTGAGGGTGGATCATGCCGCTTTTGCTGCCGGTATGAGAGCCGGCAGCGCTGATGCCAGCATGACCAAAGCGCAGGATAAACAATTCCGTATCCTGCAGACTCTCGAATCAAGCATTCCGGGAACATCCGGGGATTGGGCCGCGATTTATGACGCCGCGCAGCCAGCGTTCGTGAACCAGTCAAAGCTCGCCGTGAGAATGTTTGCCTCTGGTAAAAGCCTTGCGGCGATAGTCAGGGTGGGGACTGCTGGAATGTGGGCCCCTGCTTCGGCGCATTTCGCGAGCCAGTCGGTTTCTCTCCAAACCCTGTTTGGCGGGTTGAGTCAGATTCTGGATTACGCCTATGCGACAGGCCTGCAGTCGCGCCTTGTCGTTGTCGTTTCAGGCCAGTATGGCCGGACGCCATGGCTCAATTCCGGGACGGGTAAGGATCCATGGCCCGTTTCCAGCATGATGATCTGGGGTAACGGGATTCGTGGACGCGTCACAGGGGGTACCGACGATGTTGGCAGGGGCCTGAAGATCGATCCGCGATTCGGCACGACAACCGGTGACGCCATCCGGATATCTCCGCAAAACGCGTATGCCTCAATGCTGTTCCTCGCGGGATCGGATTGGCGGAAGTGGACGTCCACCGTCCCTGTTTCCGGTCTGCTGGAGGTCGGCTCATGAAGCGCTTGGCGGGTTGGATGGTGCTTTTTCTTTTCGTCTCGGTGTTGGCCCGGCAGATCACCTCCTGTGGGAAACCGTCGCCTCTTGAGGAAGACCCTGCCACGTCAGGAATTCCAAATTCTCCGTATCCGGTGCCGTCAACGATCGACTGCCCGGGCGGGACAAACCTGAGCTACCTGAATTTTGGCAAGCAGTACTTGTACCGGTACTGCGTCGGGTGTCACTCGATCTCGCTATCGGGATCCGGGCGTCACGGTGCTCCTGTCGACATCAATCTTGATTATGCCGCCGATGCGCTGGCTTTCCGGACGGACATGCTTCTTTATGCGGGCAATGATGGCGCAAAAATGCCACCAGGTGTTGCTGTTGCCAAGGAGGAACGGGCGTTGTTCCGGGAATGGCTCAAGTGCGGAGCTCCCTGATAGTAACCTGTCCGGTCCGGAAAGATATTTACCCATGGCACGGAGAGTGCACCCTCCCGTCAGGAGGATGGTGCGATGCGTCGTCTACTTCATTTTCTGATCGTTTTTGTCGCGTACATGTCGGCTGTGGTTCCCCTGGACTGCGCGCGGGCCAGTGAGTCACGGGATCTCCGGATCGCGGTGGTCGGGGCCGGGGCCGCGGGTCTCAGTGCGGCACTGACATTGCAGGACCTCGGTTTCAAGCACGTCACCGTATTCGAGGCGACATCCCAGGTAGGAGGCAAGGCTGACTCCGTGGAATTTGGCGGCAGGGTCTATGACATGGGCGCGATCCTTGTGATGCCAAATTTCAGTACCATCCTCGGACTCGCTAACCGGTTCGGAGTTCCTTATCAAGACCCAGGAATGAAGTACCTGGTCGCTCAATCAGACGGAGAGTTGATTGATATCATGGATTTCCCGTTGCGACAGTCAGGACCCCTGTCCCTGATGTCCGCGATGGCCGCGTTCAACCACTACCCCAACCGCGACGCTGCCGCGATTGGCAGTGATTTCGCAAAAGCCCCCCGGGAGATGAATGAGAACTTCGAGGCATTCAGCAGACGCCACGGTTTTGAGCAGGTTGGACTTGGCATTGCTCCTGTGACAGTGGGATGCGGGTATGGATATGCTGCCGAGGTGCCGGCCCTCTATTGGATGCAGCTGGCGAACTCCCTTGTGCCCCTGTTCCAAAAATCGATGCAGGACGCGCGGGGCAGCGGTCCCAAGACATACGCGGCCATATTCACTGGCGGATATCGGTCTCTTTGGGTCGCAATCAGCCGGCATCTGGATGTTCGCTTGAACTCACCCGTTTCGCGGGTCAAGCGTTACATGGATGAGTCCGGACAACAGCGGATCGCGATCACAGCCGGTGGGACGACCGGAGAGTTCGACCGGATTGTCATCGCGGCTCCGTTGGAGAAAGCTCTCGATTTTCTCGATGCCAGACCCGAGGAAAAAAACCTGTTCTCGAGGATCAAGTACTACCCGTATAACGTCGTACTGTTCCGGGGACGCAACTTGCCAAAGCCCGCCATCATGTTCTCGAATGCTCACACGACGCGCGCGACGGCAGGAAGGCTGGCGGGGCTGTACAATCAATTCGCCGAGGGCGACATCTGGACGGCAGGGCAGATCGCTTCGCCGGACATGACGCAGGAGCAACTGGAAACGACTCTTCGCGAAGATGTCGCCAGCCTCGGCGGCGAAGTCTTGGAAATCCTGCGCCGGAAAATGTGGTCTCATTTTCCACACGTCTCGACGAAAGATCTTGATGAGGGTTTCTATCAGAGGATGTCCGCGTTGCAGGGGATCAACGGGACTTTTTACTCGGGATCGATCATGACTTTCGACTCCGCCGAACCCGCGGCGCTATTCGCCCGGGATTTGATGCTCGAAAGATTCAGATGATCGCCTTTCACGCCTGCCCGACGTCCATGCGGAAAGAACCCTTTTCGAGGAACTCCAGGAAGTTTTGCGGGAGTCTCGCCTCGATGGTGACTTCCTTCTCACCCTCTGGCGGGATGAATGAAAGGCGTCGTGCGTGAAGAAAGTGGTGCACGGAGGCCAAAGACTCAAGCGCTCCCGGCAGGGGTGTCTTGACCGGATGGTATCGTTTGTCCCCGATAATTGGAAAACCCTTGTGCGCCAAGTGAACGCGGATTTGATGGCTCCGTCCCGTTTCGGGAAAGCACCGGACCAGCGACACGCCGATTGCCTTGTTTGACTCCAGGACTTCAAATCGTGTCCGGGATGGTTTGCCGCCCGATCGAACGACACGGACGCTTCCTGTTTTCTTGTCGATCGCTGACAGGAAACAATCGACGGTGAATTTTTTTTCGGGCGGGATGCCGGCGCAGATAGCAAGATACTCCTTCGTGACCGTGCGGGCGCGAAACTGGTCCGTCAGGAAAGTGACGGCAGCGGATGTCGTGGCAAGAAGGACCACTCCACTGGTTTCCTTGTCGAGTCTGTGTACGAGGAACACCGTGGGATTGCGAATCCCCTTCCCGGCCAGGTGTTTTTTCACGGCGGCTTCGAGGTGGACCAAGGACTGATCCCTGGTGGCCTGCGTCGGCAGGCCCGGAGGCTTGTTGACAGCGATGACATGGTGATCGTCATAAAGGACGTCTGCCATGTTGATCTCATGCTCGCGTTGCTTGATTCGTTTCAGGTTCTCAAGGCTGTATTGCATCTCGATGACGTCCCCGGGATTAACAGGACGCGAGGCGATGCGAGCGCGTTTTTTGTTGATATAGACGCCCCCGGCGTCAATGACTTCCTTGATCTTCCGTTTGGACAGCTCGATTCCTTGCAGGGCAATATATTGGTCGATTCGCATGCCGCTGAAATCGTGAGTGACCTTGAACCGGTGCGTCTTCATTCTTTTATGATGGTCCTTGATGGGATTCCTGTCATGAGTCGCGCATCGCGACGTTACGCGAACGGCGGGAGCAAAAGGTCCTGATCCCGAGGCACCCATTCTTCCTGCCGGGCAGTCAGGTAGTCGAGCAGGTCCCGCAAGGTACGGGTCAGTGACCCACTCCGTGCTTTCTGGTGCAACAGGCTGATGAGCGCAAGTCCGAGATGGGCCGGATTATAGCCGGCAGCGACCTTGATGAAACAAGTCGCGTGCGATTCGTCGCCCTGGTCCGGGATCGTGTGGACCACAAGCAGGCCATCGGCGCCCTCTTTGGCAAGTAGCCGGCCGGGGAATGCGTCCATCAAGTCAGAATCAAGACGCTTCATGCCTCCAACGAGTCGAGGATTGGCCAGCCAAAGGGATTTCAAGTCGACAACACGGACATCCTCAGAGCGCGCCAGTTTCTCCCAAAGCACCAGGTAACCGTCTACAGACATCGCAGCAACCGGTAGTCCACAGCTGTCTGTCAGCCACTCAAGGCGTTCTCCGGCCTCGCGTCCGACGAGGTTGAAGACCCGCTTCTGGAGCGGGTGTTCCGGGCTGAAGTATTGTTTGACAGGAAACTCATGCCGCCTGCATGCCGCAAGCATGACAAGGTGTTTTCCGGAACACGGGTGCAGGATCCTTGCTTGTGACTCCCCGCGCATGCGCATCGCCGTGGCAGCGACGGGGTCGAGGGGCCATGAGCGCGGACAAATGAGGTCTTGTTCACCGGCGCCGGAAAATTCGCAGAGGGCCCTGAGCGCCTCGATGTGCGCAGGCTGGGCCGAGTGGCTGGCAAAACCCATGGTCAGAAAGGCTTCGTGAGAACCCACGTCAGAGGCAATGAACTGCCAGGGCTTGAGCAAGGATCTGGTGATAAATTGCAGGTTGACCGCGGCATTTGAGAAAGTCGCTCCGCTGGATTCGCGGATCGCTCCCATGCCTTGGACAGCGATTTCGGGGATGCCTTTCCGGGTGAAAACGAACATGGTCGGTAGTCGATGAAGTGCGGACGCGATCGGTGTCATCGAGGTTGGTTTCCTTTTACAGGTGCCGTGACGTGAGGGGCAACCTGTTCCGCGAATAGCCGCATCTGCCCGCAAATCGCGTTTGAATCGGACTGGTTGAATTCGAACCATAGCATCAAGCGGTCATCCGCATGGAATCGCCGGGAGTTTTCGGGTGAAAGTTGCTCGCGAATTTCCACAGGATCACCGATCAAGGCTCGTGACATCAGGATTTCCTTGTCAGGGACAGCCGCTGTTCCGCGCATTGCCTCGATGTACATGTCAAAACAATCGCTGGCGCGTTCCCTGGCACGTTTTGACGTCTCGTCGATGAACACCAGAACGGTACGTGGCATCCGGCTGCGGTTCCAGGAGCGGCTTGTGTTTTCATACCGGCGCCGCATGGCGGAGTGCACGGCGTCGATCTGATCAGGTGCCGTGAAGCTCAAATTGAAGATGTCGCAATCCGACCATGCCAGGGCAGATTCCTGCGCAACGGGGTCGTGTGTGCCAAGGACAAAAGTGACCAGTTTCTTCTCGTGTTCCGGCAGGGCGGGCACCAGCATCATCTCGTCAAACTGCCAGCGCGGCTCGTATTCAGCGCCAGTCGCATCGAATTTGCGACGGGTGATGTCCGCGGAACTGATGGTTTCCCCGTTGAACAGGCGCAGAAAAATCTCGGAAGCCTCGCAAAGGATCAGGCGCGAGCACGCCTGCCAGTTTTTAGCCTCGAACTCATTGCGCGGGCAAATACCAAAGGGCCGGTTGATGAACGGGAATCGTCCAGAAGCGATACCGATATCAAGTTTGCGGGGTGTTTCGACGAATTGGTTCAGGAAGGCGAGGGAACGTATCCTGTCAGCCGCGGCGATCGGGCCTCCATTACCGCCGACGATGTTGTAAATCGCCGTGCCAAAGCCGATTCGCTTCGTACGCGCCATGATCATCTGCGCGAGCTGTGGCGAGTCGCAGTTGATACCGATTTCGCCATGATAGTGAGGAATGACCGGCTGCTTGTGGCGTTTTTGAACTTCGCTGGAAAAGTGGGACTCAGCAACCCAGATGGTGCCGAAGCCCAATTCGTCAGCCAGACGCAGCTGTTCCCAGAATGACATGAAAACTTCCCGGTCTGTCAGCTTCACGGGAAGCGAGTCGATGCGCCCGATGGAATGGAAAACGTCAAACTTCATCAAGGGTTCCTCAAGGGGTGGGTGTCCCCGTGGAAATCCGGTCATTCCGGTCGGACAAGGATACCGCCTTGGCAGGAAAACTGCAGCGGAAGTCTGACCGTCGTGGAGGGTTTTTTCTTGGTAAAGCGAGCGCCAGAAAAAATGCTGGTGATCGATGACGATCCTGCGTTTGGCCAGATCATGAAGGCTCTCGCCGGGGCGAGGGGCATTCAATGCGATTGGGTGCCATCGCTGGAATCGTTGGGGCGCGTCGGTCGAGTCGGTGACTACGATCTCGCGATCCTTGACTATTTTCTGGAAAGGTTCACCGGCGGAGAAATCGCCGAATATGTGGATGTGTTTTTCTCAAAAATCCCGGTCGTCATTGTCAGTAGCCGCCCCGACATCCATGCCCAGCAGCGCAACTGGCCAAAATGTGTGCGTCTTTTTGTCGATAAAGCAACCGGGGCCAGGTCGATTCTCGACCTGGCCCTCGGGTTGTTCAACTAGCACCGGAACTGATCCAGTATTGATTGACACAGTTGTCAGTGCACGCCGTGGCGGACGTAACTTTTGACTTGCTTGGCGTTACGGCTGGCTTTCGGTGTCTCAAGAAGAGGATGCTTCTCGTTCTCGTCCTTTACGCTGACCACGCCACCTGAAAGCTGTTTGCGTTCGGCGAGGTAGTCTTTCGTGTACACCCACTTCCCACCCTCTGTTCCGGCCATGGCGTACTCAGGTCCAAGGCGGATGGCGTCGACCGGGCAAGCCTCCTCGCAGTAACCGCAGAAGACACAGCGCAGGATGTCGATCTCAAACCGGACGGGGAATTTCTCGAGATGGTTGTCGGGGTGGTTACCGGCCTCAATATGGATACAGTCGGCAGGACAGTTGGTCGCGCACAGAAAACAAGCGGTGCAGCGGACTTCTCCGTCGTCCCGAAGGGTAAGGAAGTGTTTCCCTTTGAAGCGGTCACCGTAGTTGGCGGGCTGTTCGGGCCACTCCAACGTGTTCGTTTTCTCGATATGGACCAGCTGCTTGAGGAAGATCACCAGAGTCTTCCACATGCCGGAAGCGATGGTGGTGATATAGCCCCAGCCCGCCTGGAAAATATTCGAATCATGCGGGGGCGGGGCAACTTTAACGACTGCCATGCGAGTGCCTCCAGTTTTTCAGGGCCACGACGATCTCAGAGACATCCTTGCCATCCGTCACAGGGCACGGGAACGGCGAAGTCAGCGCTCCGGCCTTGCCGGCGTGATTTGTGAAGGTTCCCTTCTTCTCGGCGAAGCCCTTCATCGGGATTGCGTGTTTTGCCTTTTTGTTGTCGCCGATGGATCCAGCGAGCGTCCAGAAAGAGACAAACTCGAGTTCCGTCAAGCTTTCGACCTGTTTTTCGAGGCTCGGGAATGTCGACGGAATTTCCGGGGTGATCGCGATGACGATTTTCGCGCCGCATTTCGCCACGGCATCGAACTCGTTTTTCACGCCTGCAGGCAAACCTGATTGTTCCAGCGCGTCTTGCAGGCCGCGCGTATTCGCGTTGTGGTCACCACGATAGAGGAGTCCGTCGAATTCATCGATTTTCTCCGTTGGCTCGCGCCACTGGAATACTTTTTTGACTCCGAGGTCGCGAACGAAGAAATCGAACAGGGACTTGTATTCCTCGTTCGTGTATTGCGCGGCAACCAGCAAGGCGACATCGCTCGCCGGATTCACCGATGAAATGCGTTTTGCGAGGTCTTCGATCGCGCCAGCGACGCTCGTTTCGTGGCGATGTCCTTTGGAACCGGTCGTAAATGCGAAGCGCAGGCGGACATCCTGGTTGAGGTGGCGATAGGTGTCGCGTCCCTTGTCACACATCCAGTGCCCGTTGGCTTCGCCCTGACGCGGCTTGACGCGGAAGTAGGTGCGTGTCTCTGGCTTGCCGTAAACATCCACGCTACAGCCAGTCGAGCAACCCGGGCATGTCGCCGGCTTGTCCTTGAGGAACCATACGCGCTGCTTGAACCGGAAATCGCGAGATGTGAACGCCCCGACCGGACAGATGTCAACGAGGTTGGTCTGGTAGTTGTGCTCGATCTTCGTTCCCGGGTAGGTGCCGATGATCGCGCGGTCACCGCGGTCGAAGATCCCGAGCGCGCCGGTTTTCGTTACTTCCTCCTCGAAACGAACACAGCGCGAACACAGGATGCAGCGCTCCGTGTCGAGGACGAGGTCGCGCCCGACGTCGAGCATCTTGGGCTTGAGCACTTTCGGGCGGGTCATTTGGCTCTGGTACTTGCCAACTGACATGTAATAGTCCTGTAGTCCGCACTCTCCTGCCTGGTCGCAGATCGGGCAATCCAGCGGGTGGTTCACCAAATGGAATTCCAGGGCCCACTTGTGCGCTGACTTGGCGTCCTCGGTGTCCGTCTTGACGTCCATGCCATCCATCGCTTGCAGGTTGCAGGCGATCTCGAGTTTGGGACGTCCCTCGACTTTGACCATGCAGAAACGGCAGACGCCGGCGACAGACAGTCCCGGGTGCCAGCAAAAGTGCGGGATCGCGACATTCTCGCGGCGCGCAGCCTCCATCACGGTGGTCCCCTTCGGAACCGTGACGTCCTTGCCGTTCAATTTGAATGTAACCGTCTCGCTCACGCGCGTTTTCCTCTCTCAATGAATTCAGCAATTTCAGCGCCGAATTTCGTCACGATGGATTTGGTCGGCATCGCCGCCGCGTCGCTGAGGGCGCAGATGGTCTTGCCTTCCATGTTGCGGGAAATCTCGAACATCCGCTGCAGGTCGTCCTTTTTCCCCTGGCCGGCTGCGATGCCGGTCATTATGTTGGCGAGCCATCCGGTGCCCTCGCGGCACGGCGTACACTGGCCGCAGCTCTCATGATGGTAAAAGTCGACTGTTACTTTCAGCAGTTCAACCATGCTCATGGTGTTGTCTATGATCATGATCGCGCCAGAGCCCAGCATTGAGCCCTTCGCCGCGATGGCTTCGTAATCGAGGGTCAGTCCCTTGAGTTCGTCCGCCGTCAGGATTGGTGCCGACGAGCCGCCGGGGATGCACGCCTTGATCGAGTATCCCGGCAGCATTCCGCCAGCGTCCTCGTTGATCAATTTCTCGATTGGATATCCCAACGGCAATTCATAGACGCCCGGACGCTTTACGCGTCCCGACAGGCAAAACAACTTGGTGCCCGCGGACTTCTCCGTGCCCATTTTCTTGTAAGCAGCCGCGCCGTTATTGATGATCCAAGGCACGCTCGCGAGCGTCTCGGTGTTGTTCACGATGGTCGGGCGGCGCAGATAGCCGGAGATGGCCGGAAAGGGTGGCTTGACCTTCGGTTGGCCCTTCTTGCCCTCAAGCGATGACAACAGGCCGGTTTCCTCGCCGCAGATATAGGCCCCGGCGCCGGCGTAGTGGTCGAGGTGGAACTTGAAGCCGCTTCCCTGGATGTTGTCACCGAGGAACCCTGCTCCGTAGGCTTCGCGGATCGCGTCCTCCAGCCACTTGATTTCCTCGAAGAAGTCATAGCGCGTATAGATGTAACCTTTGTTCGCGCCAATGGCGAATCCAGCGATGATCATCCCTTCGATGATCATGTGGGGATTGCACTCGGTAATGTAGCGATCCTTGAAAGTTCCCGGCTCGCTCTCGTCATTGTTGCAAATCAGGTACTTGGGGCCTTTGTCGTCTTTCGGGACGAATCCCCACTTCATTCCAGTCGGAAAGCCCGCGCCCCCGCGACCGCGAAGTCCTGATGCCTTGACCTCGTCGATGATCTGGCCCGGCTGCATTCCGAGCGCTTTTTTCAGCGCCGTGTAACCGCCATTGGCCACGTAAGTCTTGAGGGACCGCGCGTCTGGTTTCCCCTCGAATGCCGTGGTGATTTTAACTTTTGTCAGAGTATCGCCCATGGTTACCTCAGCGTGGCAGCGATGCGTATTGTTCGAGGATCGAGTCGACGTTTTCCATGGTCACCTTGAGGTGACGGTCCTTGTTCACCAGCATGGCCGGCGCGCCGTCGCATACACAAAGGCACGGAACGCCTTCGACGCTGAAGGGGGGCTCCACGCCCTGCGACTCGTACTTCTTGATGTGGCCCTTGATCCGGTCGATCACCTCATTTGCGCCCACCATGCAGCAAATGATGTTGTTGCAGAACTGGATCGTGTGTGTGCGCGGCTTCTTCTGGCGAAAGGCCGAGTAGAAAGTCAGCGCTTCGCGGACCTGGACGCGGTGCAACCCGAATTCCTTGTCAAGGGTCTCGACGTGTTCGTCAGCGATCCAACCCAGTTCATCCTGAATCGCGTGCAGCGCCGGAATGATCGCGGAACGTTTGGTCTCGTAGCGGGTCAGGAACCCCGTGATCTTTTCACGCAGCGCCGGCGTGAAGGCGGGGGCTGGCTCGTTCGTGGATGTGTGTGGGTGATCGTTCATTTTCGGTCCTTAAAAGGCTTCAACGTTCTTGCGGCGTTCGTTTAGCGGTCCAGTTCGCCGGCGATGATATTGACGCTGCCCAACGCCGCGATCGCGTCGGCCAGCATCTGGCCTTCCATCATTTCGGGGAATGCCTGGAAGATCGCAAAGCAGGGCGGACGGCACTTGACACGGTATGGCCGGCCACTGCCGTCGCTGACGACATAGAAACCAAGTTCACCATTGGCGGCCTCGTAGCCGCTGTAAATTTCGCCCGCGGGCGGCTGGATGCCGTGGATGACCAGCATGAACTGGTTCATCAAACCCTCGATGTTTCCATACACGTCCTGCTTCGCTGGCAGGGAAATGCGCGGGTCGTCGACATCGATTGGCCCGGACGGGACGTTGTTTAGAAGTTGCTTCAGAATCCGGAGCGACTGCCGGATTTCCTCCATCCGGACCATGTAGCGGTCGTAGGAGTCACCGCGATCACCGACCGGAATGTCAAAATCAAGCTGGTCGTATCCGTAGTACGGACTGTACTGCCGCATGTCGAGCGGGACGCCGGCAGCGCGCAGGCAGGGACCGGTGAAACCCCAGTCGATCGCGTCCTGTTTGCTGATCGGGCCGGCTCCAACCATGCGCTTCACAAAGATGCGGTTCTTGGTCAGCAGCGTATCGACTTCCGCGTGGGCTTGCTCGATGACCTTCAGTGTTTCCTTGGCTTGCTGGATCCAGCCTTCCGGCAGGTCAAAGCCCATGCCGCCCACGCGCGCCAGTGACACGGTCAGGCGCGCGCCGCACAGTTTCTCGAACAGGTCATAGACGCGCTCGCGGGCCTGGAATCCGAGCCAGAAGTTGGTCAGCGCGCCCAGGTCGACCGCATTGGTACAGATGCAAACGAAGTGATCGATGATGCGCGAGAATTCGTCCAGGATGACGCGCATCGCCTGCGCGCGAGCCGGAACCTCGATGCCGATCATTTTCTCGATCGTACGGCACCAGGCATTGTTGTTCATCGGCGCCGAGCAGTAATTCAGACGGTCGGTG
>RGVZ01000400.1 GCA_010029825.1 bacterium | reverse complement strand
TTGGTGACAGACAGAATGTCGTCCACAAGCGGAACGGCGATCGAGTCGTGAACGGCCGGCGCGTTTGTTGTCGTCGCGCGCACAACCTTCAGCTTCGCCAGCAGTTCTTTCCGGTACGCGACCGCCAGCAGGCCGCAGAACAAACAAGCACAAACTAATTGAAACGCAGTCATAGCTCCTCCAGTGTTAGCAGCAGTTTGCTATTTTATCAGGTTTTCGGCACGAGTACATACGGCCGACCATTAATAACAAGTGTGCCGTTGATCTGCAAACCGGCATCTTTAGTAATGGGGTAAGGTTTCGTACGTTTGCCGTAAAGTTTTATGATTTCCGCAATGTCGCCCTCTTGCGGCTTTGTAACGTTCGGGTCGTAATACGGCGCCATGAGGTTGCCGGCGTTTAAGTGCGGCAAGCCCAGCGCATGACCCAGTTCATGGCAGATGACAGCGACGGCCATATTGAATGACCAGTCTTCCGCCTCGTCGAACATCTGATCGAGCTGGACGTTCTCCGCAACGCCACACGGCAGTTCGCTCCACGCCAACGTGCCGCCTTTGTTATCTAAACCGTTCTTCTTGCCGACGCCGGAGCGGGCGTAAATGTTCGCCTTCTTGTGCGTGTCCACGCGGACCGGGTCAACCATGCAAACCTCGGCCCACTGCGAGAACGCGATGTCGTACGCCTCGGCGACTTGAGCGTTTGTCAGCCCCGGCAGATGGATCTCGTGGTAATACGAGATGTTCGGCATCGGCCACTTGCAGGGATCGCCACCGGGGGCTGTGATGTTGAAATCAGGCAGCCCGCAGCGGTGACGATTGATGCGATGCGCGGTCTTCGGGCCGACTGTGCCGGTGGGATTCAGGCCGTTGAATTCTTGGAACGTCCGAATCGCCTTTTGCAGCTCTGCCCCTTTGATCTTTTTGACCTGAGCCAGCGTTTTGTCGCCGAAGTACCCCAACGAGTGGAGCCGTCGGAGAATTTCACTGATGGGCAGAACATGAGCATCGCTGTGTATTGTTGGCTTCCGTGCCATAGTGCGCGTCCTTGCAAAATGCTAGTGCGCGGCAGCCAACTCCATTAACCCGGCCGCCGTCGAATCATCAATTGTAGCACTCAGGTCGTACACTGCGTTAACAATCGGGTTCGACTTGGTGTATTCAATCCCGGCCTTTGCGCAGTGCTCGCGCCACAGATTGTTTAACCGCCGACGCAAGCGCATTAACTTACGGGGCGGCAACGTACGCAGTTCTCGCATCCGCTGCTGAATAGCCTCGGCCGAGCTTTGCTCACGACAGTGAATGATCACCTGCACCAGAATCGAAATGATCATGATGATGGTGATCGGATCAAACTGATACGTGTTGCCGCCCTTTGCGGCCAGCTTTTCCGTGAGCCGGTCGCTGAGGGCAGACAACGCGGGCGATTCTTGAATACGGCGTTGTAATTCTTCCGTGGTCATCAGTTCCCCACTCGTTCAGCCCGCATCTTTTCGACCGCCACCGCTTCCATGTAGCGATACCGGGCGTCGATCATTTGGGCGCGCAGTTCAGTGCGACCAGCCAGATACTTCCAGATCAGCGCGCTGTTGAGCACGACCACCTGCGTGGCGCCAACAATCGCCGTCACAGCCTTGACCAGCGTCTCGGCCTGCGACTGATCGACCCAGCCGATAAGAACACCGACGGCAATCAGGTTGCTCACGGCGCCGATTGCCATGGTCCAAAACTCAGGTGTCAGCCAGTTGTTGGAATCAACATTTACGTCGTCCGCCGCGGCATTTAACACACGCAGTTCTTCACGTACCGTTTCAACACTCTTCTTCGTGGCCATACGTTCTCCTTTAAGTGAAGGCACGGGGTATTGTACCGCCCGACCATAATTACGCAAGACAAACTACCGCCCAAACAAGCTAGGTACGACGGCGTGCATCATGCCGCCCCATAAACCCATCTCTTGTAACTTATTTTGCCCTTCCGGCGTTAACCCGGCGAGCGCAGCCAAGGTTTTGCCGGCAACCGTGGCCGTGGCTAGCCCGACGCCCGCAGAGGCAATCCCGCGGACAACGTCGATGGGCCGGATGATGGGGGAGTTCATGTTCGTGCTAATCCCGGACATGAGCCCGGTGGCGGCTGCAGCGAACTGCGGCGGCGTATGCTGCTGAAAGCCACGGTACATACCCATATTTACGTCCTGCCACGCGGCCTGATTGAACTGCGGCACAGACACGGTTGGAGAAAACATCGGTTCGTTTAAAAACGCGCCAGTCGCTCCGCCCATGGGCGCAGACGAGTCCTTCTCCATCTTCTCTTCGTACGGGTAAACGACCGGGGTTTTGTTATTTGTAAACAGACCCTTGAGCATGCTCGTTCGCATGGCGGGAAATGTGTCTGTGCGATCGGGAGCCGTTGGCGCTGATGCCGCCGCGACGCTTGCCGGCGTCCTCTTGGCCTTGGAGACGGTTCGCGTAGTTGTCCCAATACATGATCTCCTGCGTGAGACGCTGGTGGACCTGCTGCATGGTCTTGCGAAGATGTTCTTCGCGGCGGACGGAAACGGAGCGCAGGTGCTCGGGGACGATCTGCTGGATGGCGAAGGACGTGGCGCGGCCCTCAAGATCGTCCATGAGCCACGGTTGATCTAGGAGCGGGCCGACGGCGGCGAGCTGCTCCGGGGAGGTAGGCAGATAGTCGAGATAGGGGG
>RGVZ01000399.1 GCA_010029825.1 bacterium | reverse complement strand
TGTCGCGTCCAACGCGACCCCGGACCTCATGGGGGCAAACTTTCAGTGTACGGGTTTGCCTACCATCGAAAACAACGCGAGCACCGGCATCGGATGCACCGGTTCCACGGACCCGAACTGTTTCGTCCATCCATCGTCGTACTCGGTCGACACCGTGACGGACGATTATACATCCTCGACGACTTCTTTCTCGAAGCAATTCATGGCATGCACCGCCTACTATTGCCGCGTCCGGATGATGTACCAGACCAAGTTCTCGGACTGGGCGTATTTTGGTACGCCGATCCAGGTTCCGCCGCAAAACCCGGGTTCCTGCTCTGGTACGCAGGCATGTGATGCAAGTCTGGACTCGACTGTTTATCAAAATTGCTATGATGTGAACTATGGCGGGGGATTGATGCTGACCTCGACTTGGCAGGCGACCTATGGCGGCGGTGGATCTACAGGCACCTCTGGCGGCAGCAGCACGGGCGGCACGTCACCGTCGCCGCCACCTGTTTTGCCAGCGTGCTCTTGCACGTTGAATCCAGCGACGGATCCGAGCTGTGACAATTATGGATACACGACGGCGACTTCCATGTACCAGGGTTTCTGCGGTAACATTGGCTCGGGAAATTAATCCATGAACGGTTTGGCCGACGTGATTTGTCGGGTAAACTCGTTTCATGAATCAACTCATAAAGAGAATTGTGGTGCATCCGGTTGGCGCGTTCGCGCTGTTTGACGTGGCGGTGCGTTTCGCGGCGCTGGCGTCGGCGCATCCCGGGTTGGGGTGGCGGCCGTGGCTGGTGGCGGGATCGCCCGGGTTTCTCGTTTGTGTCGTGTCGGATGTGCTGCTGGCGATCGCGCTGTGGAATTTGACTTGGAACGCGCCGGGCATCTTTTCGCGAAGGGTTGCGTTGCGGGCGGCACTCGCGGTGGTGGTCTTCGCGGGGCTGGCACTGTTTGTCTCCGAGGCCGTGGTGTACTCGGTCGCGGCGCGGCATTTGAATCAGATCCCGGTGAACAACATGGGTTTTGGCGCGTTGGCGTATGTCCTTCGTGTGCCGCAGTACGCGGGTATCCTGGCCGGCGGGGTGGCGGCGGTCGTCGCCGTGCAGTGGTGGCTGGCGCGTCTTGCGAACCGGTCCAGAATGGCGAGGCGCGCGGATCTTGCCGGCGCATGGACACCCGGACGGCGCGCGGCCAGCGTCGTATTGGCCTTGGCCGCGGCGTGGGCCACAGCGCAGTACGCCGCCAGAATTGAGCCCGCGCGGGGACTGGATGCCGCCGGGTCGTCGCGTCCGTTGTGGGCGATCGCGTCTTCGGCGGGCGCGATGGTCGTATCGGCGAGTCTTGTCAATGAGGCGAGTGTGGCTCGTGTAGCCGGTCTGGCCGCGGATTCTTCCGCGAGGCCTTCCGCGACGCCGGTGGTTCTGGTCCAGATGACGGACGCGGAACGGGATCTTGTCGCGGGCATTGGCCTGCCGGCGTGGCCGCGCCGGAAACCGGCAGACCCGTCGATTCCCCGGCTGAAACAGTTGCCGCCAAAGGTGATTCTGGTGACGGTCGAGTCGCTGGCGCGCTCGCTCGTGCGCAAATTCCACGTGCCGCGTCCGCAATTCACCCTGCCGGACTGGGCGACGCCGACTCTGGACAAACTGGCCGAAACCAGTGTCTCGTTCAACGCGCACGGGACGACCATGATGCCGACGCAGCCTGGGCTTTATACGACGTTGCTGTCGCGGTGTGTCCTGAAAGACCATGAAGTCGCGGCGCCCGATCACAGGCCCTTGGCGGAAGTCCTGCGCGACGCGGGGTACGAGACGTCTTATTTCCAGGGCGCGGAAATGACTTACGGGCGCATGGACTATTACGCGCCGATGATTTTCCGGTACGGGTTCCGTGCCGGGTTTCACGAGATCGCGGGTGGCTCGGGCGGCTCGGGCGGCAGCAACATCGGCGAGGAGAAATGGTGGGGCTGGGGGTTGCATGACGATGTCGTGTTTGACGCGGCGTGGCGCGCGATTTCCGCGGATCGGGGCGGATCGGGGCGCCGCCAGTTCGTGCACATCTTGACCGTCGACACGCATCCACCGTTTGGCAGCGAGCAACAGTTCGCCGACGCGCCGGCCGGGTTTCCGGGCGCCGATCCGATGGTCCGGGGACTTTACGCGACCGACCGCGCGATCGGGCGACTTCTCGCGCGGCTCGAGGAAAGTGGTCTCATGGGCCAGGGGGCTCTCGTCATCGTCACGGCCGATCACTCGCCGAGTCATTTGTACGCTCGTTACATGCCGGACAATCCACGCATGTTGAACGACCTGATCCCGCTGTTCATCAAGCATCGTGACCTGGACCCGGCGAAGGTTTCCGCCGCGGTGACCGGGCGCATGAGCAGCCAGATCGATGTCGCGCCGACGGTGGTTGGGCTCATGGGACTGGACGTCCCGCGGTCGTGGGCGGGGCGCGACTTGTTTGATCCGGCGACGACGCCGCTTTGGGTCTCGAACGAGGATCCAATCGGCAAGGACAATCAAACGGTCGGATTCAAGTTGCCGGGGCGTGTGGTGCACGTGCCGTCAAAGGGCGAGATCACGGAGAGTGGCGCGGAGGGGAACCTGCGGCGGGCGCTTCAGAAATGGATGTTGCTCAAACATCAAGAGAGCAAGGGGGAATCCATGCCGTCCACGGGTGTGGCCCGGGCGGCGGGCGGCGAGGGCGCGGAAATCGGGAAAATA
>RGVZ01000398.1 GCA_010029825.1 bacterium | reverse complement strand
GGCGATTGCGAAGCACGGCGTCGAAGCCTTCGAGCGACGAACGCTCTTTGTCTGCGGCTCGCTCGACGAGGCCTACACCCGCGAGGCCGAGGTCGTCACGGAGGAGTTCTGCAAACGGGAGGACACCTACAACATCAAGACGGGCGGCCGGGGCGGCTACGGCCACAGGCACACCGAGGAATCGAGGCAGCGGCTCCGCGACTATCGGCAGGGCAGGACTCACTCGCCCGAGACTCGCGAGTTGATCAGCGCTCGGATGCGAGACATCCACCTCCATCCGGCCGTCCGCGAAAAGATCAGCGTCGCGATGAAGTACGCCAACCGTGGGCGAGTCCTCAGCAAGGAGACGCGAGCGAAAATCTCGGAGTCCATGAAGCGAGCGTGGAGGGAGGGTCGCCGTGGCCCTTGAGTTTCTGGTCATTCGCGGAGGGGAAACCCGCGAGAGACTGATCGGTGCGATGGATCGTGTATGAGACCCGCTGCCTAGTCAGCGGGAGAATCTACGTCGGCGTTCACCGCCAGGACGGAGATGGCTTCGACGGCTATCTCGGGTCTGGAGCGGCCCTGAGGATCGCCGTCAAAAAGCATGGAGTCGATAAATTCGAGCGGCGGACGCTCGAAGAGTTCTCGAGAGGCCGGGCGGCCTCGGCCGGCCTCCTCACGGGCCGCGTCGGCCTCGCGGGCCTAGTTGGAAGCCGCGAGGCGTGTCCGTTCGCATCGACAGCGGAAATGCCTTGCATCATATGTGGTGCAACAACGGAACGTGGTGGATTCACTACACCTTCAGAGACGGCCTGAAAAAACAGCGAGTTCGCAGGTCTCTAAGAACCTCCTCACTACAAGAAGCGATTGTCAGGCGAGATGCAGCCTTGGCTTTGCTCGAACAAAGCAAGGGAGTTTGCTGTGCCGCTTGAATCCACCATCACGAAGTCGATCCAACAGTCCGCCAAGGAGCGAGGCTGGTGGGTCTTGAAAGTCGCCGGCGGCGCCTTCCAGCGACCCGGCATTCCCGACGTCCTGTGCGTCAAGAACGGACGGGCCGTGTTCCTGGAGGTCAAGCAGCCCGGCAAGAAGCCGACGCCGCTCCAGGTTCATGTGATGGAGGAACTGCGAACCGTCGGCGGCGCCGTCGCCGAGGTGGTGACCAGCAAGGCCCAGGCGGAAGAGATTCTCGATCGATGGGATCGATAAGGAGCGACAATGATCGCAGTGGCTGGGTACGGCACTGATCCAAGCAAGGTCTACGCCTCGCTGTGCGAGGTCAACCCCGAGGCCCTGGTCTGCAAGGGCTTCGAGCAGGCCTACATCGGCTTCACGGTCGCCGCCAAGCCGTCCGCAGTCTACGACTACGACGTCTGCATCGACATCGTGGTGGGAGAGGGAGACATCACGGAGGAGGAGGCGGTCGCATACTTCTACTTCAACACCCTGAGCAAGTGCGACAAGCCGTTCGCTCCCGTCTTCGTGCGAGGACAGCAGCCATGAGAACGATCGTCCACGTCCACCAGCAAGTCATCGCCCTGAACCGAAAGCACGGCCGAAACGATCCGCCGCTCACGGTCAAGACGTTCGCGTCGGAAGCCCGACACGCGAAGCCCGTCTCGGCCCGCAAGGCCCACACTGCCCGCGTCACCGGGCCTTGCCGGATCGTCCACAGCCCGCATGAGCCGCTGCCGTGCGGGGCAAGAGTTTGGATCGAGACCAACAGCGAGGTGATCTGCGATGAAGAGGGTAGTGCGGTGGAAGGCGGATCGCGGCAAGTCTGTGACCAAGTCTGTGAGAGTGACGGTCAAACCTCAGGTGAAGTATGAAAAAACCATTGACACCCCATTGTCTGGAAGCGATAACCACGGTCGTCGGAAGCCTTGACGATCTCGATGCGAAGGCCATTACGTCGTCACTGACAAGGGCCGGCAGCGAGTTCCAGGTCGAGGTGATGAACCGCGAGGGATCGCGAACTCCGATTGCTCTGGTTCGCGAAGGATCATGGAGGATCGCCGCCTGGGCGGCGTCGCATCAGTGGCGAGGCTTGCAAACCATCGAGGGCTTCACGCACCCCGACTTTCGTCGGCGGGGCTGCTGCCGCGCTGCGGTCGCGATGCTCGTCGCGAGTCGATCGCTCGATCCGGACAGCCCCGTCGCCATCTTCTCTCCGGACTGCATCGGCGTGGCCCACTCGCTCGGGTTCACGGACATCCGGCTCTACGAACTTTTCGGGGACGACTGGCGACTGTCGCTCGTTCTCGAACACAAGCCCCTCCGGTGGTCTCTGCCCGGCGGAGCGGATGAATAGTCCGTCTCCGCCGGGCGGAGCCATTCGGCTCGCCTCACTAACCCCAAGGAGTTTTGCCATGCTCACGAAGGAGACCCTCCAGGCCGCGATCGTCGAGTCGACGTCGGTGACCGAGGTGGCTAAGAGGTTCAAGGCCTCGAATCAGGTGATCTACGCCAGGATTCGGTCGTGGGGCCTGTCGCTCGACGACCTCCGCGATCCCGAAGTCGGCCCCACGCCGGAGGAGATCGCGGAGCGGGCCGCCGAGGTTCGCGAATCATGGACGCCGAGCGAGCATCGGCGACGGGCGGTCGGCGGCGCTCCTCGCCGCTGGAGGCCTCCGGCTTACCGCGAAGGCGAACTCATCGGAGTTGCCGAGTCACTGTCAATCAGCAGGAGGTAACGCTTGGCAATCGAGGAATACTGGCTCGTCGACGCAGTTGGCAGCGGCGTCGGCTCGCTGCGGAGGCGAGAGTTGGCGATC
>RGVZ01000397.1 GCA_010029825.1 bacterium | reverse complement strand
CCCAGCAGGGGTTTCTGGACACAAATCGCAGAAAGCAGAACGAATTGTCGAACGCCCGCGTTGCGCGCCGCTCGAAGCGCCTGCTCATGCGCCCGGTAATCAATCGCCCAGGCGTCTGCAGGATCTCCGGTACGAGACGCCAAGCACGAAACGACTGCGTCAAATTGTTCGCCACAAAGCCCATCGCGCTCGAACGACGCGGGGTCGGTAATCTCTCCAAACCGGACGTTTGCGCCGCAGAGCAACGCTTTGCTGTCCTTCAGGCCCAGGGCGCCACCGGGGCCGGCACGCGGTCGCACGAAGCAGACGACTTCGTGCCCGCGCTGGACCAGCGCACGAACCGTCGCGACCCCAATCGTTCCGGTTGCGCCCAGAACGATGAGTCGCTGCGCAGGTGGCGAGCGCCGCGAGCGCACTGGGAAGGCGCGCCGTCTACAGCGGCTTGATCATGACCTTGCGCCACTTGATGGGGCCGCCCGTGACGTTTCGTACCCCGGGACCAAACTGCAGTGCGATGGGTCCGCTAGAAAAACTACGGTCTCTTAGAGTGCTGGTCACAACACCGTTGAGTTTTACCGAAATCGAATCCCCTTGTGCCGTCACCTCCATGGTGTTCCATTGGCCCCCCACTTTGTTGACCAGAGGGACTGGCACCTTGGCAAAGTTGACGATTGCCCCGGTGCCGTAGCTGGGTTCCGGCCGGATATCCCAGATGTTGACCTCGTACGAGTTGTCTGCGGCAATTTTGTTGGGGTCCGACAGACGGATGAAAATGCCGCTGTTCGTGTCCGTCGCGGCCCAAAATTCAGCGTGAATCACAAAGTCTTTGTAAACCGCCTTGGACACCAGAAAACCTGCAGTTCCGCGGTCGGCCATGACACTACCTTCGGCGCTGCGCCAATTGGCGTCCCCGACAAGGTTCCAGTTTTCCAGGCCTTGGGGGCCATCAATCAGGGTTGTCCACCCGGCTCCCCCCGGGGAGTGGGCACAACCCGCCAAAAACAGGGCGAACGCGAACGCGAGACAACGAAACAGTGGGTGTTTTTTCATGGCGGGTCTCCTCGACTTGGAATTCATTTTTCTTCAGATGACCAAGCGATTATGGCGAACTTTGGGCGCGCCTGGCGTCCGGATTCTCGAGGGTTGGCCGTTTGAGCGCCCGCCCGAGCAACGCGGGCGTCACGCAAGCCCGCTAGACTTGGAGCCGAAGCTGGCCGGATTTGCTGGCTGGTTCTGGTACCCGCCAATCAAACAATGATGAACGATTCAGAAATCGTGGACGCGGAGTTGTCCCAGCCGGAGTTGGTGGAGCGCGCGAAAGCCGCCCGTCGCTCCACCTGGGCCAGTGTCACGGTGAACTTACTGTTGACCGTTTTTCAAATTGCGGCGGGCGTGATCTCGAAGTCGCAAGGTTTAATCGCCGATGGGATTCATTCCTTGTCCGACTTGGTGGCTGATTTTGTTGTACTTTTTGCGAATCACTATAGTCAAAAAGATGCGGATGAGGATCACCCATACGGACATCAGCGTTATGAAAACGCGGCGTCTTTGGTATTGGGTTTACTCCTACTGGCGGTAGGGGTTGGCATGTTGATTTCGGCTGTTGACAAAGTTCAACATGCAGATTCCGTGACACAGGTTCATAGTTTGGCCCTTTACGTCGCCGGCAGTGCTTTGGTGGCAAAAGAGCTGTTGTTCCGTTACATGTTATCGGTCGCTAAAAAGGTCAAGTCGAGTATGCTGGTCGCAAACGCGTGGCATGCGCGATCGGATGCGGCCTCCTCACTCGTGGTTGGGGTGGGTATTGCCGGTAACCTGCTGGGCTATACCATCCTTGACCCCGTCGCCGCGCTCATTGTCGGACTGATGGTCACCAAGATGGGGTGGCAGTTCGGCTGGGACGCATTGCACGATTTAATGGATCGTGCGGCAGATCAAACCGAGATGGCGGCTATTCAGGAGACTCTGTTAGAGACCCCGGGTGTAAAAAATGTCCATGACCTTAAAAGTCGAAAAATGGGCGACATGATCGTGGTCGATGCGCACATTGAAGTCGATCCGAAACTAACGGTCGAAGAGGGGCATGATATTGCCGTCGCCGCGCGCCAGCGGGTGATGCAGCGTCATCGAGTCCTGAATTTGATGACGCATGTCGACCCATGGCAGAAGCTAGACGCGGACCATATCGCCTAATCCCATGAGCGTCGCGATGCCGAGGGCCGCAAAGACGGCAGCGGCGATCGTATGGACAAGTTTCATTGGGATTTTTTCAGCGACGCGGTCGCCAAGAAAAACCGCCGGAACGTCTGCGATTAGCATGCCCAGCGTCGTACCGATGACAACGATGACGGGTTGGGCGAAATGCGCGGCTAAGGCGACGGTCGCGATTTGCGTCTTGTCGCCCATTTCGGCCAGGAAAAACGTAAGCAGCGTTGCGCCAAATACGCCATATTTGTTTGCGATTTGAGTTTCTTCCTCCTCGATTTTGTCTGGGATTAAGGTCCACCCGGCCATTGCAATAAACGAAGCACCGAGCGCCCATCGCAAATATTCCGGATTCACCGTATTAACGATCCACGCCCCCAGTGCGCCTGCAAGGCCATGATTGATGATCGTTGCGACGAGAATACCGCCGATAATGGGAACGGGTTTTTTGAATCGCGCCGCCAAAACGAACGCTAGCAATTGAGTCTTGTCACCGACTTCGGCCAGTGCGACGACTCCGGTCGCGACGGCTAGGGACTGCATTGAAGCGTAAAG
>RGVZ01000396.1 GCA_010029825.1 bacterium | reverse complement strand
GATCGCCTTCTCGGGTTTGACCGGCAGGATCGTGACCGTCCCCGTGATCTCGCGCCCGACCGGCAACCTCGGATCGTTGGATGCCTTGATCCGGGCCACGATCTTCTCAAACTGCAACCCCTTGCCAAGTTCCGAACTGAACGCGCCGCCCGGCGCGGCGGCCGGGACGACCAGCAGCGGGATTGCCGGACTGAATTCCACTTGGATTTGAAATGACGGTGAGGCGCCATTTCCCGCGCCGCGCGTCTTGTACTGGTGACGCAACCCCGAGACCGGCGCCAGGGTGCAAACCGCCATCTTCCAGGGGCCGATGTCGCCAATCCGCTCCGGACGTTTTTCCAGGGGGATCACGTCATAGGTGATCGTGCGCTGGAACGGGGCCGCGTCTCCGGCCGCGAGGGGGGAATACTTGTCCTTGCACGGCGAGTCGATGGTCGTCGCCGCGTTGAAGGCGAACGTCGGCCCGGTGAAAGGCCCCCGCAGGACAGCCGCCAGCGAGACTGAGACGACGCCGACCGAGTCACCGATGCCGGCAAAACAACCACTCGCCTTGTGCGCGATCTTCAAGGGTCCTGGCGCGGCGAGGCTGGCGGAGAACACTTCTTCGTTGCCGGAACCGAAATTCGCCGGCAGGCCGCAGGCGGTGAACTTCTGGCGGATCGACTCAACGGTCAGCGGCGGAAGTTTATCGAAGTCAAAGGCAGACATTTCGGTCGTCCCGGGTTTGCCGGCCTTTCCGGTGTCGGCGCTCTTGACGGCATCGGGGGCGCAGCCGCCATGGATCGCGGCCAAGGCCGCGGTCGCCGCAAATATGGTTACGCGTTGAGAAATTCCGGTCACGCTTGACTCCCTTGAACTGGACCCTTTTCGGAAAACCCCGCAAGACCCTTGAGGATTCATGAAAAAATTGTTGATGGGGCGGCATTTCACCACTTAGATTCGAGGCTTGCGTAAATTGCGCCCGCACCGGCGAGCGAGAAAGGCCTGACATGAACCGCAACCTGACCCTCGAGTTTGTCCGCGTCACCGAAGCCGCCGCCCTTGCCGCGGGCCGTTGGATTGGCCGCGGTGACGAGAAAGCCGCCGACCACGCCGCCGTGGAATCGATGCGCAAGACGTTCGACTCGATCATGTTCGACGGCCGCATCGTGATCGGCGAGGGCGAGCGTGACGAGGCGCCCATGCTCTACATCGGTGAAAAAGTCGGATCCGGCCAGGGTCCCAAAGTCGAAATCGCGGTCGACCCGCTGGAAGGCACGACGATCACGGCCACGGGGCGCAGCGAGGCGATCGCTGTGATCGCGGCGTCGGATGAAGGTGGACTTCTGCACGCGCCAGACACTTACATGAACAAGATTGCCGTGGGGCCTGAGGCGCGTGGCGTCATCGACATCACGAAATCACCGACATGGAACATCCGTGAAGTCGCGCGCGCCCTGAAAAAAGACGTCGAGGATCTCATGGTCATGATCCTCGATCGCCCGCGCCACGCGGAACTGATCGCCGAGGTACGGGCCGCGGGGGCACGCATCCGTTTGATCGGTGATGGCGACGTGTCGGCCGCGGTGGCAACGGCATGGGAAGACAGTGGCGTTGACATGCTGATGGGTTCCGGCGGCGCGCCTGAGGGCGTGATCGCCGCCGCTGCCCTGCGCTGCCTTGGCGGCGACATGCAAGGTGTCCTTCTGTTTCGCAATGATGAGGAGCGCTCCCGCGCGCGCGCCATGGGCATCACCGACGAGAAAAAAGTTTACGGCCTGACGGATCTCGCCAGAGGCAACGTCATGTTTGTCGCGACCGGTGTGACCAACGGCAGTTTCCTGAGCGGCGTGCGATATTTTGGCGGCGGCGCCCACACGCACTCGATCATCATGCGTTCGGAAACCGGAACCATCCGCGAGATTCGCGCCAGGCATCAATTCGATCGCAAGCCGCGTTACGGCTGGTGACCGGCGTCATGACGGAAACGGCACGCGACATTCGGCGCGCGCGCGCCTGGCGCGTTGTCGCGGCCATGTGCCTTGCGCTGGCGGCCAGCGGCGCGCGCGGCGGGGGCCAGCCACCCGCCGGTGACGTGATCCGCTTTGATCCCGGGTCGCGCCGGGTGACGACCGACGTTTACGACTACGTCCCTTCGCCGGCAAACCCGTTCCTTTTCCAGCGCATCGATTTCCACGGGGCGACCGCGGTTGAGGACGCCGCCCTCGATTTGTTCTTGCAGCCGAGGAACTTCTTCAACATCCACCTCGACGAGTCGAATCTGCCGGGACGGGTGCGGCAATCCGCCCTGGACAGCGGACGTGTCCTGCTGGACATGGATTTTCTGCTGCGTTTCCTGTTTTTCCGCATCGACGCCGATGTCTCGACCGCCGCCGTGTTCAACCGCGACAACGCGTCGCTGCCCCTGACGTTCAAGGTTCCGGTCGACTCAAGATCCGTGCTGATGCCGGGAAGCGGCGCGTTCTACTCGTGGAAGGAGAAAAACGCCCGCATCACGGACTCCAGCAAAAACTGCTCGGAGCGCGGTTGCGCGTACGTGTTCTCCGGGGAAATCGGGTCCGGTGGCGGATCACGTTTCGCGGTGCGCATGGACATTGGGCACGACCTTGTGTCGCAGGGCTTCGTACCGGAACTGGTCCGGGATCAGCGCGTCCTGGCCACGGGGCGGGGCTGGCCACTGTTGTCCGGCCGCGGACGTAACGGCCCTGCCTCTTGGCAAGGAGGCGCGGAGGCAAGGACAGGCATTTATTTCGAATTGTCCGGACTTGCCGCCGGTGTTTACCGGGTGG
>RGVZ01000395.1 GCA_010029825.1 bacterium | reverse complement strand
GTCGTCTGCAATCGATTCGCTGGTGTTGTTTAGTTCCGTAATAGACACTACACGGTTCAGCTCACCGATAGCCCCGGCAGTTGAGCTGCTGTCAAAAATGATTTTGTTCGCAATCTCAGATATTTTCTTTTCTGTTCGCAGTACTTCATTGTTCCGCATCGACCCGTCCCAGCTGCGAAAACTTTCTGTGACGGATTCGAGTCCAATCGTATCGTTGAGCATGGAACGGAAAAGATTAACCGTGATGGCCAGATTATTCGTCTTGTGCAGCACGACGTCTTCTGAACTCTGCCCGCGATTACGCCACCACCGCCGAGACAGGCCAAACGAGTTTGCAACAAGCTTTTCGTTTGACATGTACTCTTCGCGGATAGCGCGCAGCCACGTGCGAGTGAACTCGTTGTTCTGCATGTTGCTCCACCAGCGCCGCCGGTCGCTGTTCCATCCTAGCAGCGAATCTTTGCGCAGCGGGATCAGAAACGCGCTATCAATTTCGAGCTGCTTGCACAGCTCACGCGCATAGGTCTTTGTCATCCGCCCGCGCACCACAGCCATCGAGATCATGAACGTGACGGGCGATTTGGCTACGTAAAACGTTACCGGGCTTTTCTTGTAGCGGTCACGCCGAAACGAGCCTAAACCGCTTTCGTAGGCAGCGCGAAGTATGTCCGACGCTTTTGTCACATTTGGCCGGCCTTCGTTAATTGTCTCAAGCCATCGGGCTACGGTGTTTTCAACAATGGTTCGCGTTGCCTTGGAAATCTTTGACCTCATGCAAGTAGCTCCTTCTCTAGGTTTTTACCGCGCCCAAACATCCACGCGTCATCGTCGCTGGGCTTGATACAACGCAGCCAGTCGGTGACGCTTGGAATACGCCCTAAATCTTCGTTGACGTGCTGCTCGCCGATATACCGTACCGGAACGACACGCCCGTCAGCGTTGGTGATTATTTTTCCGAAGAGTCTTTCTGCCATGAAGATCCCTTCGGAGTGGTGCCGCAGTGCACGGTGACGAAAGTCAGCCATGTGCGCCTTGGACCCATCAAACCATTCGTGGATGGCGAGATAGTCGTCTACCTCGCCGCCCCACTTGCGCACTGACGAGAGTGCGTGGTGATACGGATGTGCCATTAGTCTCCCGCATACAAATCCAGCACAGACGCAAGATCGCTGTGCGTTGTGGACCAGTCCATTTTGTCTTCGGCTATCTCAGCAGAACGTTCCCAGTCGCTGTCGTCGGATCTGCCAAACATGTCAGCGCTCCACCAAGCCAGAATGACGCTTTTGACGCCTTTTTTCTTTGCTCGTTTTAGGTTGTCAATAGCTTCGTCAATTGTCATATCACCACTCGGTGTTGGTGGTAGCTACTTCGACGATACGTTCGTTGTGCTCCATGCGCACTTTGCGCCGTCTGACGTCAACTACAATGGTGCCGAAGCTACCTTCGTTTATTTCCCAGCCGCCCGGCAGTAAATCAAAGCACGCGTCCCGCAGCGCGGCTAACTGCGCGTCTGTCATGATGGGCGGTTTCGTTGCGTCTGCGCTTGTGCAGTGCGTTCGCCGAAACTGATCAAGGTACATGTGCGTGTTTCGGTTGCTTTGCATGTTGTTAAGCACCGACACGTCGTTCTGCACAGTCGGATCGTCAAACACGAACGTAAAACTATTAAAATCGCCGGAGTCGCCGCTGCCGTCGTACTCCGCTTCGATGCGCGTTACGCCGATTGCTTCAAGCAGCGGGCACAGGTCTTTGATCGGGCTTGCAGGGGTTGTTGCGGTTTTTGCTTTGGCCATGTCAGTATGAGGCGTAAATGGTGCAGGGTTTTCCGCGCTGGCGTTCTTTTTCTTCTGCCAGCGCAACAAAGTCTCTAAATGACTTGGTGACTTTTTTTGTCATTTCTGCCGAGTCGTCCGGGTAAAGCCGGCGCTGTCGTTCGGCGATTGCTTCTTCCACGGTCATGGGTCGCGTCGTGTCGCTTTGCACTGTTTGTCCGCCGACATCTTTACCCTGCGACACGAACATGTTGACGAGTTGTTCTGCCAACGCGTGGCCTTGTCCGCTGCCGTAGCTGGGCTCTGTGACGCGCGTCAGTCGTTCACGAAGCACGGCTGCCGGGATCTCTGCGCGACAGTCCTCGGCGTCGAACGCTTCTCGAACCAGAATGCGCGTAGCGTACGGGCCGCCATGATAGGCTTCCCGCAGATATCCAACGTTGCCGGACGTGACGGAGAAGCCAGTGGCTTGCGCCTGTTTTTCTTCTTCTTCCATCCCGTCCCATTCCAGATAGATATCAATACCCATTACTTGACTCGCTTTTTCTTGAGCGCCGCGGCTATGTCAGATTTTGTGGCGTCGCTTATGTCGATCGAGCAGCCGGCGTCTTTATGCACAAGTACCACTTTCTTATCCAACTTTTTGATATCAGCTAGCACAGCGGCGGTTTCCGCAGCGCCCTCGTCTACCGCCTCGATTACGTACGTTTCCGCATGAGTCCGTGAAACACGAACGTGAAAATAGGGCATGTGAGTCTCCGGGTAAAAAGAGAGGGCGCCGGGAGAACAAGCCCCCGGCGCCCTCTGTGAGAACTTACGCTACTGCGTGATCAGCGGCAGTTGCACGAGCCGCTGCAACGAGCACGACGCACGGCGCGAGCCGGAAGCGTCACGACGTTGTACGCCACAGCGCCCGCGTTCTGCACCGCCGCAGTGCCGCCGCGGACAACGCCGCGAGTCACGGCGCGAACAGACTGGCCGGTGCACGCATCGCACCCTTCGGTGACGGTGCGGAAT
>RGVZ01000394.1 GCA_010029825.1 bacterium | reverse complement strand
CCAGCACACAATCCCATGAAATTGTTGTAGCTTCCCACTGTGTTGCAGCAACCAGCTCTGAACCCAATGAAATTGTTGTCGTTGCCTGAGGTGTTTCTGCCTCCTGTGCAATGGCCCATGAAAATATTGTTGCCCCCTGAAGTGTTACAATTGCCTGCCCTTCTGCCCAAAAATATGTTGTTGCTGCCTGTGTAATTGTATCTGCCTGGACTTTTGCCAATGAAAATGTTTTGAGTGCCATTGCCATTGTATCTGCCAGCCCCATGGCCTAAAAATACGTTCCAATCACCAAAACAATTGTTATACCCTGCCTCTTTGCCAATGAACACATTGCATCCACCTCTGTCATTGTATCCTGCACATGCTCCAATGTGCACACTGTAGTTGTTGTAACAAGCATTCTTGCCTGCATAAAACCCAATGCCTACATTTTTAATTTGACCACAATTGTTGCAACCTGCAGACTTGCCAACAAACACATTGCCACACCCTGATGTGTTGCAGTGGCCTGCATAAGATCCAGCAAACACATTGTTGCTTCCTGATGTGTTGCTCTGGCCAGACTTGTATCCTAATAAAATGTTGTGGTACCCACTTGCATTGTAATAACCTGCACAGAACCCCAAAGTCAAATTGTTGTTACCATTGTTGGACTGAGAATTATATGAGCGAATGTTGTTGCTACCAGTTCTCTGAATTGCATTCAAATCAGCCAGGTTAACCTTGTAGTCTGTATTGTTCTGCACAATGGGCAGAACACTGCTTAGAGAAGGGGTATAAATTTGTGCAAGGTCTGTAATTTTTTGATCTGGCATATCTTATATATATTTATGTGTGTAGCATTTTTAAACAGCAAGCAAAGCTATTTTTCATAAATTACCATTCAATTGATGACTGCATATTCTTGTGTGGCTCCTGCTGTAGCAGTGCTGCTCAACGGTACAGATGCACTGCCCATGGCCCATTGATTGCTAGCAGTAGCCAGTGCACAAGCACCTAATGCAATGACACCATTTAAATTGCTGGCCCCCACATTGGCTCTATTACCAATGATGGTGTTATTGCTTCCTGTGCTGTTGGTAAAACCAGCATTGAATCCCATCATGATGTTGTAACTACCTATGGTATTGTAGCGTCCAGCATTCTCTCCAATAAAATTATTCAATGATCCAGCTGCATTGCAATAACCGGATGATTTGCCCAAGAAAATGTTGCTGCCTCCTGTGTTACAAAATCCTGAGCGATATCCTAGGAAAATATTGTGATTACTGGAGGTGTTGTTTCTACCTGCATTATTACCCATGAATATGTTGTTGCCCCCAGTGGTATTTTCATTGCCTGAATTGCGTCCTATGAAGATGTTGTAATTGCCAGATGTATTGTTTTGTCCTGAGCTGAGACCCAAGAAATTGTTGTCATTACCAGTAGAATTAACTATTCCAGCCCTGTATCCTAAGAAATTGTTGCCACAACCTGAACCATTGTTTCTGCCAGTGTTGGTACCCAAGAAAAGATTGTACCCCCCAGAATTGCAACGCCCGGCATGTTCTCCCAAGAAAATATTGCCTGAGGCAACTGAACTGCATGTGCCTGCATATCTGCCCAAAAATATGTTGTTGACCCCACAAGTGTTGCTGTACCCAGCTTTGTACCCTTGAAATATGTTGTGATTGCCACAAACATTGTTTTTACCAGAAAATTTACCCAAAAAGATATTGTTGTTGCCAGTTGTGTTGCAAAAGCCAGCATAGTTACCCAGCATAAAATTGTTGGAACCAGCGGTATTATTTCTGCCTGCTTTGTATCCAATGAATGCATTGTCACATGATGTGTTGTTCTTGCCTGCATAAAAACCAACCAACAAATTGTTGCAGCCACTGGCCAATGCTTCTCCGGATCTGTTGCCAATGGCCACATTGTTGTTGCCTGAGCAGTTGTTGAATCCAGCATATTCTCCAATGAATGTGTTGCTGGAGCCAGAGCAATTGTTTCTTCCAGAACCAAACCCTAAGAAAGTATTGTTGCATCCACTTGTGTTGCAAAAGCCAGCAGCTGCACCCATGAAAATGTTTCTGTTGGATGAAGTGCCACAAAAGCCAGCTTGATATCCCATGAAAATATTGTTGCCTCCTGAGGAAGTGTTGTTACCTGCTCTGTAGCCCATGAAAATGTTGCTATTGCCAGTTGTTGTATTGTACCCCGCTTTATAACCCATGAAAATGTTTCTGGAGCCATTGTAATTGCAGTACCCAGTTTTTTTGCCCAAGAAGATGTTTTGACAACCGCGGCTATATTTGCCAGACTTGTAGCCCATGAATATGTTGTCACAAGTGGTTCTAAGATCACAACCAGCTTCAAATCCCAGAAAAATATTGTTGCAGCCTGCAGCATAATAGTTAGCATAAGAACATACATTGGCTCCAGAGCGTTCACCTATGAAAATGTTGTTTTTGGTAGCATAAGAATAAACAGAATTTCTGGTAGAAGCTCCTAATTTTCTGCCTGACTGATACCCAATGGCCACATTGTTGCATGCAAATTGTGAATTAGGAGCATAATAAAAATTATAATATCCCATTCCAGCCTCAGTTCCGATGAATGTGTTATTCTTAGCATCTCCATAACGACCTATGCAATTGCCTGCCCTTGTTCCCAAGAAATTGTTGTTTAAGCCACAAATGCTGTTGGATCCAGCACACAATCCCATGAAATTGTTGTAGCTTCCCACTGTGTTGCAGCAACCAGCTCTGAACCCAATGAAATTGTTGTCGTTGCCTGAGGTGTTTCTG
>RGVZ01000393.1 GCA_010029825.1 bacterium | reverse complement strand
AGCCGGGAACCACCTGCGATGAACCGAGCAATAGTTGCATCACCGGTCAAATTGATCGAGACGGCGACGGTTTCGGTTCGGTTGAATCGGGAGGTGTGGATTGCGACGATAACGATGCTGGACGCTGGCCTGATCCAAGATACCGAGATCCCCTTCACCGGGGGCTTCTGGCGTTGGGATCGTGCCGGCATCCTCGGCAAGGCTATGAACCCGGTGACTCGTCTCCTCGGGTCTGCGCTGCTCAACGATACGGTCGGTAAGGCTAGGCACGTCGTTAACACGATTGCGGCTGAGATCGAGCGGGACATCTACTACGCCCGCATCTTCGGTGAGTACAACCGCGTCAGGCGTGTGGCCTTCGTGGACTGGGCAGAAGAACAAGGGCTCACTCCATGGGAGCGCATCACTCGTCAGAACGAGTTCTATGAAGACGTGGGCCTGTACATTGCTGACCGCGTTGAAGGCCGGCAGTACAGCGAGCACGTCATGCGTCTCGGTGAGCACGTCAAAACCCTCCAGAAGGAAATCCTAGAGGATCTGAAGAACCCTCTCCGGTACAAGAACCTCGTCGGACGTCCTGTCCGTGGTTCGGAAGATGTCGAAGAGAACCTTCAATACCTCTGGCGAAAGATCGACGGCAACAAGGTCCGTGGCTTCATGGACGAGTACCGCTACGCCACCGTTCGCGAAGGTAATCGGGATGTCCCGGTTCTGGAGCTCCTGGTTCGTCAGGCGATCCGTGAGGCTCAGCCAGATCTCGATGAAGCGTTCCTGAACAGGCTCGCTCAAGGCTACGTGGCGGGCATCAATCGCCGCGCCAACGGTCTGGGTGATGCTTGGTCTCAGGCCATCGGCTGGAGGAGCATGGAACGGTTCCGTGCCGCCATTGCTGAAGACTTCGGACTGAGGCTCGATAACGCGGCTGACGTGGCTCAGCTTGATGCGCTGATGGCGCGGATGGAAGGAATGATGCGGCCCGCTGGGGCTGATATGTCAAACCTGAAGCGCCGCACGCTGCTCAGCGAAAAGGCCGAGATCACTATCGAGTCGCGCAACGGCACGCCGGTCACTCTCCGCTTCTCAGACATTCTCGACAACAACGTGGACCGTCTCTTTCAGACGTACGCGCGTCGAGCCGCTGGTCGTATCGCTCTTGGCCGCATCCGCATCACTGATCCGGCTGATGGCCGCATCCTCATCGACGGCATTACCTCGGACGCTGAGTTTGAGCGACTGCTGACTGCGATGAAGGAGTGGCAAGCCGGCAGCGGCCTGGACGCAGTGAGTATGGCGCAGATGGCCAAGGATGAAGCCAACCTCCGCTTCGCCTATGATCGTGTCATCGCCCACCCTGATCCTGAGCAGTTGAAAGACTATGCTCAGTGGCTTCGCCGCATCCGCGCATACATGACCACTCGACTCCTCGGTCAGGTCGGTATCGCGCAGTTGGGTGAGTGGGGAACGCCGATGGCTGCGCTGGGCCTCAAAGCTACCTTCAGTCACATTCCGGCTATCCGGCGTGTGGTCACTGATGCTGGTGAGAGTGTCCTGCAGAGCGCCTTCTTCCGAGAGATCGAGGCTATGGGCATCGGTATTGAGCGCCTTCACGGCATCCACTACCAGACCCTGGATGATGTCTCTGAACTGCCCTTCGGTGTCGACCGCGTAGCATGGCGTCAACGTCTCGACGACGGCGCTAACTTCGCCACTCGTGCCACGTACGAACTGTCTGGCATGAGCATCATTCAGCAGCAGCAGGAACGGCATGTGGCCGCAGCGATCTTTGAGAAGCTGGGGCAGCACGCCATGCAGTTGCAGAACGGTGGAACGATTGGGCGCGGCGCTATGCGCCGTTACGCTCAGCTTGGTATCGACGAGCAGATGCTTCAACGCATCTTCTCGCAGTTCAAGCAGCACGTCACGGACATAGATGGCCCCTTCACTGGCAAGCGTATCACGCGCCTCAACGTCGGTGAGTGGACCGATCAGGAAGCCCGTGCAGTCATGGAAGCTGCAGTCTTCCGCTACACGAAAAAGCTGATTCAGGCTCAAGACATCGGCAGTGCCGCGTTCTGGATGAGCAACCCCGTCGCTCAGACGATCTTCCAGTTCCGTGGGTTCTCCTTCACGGCCTGGAACAACCAGTTCCTGTACGGTCTCCACATGGCAGATCCAGCGGCTGTCGCTACGTTCGCGTGGCAGATGGCGTGGAATGCGATGGTGCGGGCTGGACAGGTTCAGTTGCTGTCCTCGACGCGATCTGATCGGGACAAGTACCTTGAGAAGAACCTGTCTGTCGAAGAACTGGCGAAGGCCGGCTTCTCTCGCGCAGGCTGGGCCTCTGTACTCCCCATGGTCATCGACACTGCGGCAGTCTTCGGAGGCTATGAAGGTCAGTTCAATGCCCGCTCTACAGGGCAGGCTTCGGACATCGCCTTCGGTTCCCCTGCACTGTCCTTCATCGATACCGCTGCAAAGGGTATCGGTGGCATCGCTAACGCTGCCCGTACAGGGCGAAGCGTGAGTCAGCCCGAGTGGCGCAACGCTGTGGGCGTCCTCCCCGGCCAGAACCTTCTGCCGTTCGCAATGGCCCTGTCTCTGATCATCAAAGACGCGCCTGAGAAGGCTCCTCGTAAGAATCCCCAATAAAGGAATGAAATGACCACGCCGACTTCTGTTTCCTACACGGGAAACGGGTCGAGTACCGATTACACGTTCCCATTTCCGTATCTGAGTAAGACCCACATTAAGGTCTACCTGAACGGAGTGGTGCAAAGCTCCGGTTACTCGT
>RGVZ01000392.1 GCA_010029825.1 bacterium | reverse complement strand
GTGTTGATGAAATTCTTGCGCTTCGACTGCCGATACTTCTTGTCGTACAGCGTCGTCAGCTTGTGAAAGTCCTGCAACAACGCATTCTCCAAGTGGGAAATGTCCGGCGGCCGCTTGCCGGACAACTCAAAGTGGATGAGCGCCACGTCGTCATAGTGCTTCGTGTTGCCCGTTTCCTTCAGAAAGAGGAGGATATGTTCCTTGCTGACGTTGCGAAAGGCCACTTCCTTGGACAGGTCGGCGTAGTTTGCAGGAACAAGGCCGTGCTGCACAAACTGGTATCGGAGTGCCTCAAAGACACTCCGATCAATCAATGCGTTTTGCTTGCCCTGAAACTGGTTCATGCAGTCGCGAAAGTGCGTAATGCGGTCATACTGATACTTGCACGAGAGGTTGACGCGGTCCATGTCTTTGAAGGAGGCTTGCAGCGTGTGCGAGTCGACCGCCGTGACGAATCCGCACTGCTCGCACACGATGGACCGGTCGCCAAAGTCCATGACCGTGGCCGCGCCACTGTTGCACACGCTGCAGGTCGTCGTGGCCTCCTCCCGCTGACGCGACAGCAATCGGCGCGCCGTGCGCGCATTGTCGTCCTCGGTCGTCTCTCGGTGAAAGAGGTCGCTTTCACTGGGGTAGTATTGCAAGACGACGTCGTGGTAGGCGCGCAAAATGTCCGCCACTTGGTCTTCCGTGCTGTCCGCACCCTGCGCGGCAGACTTGCGATTGTCCACGAACGACACCTTTTTGTGCGCTTTAATGACGGTGCGGTAACGGTCCACATGCGGCGTCGCTTGCAGCAAAAACAATCCAAAGGCGACATGGGCAGGCAACGCGCGTGCACGACGGGCTTCTTCTTGTCGCTGGTCCTGCATGGTCGCTTCTGCGCGTGCAAGCACGTGCTGCAGTGCGGGATGCGCATCGGCGGGCCAACGCGCACGCACGGCTTCCCACGCAGCGATCCGGGGTGACGCCGAACGCGGAGCCTGCTTTTCGTCACTCCATGGACCATGCTTTTGCACCAGCGTTTGGTGAATGTGCGTCAGATCGATCCACACCATGGCTTTCTCTCCTTGCGACACGATTTAAAATATGTGTCCCCATCAAACGGATGAACGCTGCTGCTCCTTCTCCCGCGCTACCGTGCCCCTTCCGCCAGCCCAGCGTGTGGGGACCGCCGCTCTGGCGCGTCATGGAGTGCGTGGCCATGTCCTTTCCCGCCCGCGCGGCGACGTCCGCGGAGCGAGCGCGGATCGACCGCTGGGTGCGCGCGATCGGCACCCACATGATTCCGTGCGCACTATGCCGAGGACACTACCGTCGCTACGTGGCCCAGCACTTTTCGCCACGAGACACATGCAACCGGCGCACGCTTCTCGCCTTTGTCGTGCGCCTGCACAACGACGTCAACCGACGCCTCGGCAAGCCCGTGTGCGATACACGCGCCATGGTGCGCCTCTTTTGCCAGACCGCGGACGGGATCTACGTTCCCTACGGACCCGCGTTTGAGCAAGCCCGAGCGGCCATCTGCTCCTCACGACTTTAACGAATCAGTTGCCTGTGACAAACGAAGCGCAATGAACAAACGAACGGTCCGCGTCCTTCTCGTCAGCATCATCCGCAACGAGGAAAAGGCGTTGCCGCGACTGCTGGACAGCGTTCGCAGCATTGTCGACGGCGTCGTGCTCTGTGACACGGGCAGCACGGATGATACGCTGGGTGTCATTGACAAGTGGTCCCAACAGCACGTGGATATTCCCGTTCATGTCTTTTCCGACACATGGGAGAACTTTGGACACAATCGCACGCTGTCCATCGAGCACGCCAAGTCCGTGATTCCGCTGGCAGAGCAACCCTACACGTTCATGCTCTTTTTGGACGCGGACATGGTCCTCCAGCACGAGTGGGCCACACAGAGTCGGGTGCGTCTCTGGAAGGAGGACGAGTTGATCCGTGCACCCGTTTGGTATCTCTATCAGAACGGAAACGGGATCCGCTACCACAACCTCCGCATCGTGCGTGCCGACGTGGATGTCGTCTGCGTGCAGCCCACGCACGAGTATTACGACATTCGCTCGACGACGCCTATCGCACCTAATCTGTTTCCAGACGAACCACGCGTGGTCTACTGCGGGCGCGGCTACGTCGACGAGCGCATCTGGATTCGCGACGTCGGCGACGGCGGTTGCAAGCAAGACAAGTTTACGCGCGACATTCGCCTCTTGACGGCGCACCTCCAAACGCACCCCAAGGATGCGCGCACGCTCTTTTACCTCGCCAACTCGTACAAGAACATTCACGACTTGGAAAACGCCTGTCGCTTCTACCGCGAACGCATCGCCGTGGGCGGCTGGGTGCAAGAGGTGTACATGTCCTGGATCTACCTCGGGGACTGTCACTTGCTGGCGGGGAAGCAAGAGACGCAGGCTCTGGACGCCTTTTGGCAGGCCACGACGGTGCTACCGGAGCGCCCCGAGGCATGGTATCGGTGCGTCAAGATGGCGCGATTGCGGAACGCGCATGCCATGGCCATTGCCCTGCTCGACTATGCGCAGAAACTGCCGCGGACATGGCCAGGCGACCGCATTCCGCTCTTTTTGGAAAATGCCATTTTCGACTACCTCTGGGATGAGGAAACGTCGATCTGCGCCTTTTACGTGCGCGACATGGCGCGCGGTCGGGATAGTTGCGCGCGGCTACTCGACCCGACGCGGACGGTGCCGCCACACGTGCGCGCATTGGCAGAGCGAAATGCGCGCTTTTACGGCGTACCACCAAAGAAGACATGCACCACATC
>RGVZ01000391.1 GCA_010029825.1 bacterium | reverse complement strand
CTGCGAAAAACGAAGAATTGCCGGAGCTTGCTGAGCTCCGATCAACAGCGGTTGGGGGCAGTTTTTACTTGATGTGTGGTCGAACGGTGTCCACCGTCAGCCGCGCGTCATCGCGCGCCTTGCTTGCATCGTCGCGTGAATAAAACGACAGCGGTGTCAGGTCTTCGCTGCCGTAAAACGCCAGCTCGCGGTCGCGGCGCAGGTTTTTGGAAATCTGCGCCAGGGTTGGAATGCGCTCGTGAATCGCTGCGGGCAGGCGTGACGATTGGGCGATCAACACTTCGGAAACGTCATGAACGCGCGGGGCCTCGATGCCGTGGGAACGAAGCACGGCTTTCAGGGCCAGTTCGACGATCTCCTGGGCCTCGCGAACAACATCGGCCCACGACTGCTCCGCAAACAGGACATCGAGCGCTTTCAAGCGCGCGTCAGAACGGCGCAGATAGTCTTTCGCCAAATCCCTGTTTTGCATCACGCGACCTCGTCTTTGGTATGGATCCAGTAATTCTGCCCGTGGCTGTGGCGACGCTGCAAGCGTCCCTCTGCAATTTCGGATCGCGCGTGCGCCAGAACCCTCGACACGCGGAAGTCCCTCTCGAAAACCACAATTCCGTCGATCGACAACTCCGCCCAGATCCCGGAGACTGGATGGGCGGGACCGGGCAAAGAAACGATGTGCGCCTCCACCGGGCGATGTTCGTGGGTCATGGGTTGTCCGTCCCAACGGGCCAGCATGCTTCTTGTGACGGCGACACCGGTATCCACGATGAGCATGACATCAATGTCGGAGGCATCACCCGCCTCGCCGCGGGCCCACGACCCGTGGATCACCACGCCGGTCAGTGTATCGCCGAGGACGTTTTTTGCGCGCGTCACGAGCTCCCGGACGAAGGCTGCGTCAGCCCCAGTCGGGCGGCTGTCCGGTTCCGCGCAACCAGACGTCAGGATGCGCGCGCAGTACCCGTTCAAGGAATACCCCGCCCGGCGGGCGCCGTCTTTCAGGCGCTCGTGAAGTTCCGGGGGAACCCGCAGGATAAATTTTCCTAAAGATATTGAACTCTTGGGCATGATATCATTACTCCGTAAGCAATGATATCACCGTCAGCCTTGCGTTTCAATGAACGTGGGCCTGCTCCAGGAACTTCTGGATCAGGAGCCAGCCATCGCGCAAGGTCGGATGGGCCGCGGGGTTGGCGGTATCGCCCGCGACGCGGTCGAGGCCTGCGTCAATCTCCTGGTTGGTCAGGAAAATCGGCGTGGCTTCCGGGTGGGTTTGCAGGCTCCAAACCGGCAGGGTCGCGTGCTCGAGGCCGTCGATCGCGACTTCGGAACTGGTCGCCAGCAGTCTGAAACCCGCGGGGACGTCCGTCACCATCTCGCGGTGCGATCGCAGGAGCGACACGGTCCCGGCTCCAGAGAGGCGCGAGGATTTCATTTCCACCGCGTGAAAGCCCTTCAATTTTTCCTGGTCCGCGCGGACAAATCCGACTGGCGCGCCAAACATGTTCGCCAGCAACTGATGACCGAAACAAAATCCAAAATAGGGAGTCCCGCGATCGATCCACGGGCGCAGCCATGATTTGAGTTCCTGCTGCCACGGGAAATTGTCATGAACGCTGGTCGCGCTGCCAAGGACGATGATGGCAGCCACCTCGATCCGTCCGGAGGCCGCGCGCTGGTTGATCTGGTGGAGTGTCGCGAGGCCGCAAATCCCGGGCAGATGATAACTGCACTTGAGGCGGGCGATTTCCGCGATGTGGTTGAAACTGTCTGTCTCCGGGGTATGCGCCGCCGGGTCGATGACGACGAGTTCGCGCGTTGTCGTCACGTCAACTTGACCTCGGTCGAATCAATCGGAGTCGTCGCCTTGCCGGTGCGCGTATTGCGGAACGGGTCCTCGAAATCGCACTGCTTCGCGAGGCGGTGTGACAGGGCCGTCGACTTGGTCAGGTTTTCCTCGCGCGCAAGTTTCACGGGCGCGTGGTTTTCCTCGGAGAAAACGACCACGTCGCAGTAACTGCAACGGACTTCTGTCTTGGCGACCGTGCCCGCCTCGTCGTCAAAGGTGATGTGGAAACGACGGGAGCACACCGGGTTGTCAACGAGCAGTTTCTTGTACGCCATGGCAGCCTCTTGCCGGGAAAGGGGAACGTGTCTCAGGAATCCGCAAGTTAACACGGCCCGGCGCGGCGACTCAACACGAAGCGCAGGCTCAAAGCCGCGTGGGACACCAGCGCGAAATCCGCGCCCATCGGCGCGTCCGTGGACGTATCCAAATTGAGCGGCAGCGCGGCCCACGGGACAAAGGCCGAGTGGCCGGCAGGGATCCTGATCCCGCCTGCCGTGATCGCGCCATCAAGGACCGTCAGGGTGGCAAATCCCTGGCCTCCGGCGACTTCAAGGCGGCACGCCGCCCCGGTCAGCATCTGGACCCGGTGTACCTGGTAGTTTTCGTTCGCCGGGAACGTGAGGACGCTGGTGTCGTGCGCCGGATGGGCGCGCGTGCCGTGGCGCATGACCGACGCCGCGAACCCGGGACCGTGCTGGACCGTGGGATCAAACAGGCGCAGGGCTTGCTCGACATGAAGCTCGCGTGGCTTGCCGGCGACCGGGTCCTCGTGGCCAAGGGCGTCGTATTTGCGGTTCCAGTCCCACAGGCGGTAGGTCTTGCCGCTCCTGCCGGACCGGATCCTCTGGGGTTCCAGCATCGTAACGCCCGGTCCGATCGCGTGCACAACGCCCGGGGATACCTCGAAGTAATCGTTTTCCCTGACCGGGACGAAATGCAGGTCATCCCC
>RGVZ01000040.1 GCA_010029825.1 bacterium | reverse complement strand
GCGTCGGCCGGAACGGAACATGCCTTGAGGATCGCGTTCAGGTTTTCCTCCATGGCTTTTGAACCAGCCACGAGGGACGCGACCTTTTGTTCTTCCTCAACCTTCCATTCGATGAACTGCTCGATATCCGGGTGGTCAAGGTCGAGGCAGACCATCTTGGCGGCGCGTCTGGTCGTCCCGCCTGACTTGATGGCGCCAGCAGCGCGGTCGCCGATTTTCAAAAATGACATGAGTCCAGACGACACGCCCCCGCCGGAGAGAGGTTCCCCTTCCCCGCGGATGCCCGAGAAATTGGTCCCGGTGCCGCTGCCATATTTGAACAGGCGGGCTTCGCGGGTCCACAGGTCCATGATCCCGCCCTCATTCACGAGGTCATCGCCGACGGCCTGGATGAAGCACGCGTGCGGCTGCGGCCGTTCGTAGGCGCTGGTGGATTTCTGGAGGCGATTGGTCTCGGGATCAACGAAGTAGTGACCCTGACTCGATCCCTTGAGGCCATAGGCAAAGTAAAGACCCGTATTGAACCATTGCGGGCTGTTGGGCGCGCACATCTGATTCGCCAGCATGTGACACGTCTCGTCGTAGAACGTTGCGGCGTCTTCTTCGCTGTCGAAGTAGCCGAAACGCGTGCCCCAGTCGGTCCAGCACCCGGCCAGCCGGTGGAAAACCTGACGACTGTCCGATTCTGCGCCGATTTTCGGGATCCCTGCGCGACGCAGGTACTTTTGCGCGAGGATGTCCGTCGCTACCTGACTCCAGTGGTCGGGCACGGTGACTTTCATCTGCCGGCTGGCTTTACTGCCGTCAGAGTTTTTCAGTTCTGAGGTCCGTTCGACGAACTTCAGTCCTTCGTAGGGTTGGCCCTTGGTCTTGACGAAAAATCTTTTGAATTTCATGCCTGCACTCCTTGTGACGGCACCGTGAATCTGTTTTCAGGCAAAACTTGGCCAAGGCGGTCTAAAACCGCGTTTTTCCTTGTCTCGCCGGGGTGTTGTAGAGGAACCAGCTAAAAATAATGATAGCCACCACGCGAAGGCGATGTCAACGGTCGACACACAAAATATGGTGTCCACACGTTATCCACAACACCATAGGTTGTGTGTTGATTTTATGCATGGTTCGCTATGGTACCGAAACAACTACGGGTTCGTATTATTTTTCGAAACGCGCCACATGGTTTTCCAACAGGTTATCCACAAGGCTCGAAATTGCTGTGAAAAAAGGCACTCTAAAACGCGATCACGCGTGGGTTGCCACTTGGAACCATTGTTGGCCAAGGACTTCCGAAGTGTAGCCATCCGTTTCTCTGACAAGTACACCTGCACCGGAAGGGTCACGGTCTGATCGCGTCCGATCCGGAGCAGCTGACTTGATCGACGCCGGTCCCCATCCGCTCCGGTAGACATCACGTACTGCGCGAGTTGGTACTGGCCAGTGACCAGTGGCATGCGCGTGGGACGATCCAACGCTATGTCCAGGGTAACGCCGGAGAGAGTTGGATCCTTTGCCTCGATGCGCAACAGGTCGGTGATTTGACCCTTGATGTGTAAGGGTTTCGGGATAATTTCCAGATAGCCGATGTGGACTTCGAGGTCACGTTCACCGCGCGGGATGCGATGACGGATGTTTCTTGAACCTTCCACGCCGACGAATACCTCGGGTTCAAAGAAAAGAAGCGGTACGTCCGTAACGCCAGTCGTGAACGGAAACGGCTGCGCTGGCTGATAGAGTCTAACCTCCAGATCACCAAGGCAGTTCCACTCCCACGGCGAGCAGCCTTGATCGACAACGACACTCCGGGCCAGTAAATCAAGGATCTCGCCCTCTTCGAGTTCGACCTCCTTGGGCTGGTTTGAGCCGCTGAGGCGCAGCATCGTCTTGCCTGGCAGCACAGCATAACGTTCGTTCAGATTGAACCAGTGGCCATCATTGACCTCGACAAACAAAGGCGTGCCGCGAATCTGCGAGGACAATTCGAGATCAATTTTCGGCGAGGTCTCCACTTTGATGAAAGCCGGCGTGATGACGCGCTTCTCCCCCTCCGCAAGGCTGACAAGCATCTTCGTTCCGTTGACCTCGACCTCATAATCCCCGGGCAGCAAGAACAGCCATTTTCCAAAATCCTGCTTTTCGGTCACTGAGACCAGATCGGTGGTTGGCGAGACGAAATAACTGAGATCAGGCGGTGTTTCGGGGGTCGACTCAACCTTGATCGCCGAGAGCAGATGGCTCTTGATGTCGACATCGCCGGAGGAACCGCCAAATTGCAGGGAAAGAGGAACCATGCCAACCAGGATGTCGTGGCTCTCGCCGATCATGCTCAAGCTGAAGCGGTTTGAGAAGTACTGGCGCGATCGCGTCTTTTCCGCCCGCTCGCATTGGATTGAGAACTTGTCGTCCTCACCGGGTGCCATGGCAGGGATGAAGTTGATCTGGTGCGCCACCAGTTTTTCGCGCTTGCCCGCATAGACACGCACGGGCTGGCTGGAGCAATCCGCCAGCACCAGATAACGCCCGGCGGGCAGTTTTACATCCTCGTTGAACGTGCCCGCATGCTCTGAAACAAGCTGCATGGGGCTTTCAGAGTCCACCCGGTAGATTTCGTAGAATCCGCCGGCAAGTCCACTGACATGCAAGTATCCGTAACTGCTGCCGAATCCACAACCGGCGAGATCAAGTAACGCAGCGAAGCTGAGGGCAAAGACACCGCGGAACGGCCTTCCCGGGGTACGCGGACTGGAATCAGAATGAGAAGTTGGTCGCAGCACCAATCTGGTAGTTCTCGAAACTGCCGAGCCCAACATACACCCTCGGGCCCACCTTGATGCCCGGCGCAACTTCCCAGTCGCCGCCTGCGTGGGCGGACAAGATGGCCCCTGAGGCCTCTGCGGATGTCGGGGTTTCAAACTCATCAAGTGGGTCAAGATACACGAAAACAAGGCCGGCTTCCACTCCGGCGACGGCGGTCCACCCCATGAAGCGCGCTTGTTTCACGTGCCCTTCGAGGCCGACATGATAGCCCTGCCATAGACCTCTGTAGGGTTTCGAGTCGTAGGTGCCTGCCACGACAACCGGGTTGTAGCGGAAAGTCCCCTTGAATTTCAGTTTCTTGCTCTTCCGCAGATTCAGTATGGAATTAGGTACGTTCACCCCGACCATGACGTCAGAACCGCCCGTCCTCCCGGACCCTGAGCTGCTCCAGCCTGAACTGTTACGGTCGGCCCAAACCAGGTTGACCGAGGTACCAATGACCAGATTGTCTTTCAGCAAGCGCTCGGTGTTGCTTGGTTCGGGCTCCGATTCTACCGCCATTTTCTCGTTTTCCGCCGACGGGACTTGGGCGGCTTCCTCGGGTGACGGAGACGGTGATGGTTCGACGGGCGCTGGCGATGGCGTCAGGCCGTCCGCAGGCGCCGCCGCCGGCGCTGCGGACGGCGCTGCCGGGGGTTCTGGGGCTGGTTCCGGCTGGGTTCCGGCCGGAGCAGCAGGTGGCGGCATGTCTTCCAGTCCCTTCGCGATCGCGGCGCCGGCAACAAGAAGCAAAGCGGTGGTGATGATGGCTGATCTTGTCACCCAGGGCATTGTGCTCTCCTGCGTCATCGTTCAAAGCAGCAAGTTCAAGTGCATCGCATACCGGCGGTCTGACAGAATCTGATCCTGCCCTGCCGCGGTTCCGAGTTGTTCAGCGTATGTCGCGAATCGTAGTTTCAAGAGCATGATGTCCAGCTGAAGCCCGGCGGTCCATTCGCCCTGGTGCAATCCCGCCTGCACCTTGAGGAATTCGCCGAGTCCGTATTCCGCCCCGAGATTTACTTTTTTGCTGTAATGAACCCTTTGGTTGATGGCCGCTACATCCGCGTTGACACTGATATACTGGGCGGCCGTCTTGACGGGTTTGAAACTGATACCGGTATTGATGGATGGTTGTCTTGTTTCGGGCGCGCCCGTCGTGGCGGTCCCGGTACTCACGGCTTTGAAGGCAGTGCCGCCAACGTCGAGTACACTGATCCCGAGTGTGGTGCTGTTCTTCGGCTCGGGCCGGAACAGGATGCCGGTATCGAATCCAATGCCGTATCCTCCCAGCACATAGTCCTCAAGACTACCGGATCCGCTGGTTCCGCTTGTCAGGTTGTTGAGGCTGTCGATGTCAAAGGAACGGTCCACGCCCAATTGACCCAGAGCCTTGACATTGAACCCAGCCGCCAGCCGGTTGCGAAAGAACGAAAAAGCCATCCCGACCGGAAGGTAAAGCCTCGGCCCGGCGTTGACGTCGAAGGTGATGTCGTTGTGAAAAGTCAACTGGGTTGGCATCTCAAGCGCAAGGGCGAACCCAAAGTGTGGCATCACAAAAAACGGCTCAAGCCCCAGGTTGAACCCAAGCGGCTTTCCTCCCTGTTTCTGGATCAATTGAATGGTCGCGTCAGTGCTTCCTGATCCACTGCTTGCGAAAGAGGAAATATCCGAGATCGCACTGGTCGTATTGGCGGACACCTCGCCGCGAAGGGACAGGACCTCAAATGTCCATGTGTTCAGCCATGCAAGGCCCGCCGGATTGTAATACAGGGCATTGAAGTCGTCCGCCTGTCCCACGAAGGCGTTGCCCATGCCAAGTGGTCTCACGCCAAAATGAGTCCATCTCAACTCGCTCGCGTTTGAGTTCTGCGCCCAGCCAGCAGCAATTGTGACCGCGACCAGGAATCTCACGCAGGTCGTCCAGGCGGCATTGCGCATGGAAAATCCCCCGGTGGAAAGTGAATCTTGCCGCATCGTTCAGGAAACCCATAGACTCTAACACAAACGGTTTTACTTGCGAACGGGCCGATATTGCTGGAAGAACTTTTTGGATGTTAGGATCGAGTCTTCGTCTGGCTGGGGGAGATGCCATGTCAAAAGCCGATGTCGCCGCTGAACGCAAAGAGCAGATCGTCCGGGCAACCGTCGATTGTATCGCGAAGTTTGGATATCACAATTTTTCCATGCAGGACGTGGCGCGCTCAGCCGGAGTCAGCAAGGGCATCATCCATTACTACTTCCTGAACAAGGACGAACTCATGATGTCGGTCCTTGACAAGGTCGCCGGTGACATCGAGCAGGTCCTTCAAGCGGACATGGCCACCATCGAGGATCCCGTCCGGAAAATGGAAATCTTCGTCAACGTCTGCTTCGACGTGGTCCGCAACACCAGGGAATACTATCAGGTGAACATGGACTTCTGGACGCAGATCAACCAGAAGGACGAGGTGCGCTCCGTGATCGCGCGCCACTATGCCAAGTTCCGGGAAACAGCCGCCGCTGTCGTCCGCCAGGGCGTTGAAGCGGGGAAGTTCCGCCCGGTTGACCCGGTTCAGTACGGCTCGTTCGTCATCGCCGTGATTGATGGGCTCAGTTTGCAATGGCTATTTGATGAAAGAGTCTTCGATTACGACGGCATGGTCAGGGTTGCTCGCCAACTTGTGATCGAAGGTCTGTTGCCCGGGCGACAAGCATAGGAAGGCTCAAAGTTGCTCGAGGCTCTCGACAGAATATCGTCCGGGCAGAAGCTTTCCCAACAGGACGAACAGGAAGCCCTGGACGAACTCGAGGCTTTCGAGTGTTGGAAACCCATTTTCCGTTACCTTGATCAGGTGATCGCCTCCGGCACCCCTTCATCTCTGGCTCCTGCTTACGCGCGCCTGATCCGGATCCGTTTACAATACTTCGATGATGTCTCCACTGCGCAGGCATTGGCCGCCGATCTCGTCCGGCGTTGTCGCCTGGATTTCGCCGGTTTCCGTGACAAGGTGCTGACGGATCCTGTGATTCCCGGGATGGCCGCTGGACCTGAGGCCGCGGTCCTCGACGCCGTCATTGACGCGTTCGGTTCCGTTTCCGACCGCGTCCAGTGCCTGGATCGGTTGGTTTCGGTATACGAGAAGAAGCTTTTCAATGAGGTCAGGCTCCATCAAGTTTTCGAAAAATTGATTCAAATAGATCCTGATAACGTCAAGGCCCTGCGATATTTCAAGATCGCGTTCTCGCAGAATGGTGACTGGGAGCAGGTATCGCGTGTTCTCAAGCGCCTGCTCAACGTGGCAAGGTCAGCCCAGGAGAAATACCGCTTGGCCCAGGACCTCGCTTACAATCTGGTTTACCATCAAGATCAGCCGCGCGACGCGTTGGTTGTTTTGGATCGATACTGTCGAGAGAGCCCTCTCGATGTCTCACAGATCGAGTTTGACGCGGCTCACCGGACGGGCGACCGCGACCGTTGTATCAATGTGCTCAAGGCGGCGCTCTCTCACGTCAGAGACGACGCGGGGCGCGCCATCATTCATTTCCGCATGGCGGGTTTGTTGCGCCAGCTGGGGCAATCGCGGGAGTGTGAGAGGCACCTCCGTGAATCGATCGCCACATGGCCTGTTTTTCTCGATCCGTTTGAGACCCTGATCCAGCTATTCCTTGAGGAGCAGCGCTGGGAGGATGTTGGAAACACCTTGAATGAGCTTGCAAACCGCATTCAGGACCAGGAACTCGTCGCTCAGGTCCGTCAAGCGGCCGTGCGGGTTCAGTCGGCTATCGCGGGTGGTGCCAAATGACGGGTTCGGCAGTTGCGCCAATGCCTGGTTCCATCGGCTTTCGAGGTATCAACTCACGCTTGATTACTCCAGACCGCTCCAGCCGGATACTCGGTCATCGGTACGAGGAGAACTATCTGAATCAGGCGATCGGCCAGTGCGTGCTTTCCTGGAGGGGCACCACGCCGGCGAAACTCGCGATCTTCGCCTCAGAGCCGGAAATGGACGCGATTTCCCGTTGCGGACTTTGCGGAACCCTTGCTTCTGCTTTCGGCGGGAGTCTTGAATTGCACGAGTTGAGTGAGCCTTCTGTACGGGCTCTCGTGAAATCCCACCTTGAGAGTTCACCGGATCCCTTGATGGTTGTGTTGTTGGGCACCGAGAAAAAGCCCAAGGCTTGGCCCCTTCCTGACTTCGGCAAGGTTGTCACTCTTGATCCCACGGTCCCGGGCAAGACCGCGCCCGCCTCCCCCCAGCCGGGTCTTGGTCGCTCCGGTGACTGGCTGCGGCTCGATCGCAAAGGGGGGATGTCATGCCTTGACGCGTCAATCCTCGCCACGACTTGGCAGGAACCGGGAACTCGCGGGCATGGATCCTTCGAATACAGCTGGGGTATCTGGGCGGCGACCATTGCGGCAAATCCAGGTCCGGACGCTCTCTCGAAAACAACTTCAAGGGATTTGAAGATTGAGACGGTCAAGATCGCTTCCGGTGGTGCCGGGCTTTTGGCCTTGGTCGGTGAGGCGCATAACCGTCTCTCACGGTTTTTTGCGGACTTTCAACAACAGCCGGGTGGAATCCTTGCCATGTCGTTTCCAACTCAGGAGTCGGGACGCTGGCTGTTTCAGGCGACCGGTTTTGTTCCGGGAGACATTCCAAATATTGTTTTTACGGAGGACTTGCACGGATGGGGCCCGGCCTTCACATTTTTGCGCTTTGTCGCGGACTTTCCTTCAGGGTCGCGTCTGGTCCTGATGCGTGACCTCTCCTCTGTTGATCTCGTGGAGATCGCATGAGGACTTCAACTTTGCGCTTGAGTGGCGTCGAGGTTCTCAGGATTGACGGGTCCGGCGTCGATGTCGCAAGCCTCGTCGCCGGGTCTCGTCCGGTGATCCGTGACTTCATGGATTCGCTCCATGGAGTGAGCTCGACGATCGAGGAATTTGACGCGAAACATCCAGGCGGCACCAAAGTCATCGTCATCCATGGATTCGCGCCAGTATCCCGCTATTTGTCGAACTTCGGGGAAATCTGGCTCGTTGATGAATTGCTCACGTTCCGGCAGTCGCTGCGGGAGTCCCTGTTTGCTACCGGTCTGGCGAAATTGCCCTCCGTGTTCCTCGGGTCAGGTGATTCATGCAGCCCCGTGCTGGACATCGCGCGAATGTGCGAAGTTCGCGTCTGGCTGGATCAGGGTGCTGTCTTGCGCGGATCCCCTGGGCTGTGGGCAGAGACATTACTGGGTGGGCGGGCTTACCCTGGCCTGGCACCCGCAGGACAGGTCTTGAAGACACGCTGGGAAATCTCTGTCGACGGGGCCCAGAAAGTCGGGTTTCTCGATGGTTGCCTGGGCGAGACCGGTCCAGAAGGGCATACGCTGGCTGGAATTATCCAAGGGCTGGCTCCAATGCTGCGCGGTATCAAAGGCCAAGGGCATCAGGTCGCCATCTCGAGTGGTGATCGCAGGTTTCGTGAGGTGATCGCGCACAGTCGCTTGAAAGCAGCAAAGGTTTCTGTGGGCAGCGCGCGGAACTTGGTAACGGCCTTGATCCGGCAGCCCGAAGATGAAGGCGCGGCCGAACTTGGATGCGTCTATATTGCGATGAATCGGGGACGGGATCCCTGGCTGGACGCGCAGTCCACTGCTGCCAAATCTCGTGGTTCTGACCTGCCGGTGCTTGCCCCCCAGGTTTTCGGCGCCGTCGTGGATTTGTCAGAGGGCGTCCTGTCACCAGGATATCTGCTGGACCTCGCGCGCATGAAAGGCCTTGTCATTCTGACATCGTCGAACATCCAGCGGCTTCCTGCCAGGCTTGAGGCACAGAAATCTGCGCTGATGGCACGAATGGGAACCGCGAAGGCGCAGTCATTCTGGGATCGCAACATGATTCCTTGCGCTCCTGCCTCAATGGACCCGGATCGGCTGGCATTGCCCCTGGTTCGGCCAAAAAGCGATCATTCTGTCGAAGTGATTCTTCCGGGAGAAGGAAGGTGGATTCTCGATCTCATCCCCGGACTGGCCGGCGCCTTGTCGTCGCCGGTCGACGGATGCAGGATGGTGCCGGCCGTCGTCCGGGGGGGCGACTTTCCAGCAGCGGATTCCAGTCGATGGTTTGAGAAAAAGCCGGGCTTCGGCAACATGCTGCGCGTGTTCGCGACCGGGGCCTTGTTCAGCGAAACCCTTGATCTCCGTTCCTACCGGTGTCTTTTTCATTTCATCCTGGCTTGGCAGTGCGCGCAGTCGGGTTGGGGTCATGACGATGCGTGGAAGGAACTGGCAACAAACGGCTGGCTTCTTGACGACGTGGGCTTTTTTCGCAAGTCCCTGGAAGAGTCCGGAATGCCTGTCTCCCGTGTCCCGGGAAAACCCGCAAGGGACGGTCAGGCGCCTCTCCCCATGGTAAACCTCCACGCCCGCATCCTTGCCGGAAGCCTCGCTCGAGCCCATTCAGACGACCCCGCCGGTCAGGCGATTCTTTTGGATATTTCAGGAATTCCGTCGACGGATATTGCCGTCCTGTCCGGTGACGAGAAACCTGCGCAGATGGAAATTTCCGGCCTTTTCGGTGATTCTGCAACACCGTTCGTGGCACTGTCGCCATGGCGTCCAGCCAGCCCCGTGACCGGCGTGCGACATGGTGGAGTCGAGCTGCCAGGGACAATGAACCGCCAATCAGCCATCGAAAAGCACATTCGATCTTGTGTTGCCCAAATGCCACAGAGGATTCTTGACACTGTGGCCCAAAAAACACAGATCAACTCCTCCGTCTGGGTAGACCGGATGATGCGATTGAATTGAGCGACTCAGCCGCAAGGGTTTCATCCTGGTGAGAGAGTTGCTGGTGCCGTGGCCCGGATTTTGCTATTTATTCCGCATATGCATGGTTCACTTCAAAAAACCGTTCGCGATCGCGTGGTGTTCTCGGGTGTCGGCTTGCACTCTGGAATCACGGCGGAGATGAGCGTCAGTCCTGCGGCACCAGGAACCGGGGTCGTGTTTCACCGGACTGATTCGGCGATGGCGCAACCCGTCAAGGCTTCCTGGGAAGCCGTCAGCATAACGGATTTGTCGACCTCGGTGGGTGAGAATGAATCCCGCGTCTCGACAATCGAGCATTTGATGGCGGCCTTGTCGGGTCTTGGTATCGACAATGTCCACGTGACCATATCAGGGCCTGAAGTTCCCATCCTCGATGGCAGCGGGAAGTTGTTCGTGGAGTCTTTCGACCGTGCTGGCATCGTGGAGCAGGATGCCGCCAAGAAAGTATGGCGAATCAAGAAGCCATTTCTTTTCGAGGACGGTGTCAAGGTCGTGAAGATTGAGCCCGCGGCCTTCACTGAATACCGCTGCACCATCAGTTTTCCGGATTACGTCATTGGCAGGCAGACAATCATTTACCGCCATTCGCCGCGAGCCTTCACAGAACTTGCGACGGCGCGTACTTTTTGCCACTACCGCGACATCGACGCCATGCGTCGCGCTGGCCTTGCCCTCGGCGGGTCTCTCGACAACGCCGTTGTCGTGACGGACGAGGGTGTGATGAACCCTGACGGTTTACAAGGTAGTGATGAGTTCGTTCGTCACAAACTACTGGACGCCATCGGCGATCTTTCGCTGCTCGGTGCGCCCCTGGCTGGCAGGGTGACCCTGTACAAATCCGGCCATGGGATGCACGCCAAATTCATGCGTGCGCTGATGGCGGCAAGGGAAGAATATCTTGAATTGGTGCCGGCAGTTCAAGCCGAGGCCGGGCCGCCCGGTTCGTCGGTGGAAGTTTTCTTGACCTGACCGCGGGGTGGCTCATTCGTCAAGACCGACAGCAGGCACGCCGCGCCCCTGTACCAGCCCTTTTTTTGAAGCAATTTCAGCACTTCCGAGATATCCGCGCTGGCGATTGAGGCGTCGACAGCCGCCTTTTTGTCTCCGAATTCATGGAACTCGCCGATTTCCTCAATGAACCTTTGTTCGCTGCCGGAAAAAATAGCCAGCTTCGAGGCATAGACAAGCAAAAGCCCCTTGTTTGCTTCCTGTGCGTAAATTTGCCGGATTGCCCGTAACGCCTTTTCGCGTCTCTCCGCCGATCCCTCAAGGCCACCCTCGCATGTGCCACAGGCGACCGCGCATTGAAGCACAGCAATCTCTGCCGATGGGCCAACGAGCGCAGCACACGATTCCAACGACTGCCACGCCTGACCCAGATCGCCCATGACGTATGCTGCCTTGGCAAGCTGAAACCAGATGGCTGCGTCCCTTTCGTTCATGGCCAAGGCGATGTGGAAGCAATTGATTGCCTGGACCGGTTGACCGCTTTCCAGGTACGCCTGCCCCATGAGTCCGTGAACATGGTATCCGTGATCGTCGATCTTCTCGCATTCGGCGATGCATGCTTCATGGTCGTTCATGTTGAAAGCGAGCCAGGCGGCTGTAAATCTGAGGGCTGCGAGTCCTGTCAGGTTGGTCAAACGAAGGATTGACGAGAACGCAAGCCGCTCTTGCTGCCACTCGAATGACTCAGACGCGATCGTCGAGGCTATCGTTATCGCGCTTTGGCCGTCTTCGTTGAGCACTTCCTCGGCGGCCACGAAATCCGCCAAAGGATTTCCTGATACTTCACAGAACAATGAGCTCGCCTTGATCCAAGTGTCGATGGTTTCGCGTCCGGATTGCCGGGCGATGGTATGGCAAGCAGAGATCAGGATTTCCGAGGGCGTCATCCCAGGTCCGGTACGAAGGGTTTTCCAAAGTATATCACGGCATCCTCAATCCTTGGTGTCGCCGCGGATGTCATTGGATTTCCCTTGTTTCTTTTGGCTTCATTCCCAAACGAACGTACGAAGCCCCGGAGGGTCTGAATGCTGTTTCTATGGAGCATGGTTGTATGTTTCTCATGCGGCATCGCGTGCGGCTCCCTTTACGGCATGGCGGTTCTTTTGGTCTCAGTTGTTTGGTCGTATTTCGTTTCATCCAAGATCCAGGATTCCACGATGATGGCACCGCCGAGAACCAGGTTTCTCGTGGTCATCGCGTTGTCGGCGACGTTCCTTTGGGGGCAGCGCCATCATGGGTCTTTCCGGTCACCAGCGGTTCCCGGGCCTGTCCGGATTGTCGCTACCGGCACGCCTCACGTGTGGAAGGGTGCCGCTGCCTTGGTTGAAGACAAGATGGGTGCGGTGCTGGTCATGGTCGATTCGCCCGATACGAGATCTCCGCAGCCAGATTTGGCATCTGGTTGGCAGCTGCCATTGAAGCGTTGTGGACCAGGAAGTTGGCTGCGTCCATCGCGATGCGCCCTCGATGCCGGTTCCAAAGCCCGCCACACCCGGCGTTGGCTTGCTTCGTTGCGTGGACACATGGTGCGATACCTTGGATCGTTCGGCCCCTCAGCCGGCTCATGGCTAAAGGCCCTGATACTTGGTATCGCGCCCAATGGGCACGGCGGTCTCCTCGAGGCCTTTCGTTCGACTGGCCTTCTGCATTTCATTGTCGTAAGCGGCTCTCACATAACCCTGATTCACCGGATGTTTACCGGGGTTTTTTCGGTGCCTGCCAGCATCGGCAGGGCCTTGTTTCCTGGCATCGTGATCGTCGGAAGGTTTCAAGGCATGTTGCCTTCGTTGTTGGCCGTGATTCCGGTCGTGGCCTTCAGCCTCATCGCCGGATTGGACCCTCCTGTCCAGCGTGCCATCTGTTCCCTGGTGGTGGCTCACGGATTCACCATGGCGGGATCGCGTATTCAACCGGCAGCGATTGTTCCGCTCACCTGTCTGCTTCAGGCATCTTTGTGGCCAGTAGGGTTTTTGAGCCGATCGAACATGCTCAGCTGGGTCGCGTGGATTATCGTGCTTTTGGTCCGGCCCGACCCGACAGGGTTTTTCCGGCTGTCAGGCGCGTGCTTGAGACAAGTCCTGCTCATGCTCGCGATGTCGGTCCTCTTTGGGATAAGCTGCTCGGTTGGAATTATCGCGAATCTCGTTTTTTTGCCGGTTCTCGAGGTCCTTTTTATCATCTCAATTTTCATTTGTGCGGCTGGCCCGCGCCTTGCCGGATTGATGGGCTTCGACGGCTTTATGGCCGTTTTGATTGATATCGCGCGTCAGGCGTCCAGCATCGCCGCAACCGGCGCCCTCGCGCGGCTGGATGCCGCCCTGTCGGCGCCGGCAGTCAGGCTCGCGATGGTTTGTGTTCTTTGGGCTTCGTTCAGCGGTTACGCGGCTTCAACCCTGGTCGGTTCCACTGGCAAAGTCGATGTGCCTCCATGAACCGCCGACTGCGGCAAGGCCGCGTCCCGCGACTTGAGCGCGCTCATGTAGAGGCTCGCGACACTGATGGCCCCCGAAAAAGCGGCAACCAGGAAAAATGCCGGATGCCACGCCGCGCCCATCATGAACAGGAAAATGGCAGATATGCCAGTGACAACCGCGTTGACTCCGATCTTGTCCTTGCGCGTGATGGCGAGCTCCCCGTGGAGCACACCCGAGCTGTAACCTTCGATCAGTACGTTCTTTACAGACGGCTTGTAGAAGTGGCGCAGTGCCGATTTTGGCCTGTAGTAGTAAGTCACGTGCCAGAACGGCAGGTGAATCAACTGGATACCTGCCACCTCAATTTCTGTGCGGCAGTTGATGAGGTAATCGACGTATTGTCCAGCGATCAGATGGTGATAGTGATCAACTTGTTGTGTAGCCCGCCGTATTGCGGACTCTTCGTCGACTTCGACGCCCGAAATCGGTAGCCCGTTTGAGAACTTGAACTCGAAGGGCTCCTTGGCATCGTACGCAGACCGGTCCGATTGGGGTTTTTCAACATGTCCCCGTGAGAAAGTCGAGTCCAGCGGAAAACCATCCCAATTGATGCGGATTTTCTCCTTTGGCTCGTGTAACCGCGCGATATTCCAAAGCTCGCAAATATTGTCCCGGGCGTTGATGGCCCACCGGTAGGTCCGGCGGAACTTGCCAGCTTCCTTGAGGAAATCCGATCCGCCTCCGTGATCCTGGATCTTGTGGCGGCGTTGGGCGAGGCCAGACCACTCCGTGTGGGCCTCAAGTGAGATCACCCAGAAGGGTATGCTGAGCCCTTGAACCGACGCCACGACGTATTCCTTGTCGACACTTGAAGGGGTGTGGTGGAGCCTCTTGAGCCACTCGATCACCATGTCCCGCACGGCTTTGGGAGCCATTGTGTTCGGAACGATGTAGTGATCAAGGAAAGGTTCCTTTTCCCCGGACTCGACGTTATGACGGAAGGTCTCCGAACAGAATGGACAGATCAGCAGGTAGTTCTTGAAATCATACTGGGCTGATGTCCCGCAGGTCGGGCAGGCTAATTCGTGCATGGGCCGTCAGTCCTCCTGCGAAAAATTTTATCACGTTTCAGTTGACACCACGCTTTTCGGCCTTAAGTTGCATGCAGGGTTGGGCAGGCAGGTTGACCGGCGGCCCGCCCTGGCGCCTTGAGCGCCATGAAAAAGTCAAAAAATCCATAATGAAATGGGGTACATATGGGAAGCAAAGTCATCGGAATCGATTTGGGAACGACAAACTCCGTGGTTGCCATCATGGAGCAAGGGCAACCCAAAATCATCGCCAACGCTGAAGGCCAGAGGACCACGCCCAGCGTGGTCGCTTTCACGAAGGACGGTGACGTCCTCGTCGGGGCTGCGGCTCGTCGCCAAGCGGTAACCAACCCGGACAAGACCATTTACTCAGCCAAGCGCTTCATCGGCTGCACTTATGGCGAGCGTGAGGACGAGGCCAAGCGGGTTCCCTACAAGGTGACGAAAGGTCGTGGCAATCTTGCCGTGTTCGAAGTCGACGGTAAGCAGCACACGCCGCCCGAGATTTCCGCCAAGGTTCTCGCCAAGCTGAAGCAGGCAGCCGAAGATTACCTCGGCGAGACGGTAACGGAAGCCGTGATCACGGTACCGGCCTACTTCAACGACAGCCAGCGTCAGGCAACGAAAGACGCCGGAAAGATCGCTGGCCTCGAAGTGAAGCGTATTGTCGCCGAGCCGACCGCGGCGGCTCTTGCTTACGGTTTGGACAAGAAGAAGAACGAAAAGATCGCCGTCTACGACTTCGGTGGCGGTACGTTTGACATTTCGATCCTCGAAGTTGGCGAAAATGTCGTTGAGGTGCTCGCAACCAACGGCGACACCCACCTTGGCGGTGACAACGTTGATGAGGTCCTGATCGAATTCCTCGTCAAAGAGTTCAAGACCAGCACGGGCATTGACGTTTCCAAGGACCCGATGGCCATGCAGCGCCTCAAGGAAGCCGCCGAGAAGGCCAAGATCGAGCTTTCATCGGCGCAGTCAACGGATATCAATCTGCCGTTCTTGACGGCGGATCAGACCGGTCCGAAGCACTTGAACGTGTCCTTGAATCGCGCGAAGTTCGAGCAGTTGATTGGCGACATTGTCGAGAAGACTCTCGCCCCTTGCCGTCAGGTCCTGAAGGACGCTGGTCTTCAATCCGCGCAGGTCAACGAGGTTCTTCTGGTCGGTGGCTCGACGCGCATTCCCCTGGTTCAGCAGAAGGTGAAAGACTTCTTTGGCAAGGAACCCAACCGGACAGTAAACCCGGATGAGGTTGTGGCTGTGGGAGCCGCGGTCCAGGCAGGTATCCTTGCTGGCGAAGTAAAAGACGTTCTGCTGCTGGACGTGACACCGCTTTCCCTCGGTATCGAGACCCTGGGTGGCGTCATGACGAAGCTTATCGAACGCAACACCACGATCCCGACACGTCGCGCACAGGTTTTCTCGACCGCTGCGGACAACCAGACGTCAGTCGAGATCAACGTGCTCCAGGGTGAGCGTGAAATGGCCCGCGACAACCGCCAGTTATCACGGTTCAGTCTGGTCGACATCCCTACGGCACCGCGTGGCGTACCGCAGATCGAGGTTGCGTTTGACATCGATGCCAACGGCATTGTGTCCGTTTCGGCCAAGGACCTCGGTACCGGCAAAGAGCAAAAGATCACGGTCCAGGCCTCGACCAAGCTCAGTGAGGATGAAATCAACCGGATGGTCAAGGACGCGGAAGTCCACAAGGAAGAAGACCAGAAAAAGCGTGAGCAGATCCAGGCCCGCAATGCCCTGGACTCCATGATCTTCCAGGCCGAGAAGATGATCCGGGAGAGCGGTGACAAGTTGCCTGTCGATCTCAAGGGCGAAGTGGAGTCCGCGGTCGCGACTGCCAAAACCAAGCTTGATTCAGAGGATGCCTCTGTGATCGAGACGGCCCGGGCGGAGCTCGAGTCAAAGATGCACAAGCTCGCGGAGCAGCTTTACAAGTCGGCTCAGGCCGCCGGTGAGGCAGGCAAGGCCGAGGGCGGTGACACTGGCAAGAAGAAACCGGACTCGGATGTCGTCGACGCCGAGTACGAAGATAACTCTGGCAATCCATAACCCTTGATAAAAAAACCCCGGACCTCTGTGGTCCGGGGTTTTTTATTTGCCAGAAACAATTCGTATTCCATTCAGGACTTCTTGCCTTCGAGAAAAGGCTTCAACAACTCCACCGGAATCGGGAACACGATAGTGGAGTTATGTTCAGACGAAATGTCCGAAAGCGTCTGGAGATAACGCAACTGGACCGATACGGCGTTTTGGGACAGGGTGTCCGCCGCCTCGCGCAACTTTGCCGCAGATTGGAGCTCGCCTTCCGCGCTGATGATCTTGGCCCGACGCTCCCTCTCGGATTCAGCTTCCCGGGCCATCGCTCTCTGCATCTCCTGTGGCAAGTCAATGTGCTTGACTTCAACGGATGCGACTTTGATTCCCCATGAGTCGGTGTTCTGGTCAAGGATCTGCTGCAACTGGTCGTTGATCTTGTCACGCTCAGTGAGCAAGTCATCGAGCGTGTGTTGACCCAGAACCGAGCGCAGGTGGGTTTGCGCCAACTGGGAGGTCGCGTACATGTAATTCTCGATGTTGATGATTGCCTTGTACGGGTCGATCACGCGGAAGTAAAGGACCGCGCTTACCTTCAAACTGACGTTGTCTCGACTGATCACATCCTGTGGCTCGATCTCGGTCGTGATGGTGCGTGTCGAGATGCGGACCATCCGGTCCAGCACGGGAATCAGGATGATCAGGCCAGGGCCCTTCGGGGCGCCGAGTGCCCGACCCAGACGAAACACGATAGCGCGCTCATACTCCTGCAGCACCTTTACCGAAGACGCCAGAAAGACGAGCGCGAGAATGAAAAGAATAAAAATCCCTGAAGTCACGACGTTCCTCCTGGACGACTAACGGTCCTTTGTTTTTTTACCACGTTCAACTTGAGTCCCTCGCTCTTGACGATAGTGAGTTCTTCACCCGCCTTCGCAGTCTCCCCCGCAGGAAGCTCTGATGCCCATATTTCACCATTGACCCTGACTTGACCCATGTTGCCAGAAAAATCACGGAAAACCACGGCACTCTTGCCAGCCAGTCCTTCTTGGCCGCTGATGACCCGGGAACGCAACGTCTTGAGTGTGACAAGGCTGATGAAGGCCAAGAAAAGAGCGATCGCGAACGCTCCGGGCAATATCGTCCAGATCGAAACAGCGACTCCGGTTGCCGGGTCAAACAAAAGCAGAGAACCCAAGATGAAGGCGATGATACCGCCTATACCAAGCGTACCAAAACTGGGCACAAAAATTTCCGCGATCATCATGACGATGCCCGCGATCAGAAGGCCAAGCCCTCCGTAGTTAACGGGGAGGACGGACATGGCCACCAAGGCCAGAAGAAGACAGATGGCGCCTGCCACACCAGGGAAAATGACACCGGGGTGCGTAAGTTCAAATCCCAGCCCGATGATACCCGCCAGGAACAAGAGGTAAAAGATATTCGGGTCCGACACAATCTCGAGGATCGCATGACGGAGGTTTTTCTCGTGGCGAATGATTTTTGCGCCCTTCAAAGTCAGTGTGGTCGTCACTCCTGAATCAAGTCTCACCGGACGGTCAACGATCCCCGCGAATAATTCATCAAGGGAATCCGCCAGGATATCGATAACCTTGTTTTCAAGAGCTTCCTGGGCGGTGATTGCCTCCGAGGCCAGGACAAAGGATCTGGCCATCTCGACACTTCTCCCGCGAGTGGTCGCGATGGATTCGGCCATCGCCAGTGTATCCTTCAGGGCTTTTTCCATGGCGATGCTGCCATCTGCCGCGTCTTTTGTGGACGGCATGCCGACCCCGACGGGATGAGCAGCACCGATGTTTGTCGTGTGCGCCATGGCGGCAACGTGGGCTGCCATTGTGATGAACGATCCCGCACTGGCGGCCCTCGCCCCACCCGGGCCAACCCAGACGATGACTGGAATTGGCGAGTTCAATATATCCCGCGTCATGCGCCGGGTGGACTCAAGGAGACCACCGGGGGTATCGAGTTCGATGACCAGCGCGACAGCATTTTTCGTTTTCGCAAGATCCATGGCCGATTCCAATATGTCGACGCTGGCCGGACTGATCGTGCCGATTGTGGTGACAACTACGGAAGGCGCCGTGCCTTGAGCCGTGGCTTCCTGGACATGGGGCGATGAGATCGCGAGCACGATGCATGACAAGAGGCGACGGAACAAAGTCGTAGTCACGAAACCTCCGTGAGGGAGTATCACCTGATGGTCTTGATGAGACCCTTCCGTGTTTGCAGTTTTTTCCAGAGGTTTCTTTTTTCAGCGGGACTGGCCTCGAGGACCTCAATTGCAGGACCCTTGATAACAGGGCCCTCATCAAACGCGGCCCTCCGGGTAACGCGTGTCCATGCCTGTGACGCGGCATCACCGAAGGTGACCACGAGTTCTACATCAACGAAGTTCAGGCCGGCGCCTTCCCTTTCCACTGTCATCGCGGAGTCGATCATCGTGTGCTCAGGTTCAAATCCACAGGCAGTGGCGATGCGTGACAGCAGCTGCGCCTGGTCAGCACTCAATCCTGTATTTTCGGTGATTCCGTGAACGAGGATGACCTTGAAAACTTTCCGGTCTGCCTGCCCTGTATTTGTGCGAGGATATGGATAGATCTGACCGCGATCTTCAAGCCAGTCGAGGTATTTCTGGTATTGGAGTCCAAGGCTCATTGATCCCGTATAACACCAACGCAGGTCAGGAGGCAACGCGCGCCGACGCATTGGCTCGTGCGACTTCCCGGCGGTCCTCGAGACGTTGTCTCGATTCCACGAATTCATCGGCAGTCATTTCGGCCGGTGCCCCAACCATCGAAGCTCGCAGAAGGACAAAACAAGCCTTCGCGTGCTCTCCGATCCTGGCCAGCGCTGCCGCTTGAATCAGGAGCGCCCGTTCACTCCAGGGCTCCGCGGCAAACGATTTTCCCGCCTCGATGGCAGCCTGCGCGGGGTTGCCGAGTTGAAGGTTCAACTCGGCTCTCAGACGGCATACGTGAGCCCGGTCCTGTTCTCCTCTTATCTTTTCGAGAGCGACCAAGGCTTCGCGAGCGCGCCCGTTTTTGATCTCAGCCATGGCCATGATCAGGTTGGCTTCATCTGCGGCGCCGGAATTTGTCAATTCACCGGCGATGGCAACGGCCTCGTCAAGTTTATGCTGCATGAGATACACCCTGGCGAGGATCACCGTCGCGTCCTTCTGGTCCGGATTGGCGGCCCTCTCGTCGCGCAAGGCGTACTCCGCCCGTTTCAGGTCTTTAATTCGTTCGCAGGTGGAGACAATAGCCTCGAGGGCGTCACGGGAATCTGGATGATAACGACGAAGCCTCTTGAAATAATAAATTCCCTTGTCGATATTTCCGGCCAGGACCTGCCCGTGTCCCATGGTCAGTAGGGCCTCTCCCATCCGCTGGTCCAGCAGCAGGGCCTTTCGACATTGCTCTATGCATTCTTCGGATTTTTTCTGGGCCAGAAGTAATTTCGCTAGTTGTACGCGGCGGCCGGGCTGCTTCCCGTTGTACTCCAGTTCCCGCTCCATGAGCCTGACCGCCTCACCGACCCTTCCACCCGCGAGGCGGAGGTCAGCGAGGAGCGCGGTGGCCCGGAAATAGCCTGGTTGTTCCGAGATGAGTTTTTCCAATGTCTTTTCGGCGATGCCAGTCCTGCCTGTTTTGGCGTGGGCAAAGGCGTGCAGGAACCTTACTCGAGGGTTGTTCGCTTCGATCGCGATGGCTTCTCCGAGCGGATGAAGGGCGGTCATGTACTCACCCTCCATCAGAAGTTTTTCTGTTGCCCGGATTTTTTGCAGCAAAGGTTCGGGCGCGACGAAAGCATCGAGCAGTTTGACAACTTTTCTCTCAAGATCTTCTGGCTGGAACGGTTTCAAAAGGTAGTCGTTCGCGCCCATGTCGACGGACTTGATGATGTCGTCACGGCTGGATTCTCCGGTCACCATCAATACAGGAATGTCGGACCCGAGGCAGCGGGCGCGAATGCGTTCGAGCACCTCAAATCCGCTTGTTTCTCCCAGATTCAAGTCGCAGATGACAAGAGAAGGATGCCTGGCGCTGAACACAGCATCGGCAGCTTGCGCGTTGGTGGCCTCCAACACGTCCTGGAATTGCATTTTTTGCAGGACACGGCGGATGGCCTTGCGGATCTGGTCCTGGTCGTCGACAACGAGAACACAGATTTCCCCGGGATTGAACTTGTAAATACCGTTGACCACATATCCCCCCGGAGCCTGATTTTTTCTTTAAACGCCGGCCCCTTTGATCAAGGCACGTGCCCCGTTCTCGGCCGGCGATGCCGCTTGCGCCTGCCGCCATAGCTGGCGTGCTTCCTCAGGTTTCCCTGACTTGTAGCGCGCGATTCCAGCCCACAGGAGTGCCTGCGAATTGGATGGATCGGCATTGAGGATTTCGGAAAATTCCTGAAAGGCTTTATCTGATTGGTCCGTATTCAAATACAACCGGCCGAGATCAAGGCGAACGTCCGGCATTTTTGGATAAATCGAAAGGGCTTTCCGGTACTCGTTGATTGCTTCCTGGGTCATGAATGATTGCTGATAAGAGCGAGCCACGGTGACATGATGATTTGCGATCCGTCCCAGAACGAGGTCAGGAACCCTCTGCCCCGGACGGACTTGCTTGAAGGCTTGCTCAAAGACACCCTTGGCATCATCGTACTGCCCGAGGTCAGACAACAGCACTGACAGGTTCAAGGCTGCCTCGGTGAAGTCACTGTTCGTCCTCAAGGACTTCTTGAATTCCCGGATGGCTTCCGGAAACCGCGATTGCTTGTGATAGGTGACACCGAGGAGGTTGTGGATATTCGCCAGGGAACCATGAGTCGAGAGCGTCGACTTCAACAGTTTCTCGGCGGCGTCGTAGCGGCCAACGTTGAGATACAACGCGACCTTCTTTTGTACGGCGGCGAGTTCTGCCCGGATTCCGCTCATGGGTTTCCTTGACTGTCTTTCCTAGGCGACAGAGGTCGCTTCAAACCGTCTTGTGACAAGCACCTTGATCTGGCCCGGGAACGCGACATCAGTTTCTATGCGTTTGGCGATCTCGGTGGACAGCCTCTGCAAGTCAGCGTCTTTCACGCGCTTGTGATTCACTTCCACGTGAACTTCCCTGCCACCGTTCATGATCGCCGATTTGGTGACGCCAGGGAAGCTCCGGATGACTTCATCAATTGCGTTCAGGCGGATCTGGTAACCCTCTTCGAGATTGACCCTGGCCCCGGGCCGCGCACCCGACAGGGTATCCGCGGTCTTCAGGACGTAAGCCATCGGTGTCTCAAGCACCAGGTCATTGTGGTGTGACATGACTGTGTCACAAATCATGCGACGCTCACCAAAACGGTCCGCGTAATCGCCGCTGATGACGGCATGGCTTCCTTCGATCCGGTAGTCCAGTGCCTTGCCGATGTCGTGCAGCAAGCCACAGCGCTTCGCGTCGGAAGGATCGACGCCGAGTTCCGAGGCAACGACACCTGCGAGTACCGCGACTTCGAACGAGTGCAAATATTGATTCTGGCGGTAACTGGTTCGCCAGTTCAAGTAGCCGACCAGTTTCTGGACTTCGGGGTGAATATTGTCCAGGTGAAGCGCCAGAACGGCTTGCCGACCCAGTTTTATCGCTTGTTGCTCGACGGCCTCGCGATGCCGCGCGTAGCTTTCGCGGCTCTTCGACCATGACACCGCTCCCTTGGCTAGCAATTCTTGAATGGCGAGTCGCGCCGATTCGCGGTCCACCCCGGCACCGCCGGAGAGGCGCAGCAACGGTTTGAAATCCGGATTTTCCGGCCGCGAGAGTTCGATTTCAATGCCCGCGATTTCCTTCATGTCCAACAGGATTTGCGGGTTTGATTCCAGTTCATCCGCGAGCCGCTCGCTCTCGACTTCCACATGGTTCAGCATTTTGGGCCAGGGAAACTCAGGCGCGTAACGCGACATGGCGCGACCGATGATTCTTTGGCCCATCCGTTTCCCGGACGACGTCAACTCATCAGCGGCGATGCGCAGGACTTTCTGGCATTCCAGCTGGCGACTTTCGATGACGGAGCGCTTGATGGCGAGCTTCAGTTCGTTGGAGTCGGTGCGTGACAGCTCCTCAAGTTTGCGTTTGAGCGTCATTCCGGCGTCGCTGACGCCATGCTCGAGGTTGTTGTTGATGTCACGCAGGGACTGGGACTTGCGGTTTGCCACCTCGAGATCTTTTTCCAGCTTTTCGACCTGGCTCTCTTCCGAGTCAAACAGCCGTTCGCGGATCTCAAGTTCCGCCTCCGCGGCTTTCAAGTCCTCCTTGCGTTCAGCAAGAGCCTCATCGAGATCCTCACGCAAAATCTGGATGTTTGCATCCGCGCGCTTCAGGAGATCTTCGCAAATGGTTCCGGCCTGAATGCGGGCATCTTTAAGGACTTCAGTCTTCTGGCTTCGGTTGGCCGCGGCAAGTCGCCCCGGCAGCAAAAACAATCCGGTACGGAATATGATGTAGCCAATCACTGCGCTAACTGCGACTGTGACGATGGCTTGGGAAAGATCAAATGTCGGGTTCATGGCGACTTTGTTGACTCCGGTTACGGGTATTATTTCACCCATTTATTACTTCGTAACCCGTTCCGGGCGTCATTACCATAAAATGCGGACGAGACCGGGGATGCCCGGTTCGTTTAGTTGTCGGGGGGATGACTTTGCAAGTAACTGAATTTATTGATGAAACGCTCTCTCATTGTGCCCGGGAACTGGTTTCCCGGTTCCGTTCGGGTCTGGAAGTCCGGTCTAAAAGCGATGCCAGCCTCGTCACCGAGGCTGACCTCGCCAGTGAAAAGGAAGCCCTTCGCAGGATCAAGGAGGCGTTTCCCCACGACCTGATTCTCTCTGAAGAAACGCACACCACAGCGAGTCATCGTCCCGAGGGCAAGCACGTGTGGATTGTCGATCCTTTGGATGGCACAACCAATTTCGCGAACGGGTACCCCTATTTCTGTGTTTCCATCGCTCGCGGGGTCTTTGCGGCCGATGGCTCAATCCGGGTAGTGGCTGGGGGGATCATCGACCCGATCCGCGGAAAGTCCTATCTTGCCGAGTCGGGTCGGGGTGCCTGGTCGGGTGGCGCACGTTTGCATGTCAGGCCAGAACGTCCGGTCGCAAAAGCCTTCCTCGTGACTGGTTTCTACTTCACGGCTCCTGAAAAGCTGCTTCCGGAAGTAGAGCGTTTTGCCCGGGTGGCGCAACATTGCCCCGCGATCCGTCGCGACGGGGCGGCCGCGCTGGACCTCGCGTTGGTGGCGGAGGGTATTTTTGATGGCTTCTGGGAAAATGGACTGCAGGTCTGGGATGTCGCGGCTGGTTCCCTGTTGGTGACAGAGGCGGGCGGAGTCGTGCAAAATTATCCTGGAATCAGCGCTGACTACGACCTCGAGAAAACAGGGATCGTGGCTGGCAACCCGGCAACTGTTGCCTCGATTGCGGGGCTTCTGTGAGCCGTGGAATAATTCCTGATGTCACACCGGAGAATGACACTCATGAAACATCACGGACTCTTCAATGCGGCGGTCTGCGCGTTTCTGGCCTTCACCGTGACCGGGAACGCCAACGCAAAGCCCTGGATCGTGCAGGCTGACGGCATTGAGATCAACTGGTCCAACTTGACAGCCCGTTTCGATGGTGTTGCCGCCTCCGACGTCGCCAAGCAGGACGGGTTGAAGGACCTTGAGCGAACGGCGTGGCGCAACGGTTATGAAAGAGCCGTACCAGTGCTGGACCGGGTGCTGCGCGATCAGCACGCCAAAACAGGTACCCCGGTCAATGAATCGGATGGCGGCTTGGCAAAGGCCCGCTCTGAAGTCGTCAAGTCCGTACAATCCCTGAACGCGACGTTTTTTGCCTCCGGGGCCGTTGAGGTCTCAATGGAGGCCAAGCTCCGGGATGGGTTTGCCCATGCGCTGAGAAAAGCCGGAGCAGGCCATGCGGGAACTGGTGGGACTTCCGGTGGGCTGGTTTTACGACTTCCAAAAGGGGTCGACCCAGCGATTGCGTTTTGGTTGGTAGATTCCTCAGGGAAGGTTTTGTTTGAACCCAGAAAGGGTTCAGCGGCGGCAGTGGCCCAAGGCGCCATGGGACGATGGTTCCGTAACGCGGACAAGTCAGAACTATCCGCAATTATTGGAAATAGTCATGAAACGTTGAACGTCGACGGGGTCCGTGAAGGGAACCGGTTAGTCATAGACGGCGACCGTTTTAACGCGTTACGTGACGAAACTCTCAAGGCTTTGGCGGACGGAAGGGTTGCCCTGATCAGCCAATGACGGAATGCCTTGGCTGAGGCGGGTATTTCGTTATCCCCAAGGGCCTGCTTTTTTCCTTTGCACAGTCGGTTGCTGCGTGTTACACCCCTTCGTCCTTCAGAAAAGAAGCGGAAGGGGTTTTTACCATGCCCAAAATGAAGACAAAAAAAGCAGCTGCGAAGCGGTTCTCGGTCCTTTCGTCGGGCCGGATCAAGCGCAGCAAGTGCAACAAGCGCCACATCCTGACCAAGAAGGATCGCGCTCGCAAGAACAAGCTCAAGAAGACTGGTTACGTTCATCCGTCGGATGCCGGTTTGGTGATTCGTTGTCTGCCAAACGGCTGATGATTTTGTGATTTAAAGCAGGTGTTTTGTCATGGCTCGTGCAAAAAGAGGTTTTAAAGCCCGCCGTCGTCGCAAGAAGTTGCTGTCCCTTGCGAGCGGCTTTCGTGGAACGAGGAAGAACTGCTACGGAACAGCGGTTCATGTGGTGCGTCGCGCGCTCAAGTACAGCTACCGCGATCGGCGCGTTAAAAAGCGCGAATTCCGTACCCTTTGGGTGATCCGCATCAACGCGGCTGCCCGGGCCGCTGGCCTGAAGTACTCGGAATTCATGCATGGCTTGCGCCTCAAGGGCATCGAGCTCGATCGCAGCGTCCTTGCGGACATGGCGCTTCGCGACGAGGCTGGTTTTGCAGCACTCGTGAAGGAAGCCAAGTCGGCCTTGCCGGCAGTCGCTCACTAAAGCGAAGACTCCGAAAGTCGAAGGCCCGCTCCTGGTAACCCTCATGGTCCATGGAAGCGGGCTTTTTGTATGGGGACGTGGTGAAATTGGTAGACACGCTGGTCTTAGAAGCCAGTGCCTCTGGCGTGAGAGTTCAAGTCTCTCCGTCCCCACCACCATCGGTTCGTGTCCTGACCGAAATCCTGATTTCGCATCCTCCGATAGCAATGACGTCACGACTCGTGACGGGCTGAAGGCTGCTGATTTTTTTCCCGTTAACGTAAGAACCGTTCATTGAGCCTTGGTCTTCGACAAACACGTCACCAGTGTCATTGACTTTGACCAGCAGGTGTTTGCGCGAGATTTCCGGGTCGGCATCAAACCGCCCGAAATGGGCCGCGCGACCGATGAAAAAGTGTTTTTGTCGCAGTGGGATTTCCTCGTTTCGCCCGTCCCCGTATCTGACGTTCAGGACAACGTAGTGGCTTTGTGTCTGGCGCAGTTCGGACTCGATCAAGCTGTCAACCAGGCTGGCCTTTGAGTCCTCAGGGGTTTTTCCTGTGGTTCGATACTGGGTCGAGATGTGTCGCGTCCTGCGCTCGTCCTCGAGAGAGAATTTCATGGTTGTTTTGCCAATGCGGATCTCGTCCCCGTCCTGAAGCTTCGACTTGACGATCCGATGCCCGTTGACGAAGGTTCCGTTTGTGCTGTTCATGTCAAATATGTGGTAGACGCCGATGATGTTCTGGATCTGGCAGTGTGTGGCCGAAACTTCTGCGTCACTGATGATGACGTCACCTTTTTCGCGCCCGAAAATAGTCGCGTCCCTGCGAAGTTTTATCGCCTCGGCCGGTTGGTCCTCGCGATTTACGTACAAGACGGCGCGGCTTTCCCGGAGCTGGTCTGGCTTGCTGGTGCTCATGCCTGGAAGTTCCCGCTGTCAGGTTCAGTTACCCTTGGATTTTTTCGGAAGATTGCGGATAAAATCTGAATTATGGGGGTTCGATGATCAGAAAAAACGGTCTTTTTTCCCGCGTAATATCGTGACTTACAGGAGAGAGTGATTTCAATGAAAACAGATTTCTCGGAACAAACCGTGGAGTTTTCCCAGCTTGTCCTTGGATTCTCGTCTGCCGCTCTGCATTACCTTGGAGAGGGAACTGCTGGTGAGTCAAAGCAAGTCGCCAAGGGAACGAACATCGCGCTCGCCCGTCAGAACATAGAAATCATCCGGATGCTCAAGACCAAAACGAATGGCAACCTGAACAGTGACGAGACAAAATTGATCGACGCGGTTTTGACTGATTTGATGCTGAAATTTCACGAGGCTTCAAAAAAATAGGCGCGGTATCTATTCGGATTCTTTTTTAATGCGTTCCCGCTGAATGGTCAGTTTAACCCCCACGGGCAGCTCCCCGGAATCTTTTGCCAGAGCAAGAATGCGAAGGACGGCATATGGTCCCCTGGCTACTTCGATCTCAAGAAGGCTGGAGCCGGAGCGCTTCTTGTCCAAAAGAGCCAATTGCGATTCAGAACCCCGGATCGCAAGCGCCTGGATACCGTCTTTCCCGAGAACAGCAGCGGATCCGGATACCAAAACGTAGGTGCCCTTTCTGGCCAACAACACTCCGTCATAACCGAGCACCTGGTATAGCCAGTTCAGGACGGAATCCGGCGACTTTTCGCCCTTGTAGGGCTTTACGTTACCAAGTTTACGGAGCTTTTCGCCGTTGTTGACATAGAGCAACGGTGAATTCCCACTCAATTGCGCGATTACCACGTTCGCGCTCGTAGACTCGGACAGGTTGACCTTGCGCCCTTTCATGCCCTTTGCGGAGGAGTCATGGTTGAGTTTTGCCGTCAGCGTGGAGCTTGCTGCATCGATGAAGATAAAAGGTGAAATTTTCTCGAGTCCCGTCGCATCAGCTAAAAAGTTTACGGGAACAGGGTCTTCGATTTTTGATTCCAGCAGGAGAATCCGCTGCGGAATTGACTGAATTGGCAGCGATGTTTGCCTTGCCTCAGCAATCCACGCATCAATA